>JAMQHH010000006.1 GCA_025993875.1 Candidatus Dojkabacteria bacterium
AAATCTGAAATTTAGCCTTTTTTTTATATTAAAGTTAGTTGTATAATAAATGCGGGTAACTTATTTTTTTTATAATTATTATGAGCACACCAAAAAAGCTTTTTAGGTCGGAAAAAGATAGAGTTTTGGCAGGAGTTTGCGCAGGTCTTGCTGAGTATTTGAATATTGATGTATCGGTAATAAGAGTAATTTTTTTACTGGGTTTTGTTTTTGGGTTTACTTCATCTTTTTGGGTTTATCTAATTTTATGGGTTGTTGTCCCTACCGAAAGTAATGCTAAACAAGAAACAAGAGATATATTAAAAGAAAATGTAGAGGAAATTAAATCTAAGGCTAAGGAGGTTGTAAAAGAGGTTAAAGAAGTAATAAAGGGCAAGGAAAAATCTGCAGATAAAAAAGAGGAATCTTCAACTAAGTAAAGTTCTTTGGCTGAATTTAAAAAGAGTTTATTTAATAAGTGATTTTTATTTTCTATTTTTTAGATCCCGAATCTCTTTTTTAAGTTCTATCATTTTCATTTCCCGCTCTACCATATGCTTATTTAAATTTTCCAGCTCTAAGTTTCTCTCCGCTATTGTTTTTAAAGATTTTTCTTTCTCCGTAACATTAATTGCTACACCAATCACTCCTGTAATTTTTTCTTCCTCTATTAAAGGAGCGTAAAGTGTTTCAAAATAAATGTCTCCTGTTTTAACAGTTTCAGAAAATCGTTCGCCGGCAAACGCTCTGTTTAAATTTCTAATAATGGCTGGAACATCTTTATAAATTTCCGAGATATTTTTCCCCACATTTTTTCCCGGAGCACTCCCTATTAGATATAGCCCTCCACCTATCGACAATAAAATTTTCCCGTTCAGGTCAATTGTAAAAACTACTATTGGAGAAAAATTTATTAAAGATTCGAGAGTTCCATTATTTGTTAATATATCAGATTTAATTTCAGCCTTATTTTCTTTTAGTGATTCATTTGCTTTCAAACTATATCCCGAAATCAAAAGTGCCAAAACACCCAAAACAATTCCTAAAACCACAATAGTATTTGGAAGGTCAATTTGGTTTTGTGAAATGCCAAAATTATCATCGCCTACAAAGCTTAAAGTAACTATGCTATTCAAAGCTTCGAACGAAATCTTTACATCGTTTTCGCTTGTTAATTGGGTATTTCCTAACAATAATCTCGTGTCGGTAGAATTAGAAGTAATTTCGAAAAAGAAATTGGTAGAGGATTGAATACCGGAGTTTGCCAAAATCTCATCTGATGCAACTAAAATAGCTGTACCCATAAAATTTTCCAGCTCCTTTTCCATTCCATATTTAAAAACCGGAATAGAATATAAAAACTTGGATTGTCTGATATCCAATAAAACCGATGCGGAAAGTGAACTTAAAAACCTTGCTTTATCTTCTCTTTGTTCGAGTATCGATAAAAATTCCATTGTTTTATTACTATCCCAAATACTTTTAAATGAATCGGGTGTCTCTTCTTTTACAAAATAAATCTCTTCTATACCTTTCTCGGCCAGAAAATCAAAATCTAAAGGCTTATCAGGTGAATTTGAGAGTGAGATGTAACTTGCAACAGTTTTGGCAAGTACACTTTGAGTTAAAATCTTGTTTTGTAACAAATACACTTTAGCCGAAAGATTATTCCTGGAAGTAAGTAGATTAAAATTTTTTATTGAATTCGAAATAAAAATAGCAGCAAAAACGATTGCAGCAAAAAAAAATATCGGATAGAGTTTTGTTATATTAGCTATAAAATGTTTACCTGTTTTCATTAATTACAGTTGTTACTTCCCATTTGTCTAGTAAAATTAAAGAAATCAACAATATTGATAAGTTGATTAGAATCAAAATCTTTGGCCCCACACTTGTTTATGTTACTACCCGAACCTGTATCGCTACATTTTTTCCCAAAAACTTTTACGAATTGGCCAAAATCGATGACATCTACTTTGCCATCAAGATTATGATCGTTTCCTCCACAAACTACTGGCAGTTGTTTAGAACCAGGAGGTGTAGTTTTAGGTGTAGATGTAGGCGTAGGTGATGTAATAGGAACTGTAATTCTTGGATTTGGATATGTAGTTGTTGAAACTGTAATAGTTGGGCTTGGAGTAATACTTTGGGTTGGCGTTAGTGTAGGTGATAAAGTTGGGCTAGGATAAGGTGTGGCTGTTGTGGTAATAGTTGGGCTTGGAGTAATACTCTGGGTAGGCGTTAGTGTAGGTGATAAAGTAGGGCTAGGATATGGTGTAGCCGTTGTAGTAATAGTAGGACTTGGAGTAATACTCTGTGTTGGCGTTAATGTTGGTGTAGGTGATAAAGTAGGACTAGGATACGGTGTAGCCGTTGTAGTAACAGTAGGACTTGGAGTAACGCCGTTTATATCAGCAAGTGCTTTTACAATTGAACTTTTAATACTACTAAAATCGGAGATCAGCATGAATGTTTCAAAAATATAGGATCCTTTATTGATGTTTTCCATATAATATGCCACGCTCCACTTTGCAGCTGCAGTTTTTTCGGGATTTGCACAAAGGCAGACCCCACTTGATGACGGCCATAAATTATTGCAACAGGTTTTTCCTGATACGCCTTCGCACTTGTTTGGATCTGCACCGCAAAAACTCCCATAACCAACACAACCTGCAGGTTTATTATCTACAATACACCATGCGCCTTCGTAAGGCTTATTGGCTGTCATGTTATACGTATACGATTTTGCAAAAGAAGGGAGCCCTTTTGTTATAGCAACAATTGCTGTTTTCCCATCCGACAAGACCGGAACTAAAGGATAAGACAATGACTTGGTGAAATAAAATGGTCCATATAAAGGGTCGGAAATTTTCTCCTCTTTTAGTTCCTGGGTTTGAACGTTATAACTATAAAAATTTGCAAACTCCGTTTTATGGTAACCCGTTGGGGCTTCAATTCCCATCGAGGTAACGTATTCCGGAATATCTAATTTTGCAGTAATTTTTACAAGCTCTGGATTGCCTTTGTAGTCAGTTTCAACAATTTTAGAAAGTGTGTAATTTGAAATTATTGTTGTGTTTATCGCAGTTTTGGTTTTTTCACAATATCCCGTATCCCCCGGTCTTAACCAATATGCCATTTGAGATTTAGTATAAAACTTATTTTGAGTGATCTGGCACCCCTCTATAAATTTACTGGTAGAGCTTTCACCCTGATTATCTGCAGCAGAACCTGCTTCTGTTGGGTTAAGACATTCTCCATATCCATTTAACTGAAATGCATACTGCACTTGCCGACCGTGGTCAAAGCTGTTAACTGTCTCTTTATTTTTAAATTTTATTGAATCAATAGCGCCTGCAACTCTTGATGTTGTTCTTATTGTAACTACTCCGTTTGAAATTTGGATATTGGCATTACCAGACTTTTGACAACTTATATTATTAAACATTTCGCTTGTACTTACACTATCGCTTATCTGGTTAAAACTTAAATTTGTAACATCACGGCTTTCTTTTACAAATAAAATTATCGAAATTACAAAAGTAACTAACAATAAAACTGAAAGAAAGCCAATAAATTTTACTCTTTTTTTCATAAATACCTTTTATGACATAAAAAAATTTACATTATTATGTTTAATTTAAAAATTGTTGTATAAAAATTACCATTTTAACGTATCATCATTTTTACAGAAATTAGTTTATCGGAAAAAATCGTAAATCTTAATATAGATATTTTTAAAAGTCTATCAAAAATGAACTTACTTTAAAATACTTTTGAAGTGGGTTTTTTTAAAAGTGAAAAAAGCCAAAGTGCAAAAAGAAAAGTTGATATAATAAAAGAAGCAACGCACCACTGGCACCAGGCTTCTATAACAAAAGCTTCCAGATAGGTTAGATAAAGCGAAAATACAAACCCAATTGTTAAAACTCCAAACAAAATATACTGTTCCCATTCAAATCTTATAAATCTTTTCTTTCTTACAAAGAGTGCAAGATTGTAGACTAAAATTGAAGTATAAAAAAAGAATCCCCAAACCGGAATTGAAACACCTAAAAATACTGAGTATTCGCTTTGCCTAATTACCTGGCACTCCGAAATGGTGCAAACCAAATTATGTGGCTGAGCGTATCCATACCATAGGTAGCCCGATATGGCCATTCCAAGAACAGAGAGTATAATGGTAAAAAAATTGGCGGTAAACTCAGTTTTTATTAAGCTAAAGATATTTTTCATATTAATTTAGAACCCCGCTTTTCATTTCGTGTATAAAACTAGGGTTTAAGTACTCTTTTACCTTATCATAATGGGTAATAATAATAAATGCAGCTTTTTTGTTTGTTTCTTTGTAAATTCTTAGCGCATTAAAAACCTCTTCCACGGCAGTTTTATCTAATCCCGAATCGATTTCATCGAGCATAACATAGTTTGGCTCTAATAAGAGCATTTGTAAAATTTCTGTTTTTTTCTTTTCTCCTCCCGAAAAACCTTCGTTTAAATTTCTTTCCAGTAAATGCAGCGGATAGTTTATTAAATCGGCCTTTTCCCGTAACAGTTCTTTAAAAGCAGCCAGACTTACTTTTCTCTCTTTTCGCATATTAAATATAAGTCTAAGGTAACCCATTATAGAAACTCCGGGTATCGATATAGGATACTGGGAGGCAAGATAAATTCCAAGAAGGGATCTTTCATTTGGCTGCAAGGAGATTAAATCTATTTCGTTATTTTCTACTAAAATTTGAGGAAGCTTTGATTTTATTATCTTTTTAAGATTCTCTTTTTTCAATTTTATTCTCCCACCCGAAACGACAAACTCAGGATTACCCATTATTGCATTAACCAGAGTACTTTTCCCCGATCCATTATTCCCGTTTAAAACATGCACCTCTCCCGGATAAACCGATAAACTGGCATTTTTAATAATAATTTTTTTATTTTCGGCTAAAGATACCGAGAGTTTTTTTATCTCGAGCATTATTTTTCTTTAAAATTTGTTTAATTATAACTTACAATTAGGTATTTTAAGAACATGAGTCCCTTCTTTTTGATAAAAATTGATGTATACTGAACCTAGTAATATTAATTTGATGAGCACAACGCAAAAGAGAAGCTTTACTTTTTTAGGAGCCTTTGTGGTTTTTGTAGCTGCGCTTTTTTCTTTACTTGTCTTTTTGGGAAACCAGCTTAATTCAGATAAAGGTAGTTCAAGTGTAGTTCAAAACACTCTTACCCCTACACCATCGGGGTTTAGCGAAATAAGTTCCTTGGAATCCAGATCGGGCCAGTTTTTACAGCTAGATGAAGTTACAATGCAATATATATTTTTGGATGCAGGAACAACAATGCAGTCCAAGCTGGAAAATCTTCAGTTGATATTATTACCGTTGTCTAATAAAGCTAAAGATGAAGGAGTAATAGAAAGAGTTTTGTCTCCGGTTTCTTCAAACTATAATCAAGAAACTAATACCTGGCTGTATAAATTTATATGGGAAGATAGCGGTGTTTTTTTGAATACTCAAAATTTCACTGCATTTTTAAAAGAATTTCGTGGAGAATATTTCGAAGCACCTAAAATATGCATTGGTTGTGGTGGTTTTAAAAATATAAGCAATGACTTGGAAGCAATACCGGCTTTTACAATAGTAAAAACGGCAATCGAAAGTTGTGCTCAAAATGGAGATTCTACCTTACATTACACAGTAAGGGTTAAAAACATTGGGCTGGCTATGGGGGTTGTTGATTATATCGAAGACTTTTATCCGTCAGCGCTTTCGCATATCAGTATTGTACCAAAAGAGATTTCCGGAAGCGGCGTTTTTTCGGGAGGAACTATAAAGTGGACAGATTCGGAATTCGAAAGAACTTTTGCACCTGGACAGGTTAGAGAGTATAGATATAAAGTAACAATTCCCAAAAACTTTTTAGTTAATTTTTCGGCCAACGGAATAATAAATACTGCGTATGTTTTTGTTAACGGTAAAGACTCTTTTGGCTTTACGTTAAGAAATATTATAATCTGCGGTAGTATTGATATAAGTGCCACACCAACCGGTAGTGTTCCTACTCCAATAGTTTCGCAGATACCAAAAACAGATATTTCAAATAGTTTCTTTTTTATTACAGGGCTTTGTTTGATTTTGTTTGGGGTATTTTTGTATGTTGTTAAACCTTTCCCAATTTTACAACAGAATTTATCTTTATTTTTAGTAGGTAAAGTTTTTAAGAAAGAGGTTTACGAAGAAAAAATTATCAGACGTCATAAATAGTTAAAAATTTATTTAAAACTCCTTCAATTTATGGTATTTTTATTTATTAATTTTTACAAACAGAAATATGCTAGTTAAAAAAATGCATGTGCTTTTGCCAGCCTTGGCGGTGGTGTCGATGTTTACTTTATATACACCAGTTAGTGCTCAGGCTAAAGATTTTACGTTTAAAACATGTACGGCTAATCCTATTTCGGATAATTTTTCCTCTCTTAAATCACCCTGGCTTGAATATTACAGATCAGAAAAGTCTTTTGTTACAGCAGATGGTCAGCTTAAACTTACTTCCAACGAAGCATCGGGAGTTTATATAAATTCCGGGTTTGCCGATACAACTTCCTTTTATAATGGGGATTTCGATACTTCCATTAAAATTGTCGATTTCAAAGTTGGAAACAACGGTGGTCTTGACTGGCTTTTCCAGGCTTCGGCATGGGGAAATCTCGTTTTACAAACAAACGATACAGACTGGGTACAAATAAAAATTAAGAGAGATGTAGACGGTTATGCTTTGGTTATGCAGTACAATTTGAAGGACAACGCTAAAGTTGTAGGAGTACTGCCTATAGCAGCTGAAATACCAGAAAATGGTTATATGATAAGGTTGATAAGAAAAGACAGTACACTTTATGGCTTGGTAGATAGCGGAAAGGGTTATCAAGTTCTTGGGGTAATAAATAATGTGTTTACTTCACCGGTTTCGATTGGGCTGGGAGTATTTCAAACAACAAGTGTAGATCACGATAAATACATAGTGTTTGATGATTTTGAAATGACTTGTCCCGATAGCGCTTTTTTGTCAACATTAACTGCCCCGGTAGAAGTTACAACAGACGGGTACTCCATTGTTCTCGGTAGCGGAAATTTGGCAGTGGCAGCACTTATATTTTTAGGCGTTCTTTTAGTAAATGATTTGGTTTTAATGTTACTGTTAAATAGAAAACAGTGATAAATCATATTGGTTAGGAAAAATATAGAATTTTATAAAATCACCATATATTAAAAAATATGGTGATTTTTTTCGGCAAAATTTATAGTTTCAATGTTTAAATCACATATCTGGCTGGAGCTAATCTAAGGGTAGCAGTATTTTTGAAAAAATAAATCGAAATTGTAAAATACTACTGGCGCAATATGGCGGAAGTTTTTTTATAGTGACTGTGAAAGATAATGCTTGTATAATATATTTGCTGATAATCAGAATTTATGGAACCGGTAATTTCGGTAAATAATTTTTCAAAAGCTTTTGGGAGAAAAAAGGCGGTAACCGATTTAAGCTTTAGTGTAGAAAATAAAGAGATCTTTGCTTTTTTGGGCGCAAACGGATCGGGTAAAACTACCACAATAAGAGCTCTTTTGGGAATTTCTGCACCCGATACCGGATCTTTGTTAATAAACGGAAAAAAGTATTCTACAAAAGAGAGTAGTTTTTTGGGGTATCTCCCGGAAGAAAGGGGGCTTTATCTTTCTTCCGGTGTTTTAGAAACAATGATATATTTTGGTGAATTGAAAGGATTAAATGGCTCGGAAGCTAAAAAAATTGCTGAGAATTATCTAAAAAGAGTTGATCTTGCCGACAAGAAAGAGATAAAGATAAAAAAACTATCTTCGGGGCAGCAGCAAAAAATTCAATTAGGCATTACCATAATTAATTCTCCAAAACTACTAATTTTAGATGAACCTACCAAAGGGCTAGATCCAATTAACAGAGAACTCTTGTTAGATATTTTAAAGGAACTTAATCAAAAAGGCTCTACCATAATGTTTTCTACTCACCAGCTTGAGGAGGCCGAAAAAATTGCATCAAGTATCTTAATAATAAAAAAGGGAAAAAGAGAGGTTTTTGGAAATATTAACAATATTAAAAAAGAGTTTGGAACCAATGTAATAAGCCTTCAATATAGTGGTGAACTAAAAGAAAACACTAAGCTTTTTTCGGCCAGAATATCAAAAAATTTTGCAGAAATCACACCGAACGATGGAATTAGTTCGGATCAAATCTTAAGATATTTAGTTGATTTGGACACACTAAATATAGAGAGTTTTAAAATAGGAACTCCATCGCTAAATGAGATTTTTATCAGAGTATCGGCTTAAAAATGAAAAAAATACTGATAATAGCAAAAAGAGAATATTTAAAGGTTGTTAAAAAACCGACATTTTGGTTTAGTACTTTTGCTCTGCCGGCATTTATTATTGTAGTATCTTTAATTTCAGGATTATCGGCGAGTAGCGTCGAGGAAAAAATTTCCGGTCAAATTAATTCTGTTAACGCAATAGGTGTTTTGGACGAATTAAACATTATTGCCAATCTTTCTGCACCTTTTGTTAAAGTGTCTAGTTTGGAAGAAGGTATTGAACAGGTTCAAAAGGGCAACTTTGATGCTTTAATATTTGTCCCCAAAAGTCTCTTTGAGACAAAAAATCTGAAAATATATCAAAAAGATATTGGAGTATTTTTGGCTAACAGGTTTAACGATTTAGCAGTAAATCTGATTAAAGAAAGTATAATAAATTCCATTGATAACCCAATTTTGATAGAAGCGTATAAATTAGATTACAATGTAGAATTAAACCAATTTTCCGAGAGCGGCGAACTTATCGGAGTAAACCTGGAAAAATTTGTTTTACCTGCTGCCGCAACATTTATATATTTTTTGCTAACAACCTTTGCTTCCAGCTATATGCTTTTAAGTGTATCTGAAGAGAAGGAGAATAGGACTATAGAAATGGTTTTATCCTCAGTTTCACCAAAAGAACTAATATGGGGAAAGATTTTAGGTTTATTGGGAATAGTTGTAACACAGGTTCTTTTACTGTTAACAGTTACAATTGTAATTGTAACAATTTTTGCGCCCCAGGTTTTATCGATTGTGGATCTTTCTAAAGTAAATTTGAGTTTTGGAAATATCCTTGTAACCCTATTTTATACTTTAGCAGGGTTTATTTTTTTATCGGGGGTTATGGTTGGTGTAGGAGCTTCTATGCCAAATTACAAGGATGCAGCAAGTTTATCATCTATATTTATTATTTTAAGTGTTATTCCGATATATTTTGTTACTTTAATTGTTGCCGATCCAAATGGAGCAGTTTCAATTATTTTGAGCTATTTTCCTTTTACTGCACCAATTTTACTACTCTTTAGAAGCACTTTAGGCGTAATGTCTTCTGTCGAAATAATTTTTAGCATTGTTCTTGTTGGGACCTATACAATGTGTGCGCTTTATGTTGCGTTTAAATTATTCTTAATTGGATCTTTAGAATATTCAGCTGCAATAAAATTTGGATCGATTTTTAATTTGCGTTTTAAAAAAAGATAGTGATTTCCGATTTTTGTTTGCTCCTCCTGATTTTAAAATGTAGCCTCGATTTTATATAACTCACAATTCAGGATAATTATTTTACGAAATTGTAAAAATGTCTTTACCTTTTTTTATCTTTATGTATAATAAAATAAAATACAAATTAAAAAAGATAATCAGTGAATAGAAGAAGAATAGTTGTTTTGTTTTTGGTGGTTTTAACCGCAGTGCTTGCGGGAGTTGCGGTATTTCTTTCCATAAAACTTTCACAAGAGTCACAGGCACCGGACGATTCCAGCGCAAACGCCTGCCAACAAAACTTTTGTTACAATATTGGAAATAATAATGTAAATGGTGGATGTCCTATTGGGCAACCGGTCGGTGATTGCGGTAATTCTAAATGGGCATCAAAAAAAGATACTACTAAATGCTCGTTAAGTACTCAAGAACTATGTTATGTATTATTAAATAATCAGGTTCCAACACCAACCCCTACAAGTGGCTGTTTTTTGCAATATGGTTATGAAGGGGGAGCGAACGGATTATTAAACGGCTACACTTCTTTTAAATTACAAAATTGTACTGGTGGTAAAATACAAACATTTAACGGACCGACTTGTCCTACAGATCAAACTTTAGTTGGCCAAGTAGACCCGCAAAACGGAGTTGATTATGTTGCAAGAGCTCAGCCGGGGCAATGCCAACAGGTGGATTATACAGGAAATGGAGGTGGCGGGGTTTGTGTTTGCGAGCCTTTACCGACATCAACCCCTACCCCTACGCCAACGCCAACCGATACACCAACGCCAACCGATACACCAACGCCAACCGATACGCCAACACCAACCGATACACCAACACCAACCGATACACCAACACCAACCGATACACCAACGCCAACCGATACACCAACGCCAACCGATACACCAACGCCAACCGATACACCAACACCGACAGATACACCAACTGGCCTTCCGTTCATTGACTGCCACAGGTGTACTCCAGAGCTAGAAGATGGCAATGCTTGCGAGGATCCAGAAAGATTTTTTACAGTAACATGTCCTGCTGGTTATACAGCTGTAACAAACGCTTGTTATAGTATTGAACCGGGTGGAGCTTGCCCAATTTCGGGTACTCCTACCGAATCAATTACACCATCGGAATCCCAAACACCTACACCTACAGGCACACTTCCAGCCACCGGGCTATTTGACGAAGAAGGAGCCGCAGTAACGCTCTTGGGGTTCTTATCAATAATTGCTGGAATTGTTGTCTATCGGTACAGATTAGGACAAAAAACACTTGCTGTAGTGCTTCAAAATATCTATGGAAACATAAATTTTGGCTCCTTCGAAAATAGAACGGAGAATAAAGCTAAACGAAAAGCCAAAAAATAAAAGCTCGACTAAGCGACTAATCTCTATAATTCGAAATAAAGTAGGAGATTTTGCGGTAATTTAGGGATATATCTGATTTTCTTTGAAATTTGTTTTTTTTTAGAATATAATCTTTCTAAAAGTGTTAGATGGCCATAGATTTTGGGCAAGCTTTTTTAAACAGATACGGTCTTTTTAAAAAAGTTTATCCTAAAGTCTTCACAAGCCTCTCTAATTCTTTGTGGCTAGATCCACAATTATTTTTTAAAGTTTTTCTAATGAGTCAGGAGATTTCAAAGACCTATTCTTTAGGCAACACAGAGCTTAAGCTCTCTACAGGTAAACTTGCGAACTTAGCGCAGGGGTCTGTATTAATTCAACTGGGAGGAACAACTCTTCTTGCAACAACAACAGTCGGTAAGGAGGATGCAGAACAGGATTTTTTCCCATTATCGGTGGAATACATCGAAAAATTGTACGCAAGGGGAGCAATAAGCGGGTCAAAATATAAGAAAAGAGAGGGACAGCCAAGCGATGAGGCGATAATTAAAGCTAGGCAGGTAGATCATTCGATAAGGTCACTTTTCCCAAAGAGTTTTAGAAAACCAACCCTTGTGGTTTTAACGGTTTTAACTTACGACCAAATAAACGATCCGGAAGCTTTGGCGGTATTTGGAGCCAGTCTTTCAATTATGCTAACGGGAATGCCTTATCATGGACCAAGTTCAAGCGTAATCGGGTGTGTTGATAACGACAGTATTATAATAAATCCGAATGTAGAAAATAGAGAAAAATACATGGCCGAAATGCTTTTATCGGGTACCGATACCAAAATGTTAAATATCGAAGGATGGGCAAAGGAAGTGCCGGAAGATACTATGGATATTCTTTTAGATAAATCGCTTGAGGAGATAAAGAAGCTTAATGATATTCAAAGAGACTTTGTAGAAGCTGTAAAAGCTCAAAACCCTGATAAATTTGTATCAGCTCTTTCAAACAAAGAATATTCGGACCTCCCTGTAGACCAGGAGCTTATAGATTATGTAAAAACCGAAAGTTACAATGCAATTTCTGAAAGTGTCTTTACCGAAGAAAGAACAGATAGATTTGAACTTGCAAGGCAAATTAAGGCTGAGCTTTCGCCAAAAGTGTCCGAAAAATTTAAACGGTTAATGCCAGACGGATCATCTTCTGCTAAATATAGCGCCATGGATTTGGATAAAGCGATAGACTATATAGCGAGAAAAATCTTAAGAACAAAAATTTTACAGGAAAATAAAAGAAGATTAGGAAGAAGTCTGAATCAGATAAGATCACTAAGCGCTGCCATTGATATTTTACCAACAGTTCATGGTTCGGCATTATTTGAAAGAGGTATAACGCAATCTTTATCTATTGTTACTTTGGGAGCTGCTTCTTCGGGATTACTTATAGAAGATATGGAAGGAGAAAGTGCCAAAAACTTTATGCACCACTATAATATGCCTCCATATACAACAGGTGAGGCTGGACGATTTCAGTATAATCCCGGCAGACGTGAAATTGGACATGGAGCAATTGGTGAAAACGCTTTAAAACATCTTCTACCAACAACAGAAGAATTCCCATATACAATAAGAGTTGTGTCCGAAATAATGACTTCAAATGGCTCTACCTCAATGGCTGCGACATGCGCATCTAGCATGGCTCTTATGGCTGCAGGAGTTCCTTTAAAAGAGGCGGTAGGTGGGGTTAGCGTTGGTTTGGTTACCGAGGATAATAACGAAGATAATTATAAACTTTTACTCGATATTGAAGGAATAGAAGATTTTTACGGAGATATGGACTTTAAGGTAACAGGAACAAAAAATGGAGTTACGGCTATTCAGTACGAAAATAAGTTGAAGGGTGTTAAGGTGTCAGTTCTAAAAGAGGCATTTAGACTTGCCAAAAAAGGAAGAGATGAGATTTTGGAAGTAATGAATAAAGCTATTAGTTTTCCAAGGCAGGAAGTAGCTCCAACAGCACCTGTTGTTGGAAAAATTAGCATTGCGCCCGATCAAATAGGTGCGTTTATTGGACCCGGAGGAAAAAATATAAAAGAGTTAGTTAGCCAGGCAAAGGAGAATGGTAAAGGTGATGTTAATATCGAGATTGAAGACTCTGGAACGGTAACTGTTACAGCTTCCGACAAAACGCAGTTTGAGTTTGTAAAACAAAGTGTAGAGGAGATGTTTGGAGCTCCCGAACTTGGTAAAGAATATAGAGGAATGGTCGATAAAATTATGCCATACGGAGTTTTTGTAAATGTAAATCAGATGATATCAGGGCTTTGCCATATCTCTGAAGTTTCAGATAGAAAAGATAATTTTGATCTTGCAAAAGTTTTCGAAGAAGGGGATATAGTAAATGTAAAGGTTGTAAAATTAGATGGAGATCGAATAAGTTTTTCTATTAAGGGAGTTGCACAAGATAGCTCTATTCAGACCAAAATCGATAATATAAAAAATCTTCCGGTCGTTCCTTTTTCTGCTAACACAAATGGCGGATCGAGGTATAACGACAGAAGAAGAAGATAAAAATGGCTAAAAAAGGAATAGTACTTTATAACGACTTGCTCGAAGGCGCAGCAAAGGCTCTACAAATTTTGTTTATGCCTTTGCTGGTTCTTTTGGTTTCAAT
>JAMQHH010000007.1 GCA_025993875.1 Candidatus Dojkabacteria bacterium
GATGCTCCAAAGGAGCAGAAAAAAAAGGCAAACAACCTTACTCGCAATAACCGCACCAGGAGTGTTTTTGTTAGGCGCGTATAGTATAGCGGTTATTATCTCGGTTTTCCAAACCGATGACACGGGTTCGAGTCCCGTTACGCGCTTTTTTTCTAAAAATATTTCCTGGTAATGTTATAAAAGATACAGGTAACATTCTGATCGAATTTTTTTTATAAGATGATAGAATATACATATATCTATTACGAATAAAATTATGTTAAGAATGATCAATTGCATTTGGTTTGCACAAAATAATGGTGAGGAGGCAGTTAATTATTACATAGAAACTTTTAACTCAGCTCCTGGTGGAAATCACAAAGGTCAATTAGGAGACATTACAAAAGTGCCCAAAGCATCTTCTGAGATATCTGGAATGACTGAAGGCTCGACCATGACGGCTGAATGCATTCTTGATGGAGTTAATTTTATGGCACTTAATGGAGGGCCAGTAGAGCAATTCAAGTTAACAGGGGGAGTTTCATTTATAGTGGAATGTGAAACCCAAGAGGAAATTGATCATTTCTGGGGCCGACTTTCTGCAGTACCAGAGGTAGAACAATGTGGATGGTGTAAAGATAAATTTGGAGTAACCTGGCAAATTACACCACGAATTTTGGATGAACTAATGAAAAATCCAAAAAAGGCAGAAAAAGTAACACAAGTTTTTATGCCAATGAAAAAACTTGACCTTGAAGCAATTAAAAAGGCCGGAGCATAAAATTTAAACGATTTCAAACTCTTTTTTGAAATATTTTCCTTTATGTTTTTGGGCTAACTACGCAAATTAACCATTCTGGTTAATCTATTAGACAGAAACAATATTATCAATCCATTAGATTTATCTTCCCCACAGTAGGGTAAATTTTTTAATATGACATTTTTGATATAGTATTAACTACTCTGATATTTTTTATGGATGCCCGGAAGGATTCCCTATGTATAATTGAAGCGCAGCTGTATGCTTTTTTAAATATTCAAAAATTTTTACATAATATAAATTAAACATTTTTTCGCCAACTGACAATAATATTTGTTCGGGAATTTCTTGTATTCTACCTGATGCGTATAGTATGATTATATGAGTATTTTCTTGCCCCAATATGCTTTCTAATCTTGCTACTTCTTCCGTTGTAAAATCTGCTTCACTATACCCAGAAAAAATAATTGGAAGCCAAGTTTCAGCTCCGTCGCTTATGCATGCTGCAATAAATATTGTAACTCTTTCTGAAAAGGAAAGGTCTTTAAGATCAACCTCGCTAAAACACCTAATGGCAAGACCAAGGTGGTCTAAAAAAATAGCATAGTCTCTAACAACGGAGGAAATGATTGCATCTATAGCTCTATCAATAAAAAAAGACGGCGGCTCTCTATCCAATGCACGGTTTACAGCATCAGTAATTTTATCCGAAAATATTTCCATTAGAATGGGATAAGATAAAGAATCCTGTATTCCATGTGCTAAAAAATAGAGAAAGCAGGTTTCACCAAGTTCACGTATGTTTGGTAAGGTTGCTCGATTGGGATTAGTATTTTCTCTCCAAATTGTGGAACCAAGTAAATCTCCTAAAGTTAGTTGGCTACTTTCTTCAATTAAGCCAGGGAGTTTAACCGGATATTTAGATAATATTTCTAAATAAAGATACCTGTTAAAATCATAGTTAAAAACCCAGTCTTGTGGCAAAGCTCCATTAAAATAGTCTTGCGCTGCCTTTTTAATAAATTCTGGCTGTCTATCTGCAATTACTTGGCATATATTCTCGTATGAAAAACCACCTTTTGACTCAATAGTTGCAAAAACCGAATTAGTCTCTGGGCTAACCCTATATATTAAATCAGCAAAACTTCTTAATGTAATTGGAGCTATTGCGGTAAGAGCTCCTGTATAAAAAAGTAAAAGAAAATACCTTTTTCTAGCATCATTTTCCTGTATTTTTTCTAAAGCATTTTGCATTTTTTTTGTAAAAGCATTTGCCTCGAAACATTTATGAGCCTGAAGTTTTGCATAGCTTAGCCAGAAATTACTAAATAGTTCTCTTGTATTAGAATCTATAGTTAAAGTTTTTCCGTAAATTGCTATGTACTCAATAACTCTCAAAATTCCGGTTATTTCTGTACTTTCTCCATGGTCTTGATATGGTATAGCAACCATTCTACCCGTTATAGCTTCCATTAAGTGTTTATTTGAAACTAAAGTGTAAGTTGAACTTTGCGGATCAAATTCAATTCTAGCCAAATTATTGATAAGATATTTAAGCGAGTTCTCAATTGTATGGCTTGTAGTTTCGTATGGGTTATATAAGGGAAGAATATGTATAACAGCCATATTTTCTCTATTGTAAAATTTAAGAGAAATTTTACCTGGGTCGACTGAGCCAACTTCAACGCGTAGCTGTAAGTCTGGAAAGGAACTTCTTAGCTGGTTTTGAATCTCTACTGATGCTAACTTGTTTGCATCTAGTCCTTCTATTAGAAAGTCAATATCTCTACCTTCGTGGGGATAACCAAGCGCTAAATGCATTGCGCTTCCCCCAACAATTATAATCTTTGATTCTGGGAAGAGATTGTTTAATTTGTTGACTATGACATTTATAGAAACTGGGATTTCAAACGCACTTCTTACAGTCTCAGATGAGCTTGCCTCTGTCCTAAAAAATAATCCACTTTTTTCTTGTGGGCTCATATTACAAAAATATAACCCTGTTTTTTTATTGTTGAAATGGTACCCTCAACGTTATTTTCAATTTTTTTTCTTACTCGGGAAATCACTTTGTCTATTGCCCATTCAGAAGAGTATTGAAAGCCCCTATTGCCCGATAATATTTGGGCTATCTCATCTCTTAGAACTATTTCGTTTGGGTGTGTGGATAAAAGTTTAAATACTGCTAATTCCTTTCCTTTTAGGGAACTTTTTGGATCATTATTGCCAGCAACTTTCTGATACTTTTTTTCTTCTATATACTTCTTTAGCCATTCAGAGATTATCTCTCCATTTTTATCTACTATTCCAAGCAGCTCTAAGAATTCAAGATTCTTTGTTTTTTTTCTTTTACCAAGTAAAACATTTTTTTGATTTGCAGTAGCATATTCCCAAATCCGGTTCAATTCCTTTGTTATGTGGAGTGTTTCAAAGGTAGATTTAATAAAACTGCTATCAATCCGATTTATTCCGGTTACATTGCATGCTTTTACCGTATTTACCACCAATGGATAAATACCGCCTGTTAATTCGTAAATTAACTTGTATAGTTTTGTACTTAAATTAATATTTAAGTAGTTTGCGAATCTTTCTATTGTTATATTTGTTTCTTCAAAACTCAATACAGGAAAAAAGATTGTATTTTCGCTTAATGCAATATTTAATGCAGCTATGCTGGAATAATTTGGTACTTTAAAATGGCTTAAAAAAATAATTGAAGATGGGTTAAAAGGTGGCACTCTAGACACATCCCATAACGATTTTAACATTACACCTACCTCGCTTGGTAGCTTTTCCCATATGCCGTTATCCGAAATTATAAAAGTGATATGATCATTACTTTTAGCTAGGTTTCTTAGGTATTTTTGAGTACTAAGAAAGATCAATGTTGGATTGTCATGTAAGTTATTTTTATATACAGGGTCAATTTCTTCGAGTTTGGCGCTTAGTTGATACAGCCAAAAATACGGATCGGATGTTATTACAGGTATTGGCTCGAAATAAAGAACTTTGCTATGGCTTTGAAATCCCGGTATATGCTTATTTAGTATTTTCTTCTCATCTAATAGAAATTTTAGCCATCCGCTTTTTGCGCTTTCGGGCAATCCAATAAAACAACCAGATTGTCGTTTGTTAATAAGTGTAAAAAGAGAGTTAAATCGCCTTACAAGGTTAATTTCCGGTAGAGGATAGTAAATATTTTCCATTTTAAATTATAACATAAAATCCGGGATTAGTCAGGTTAAGTCAGACATTGTGTCAAGCAGGGAGAACTGATCATTAGTATTATTCAAAATATTTATTATATATACAATATGAACTATGTTATAACAGGGAGGGGTTTTACTTCACCTTTAGTTTTGGAAACAAGTAAAAAAAATAATTATAAAATAATGACTGGGCTAGAGCTTTCTCAATCCTCCATATATTTTCAACCAAGTTCGAAAATATACCTTACCGATGAAAGCTCAATATCTATAGTGTTGTCCAGGATGAAAGACTATAAAAAAGCTGAAACAATTAATAATATTAAAGATAAGTTTATTTGCAGAGAACTTACTAAAAATCTTTATCCTAATCTATTTTTTAAAACTGTTAATGTAAACCAGCTGCACTTGTTAAAAATAAAAAAAAATGAAAAGTTGGTAATTAAACCAAGAAAAGGTTTTTTTGGAGCCGGGGTAAAAATAGTTGATAGTTTAACTGACTTATATAAAATAGAAGCAGAAATTAAAAATGAGGTTATTCAAAATTCTAAAACTTTTTCTCCAGATGTTTTTAGTGCAGATGAGATGATAATAGAAGAATACATTGATGGCGAAGAATATACAGTAGACATGTACTATAATAGTAAAGGTGTTCCTATAATAGTAAACCTTGACCATCATCCACTTTCTGCAAACCCAGAATACTTTCATCTTCTCTACTATACAAGTGAAGAGATTTTTCGCGAAAATTTCGAAGAAATTATAAATATTTTTTCTTTGTTAAATAAAACCTTGAACCTCACAGATATTGCTATCCATGCGGAATTTAAAAAGAATAATGGAAATTTGGTACCAATTGAATTTAACATCCTAAGGTATGGAGGTTTTGGCTTGGCAGATTTACCTTACCACGCATTTGGTTCAAACTCAATAAAACATTTTTTTGATGGAACAGCTCCAAAATGGAAAGAGATCTGGAGTAAATATCCCAATAATTACGGATGGGTTCTTTGCTATGTCCCGAAAGAAATAGATACCGAAAAACTTAAACCTGATTTAACCAAACTCACGTCGAAACTGGGAAACATTTTAAAATTTTATAATGTAGACTATAAAAATAATCCGGTTATGGGTATAGCTTATGTAGAGTGTAGAAGTAAAAAGGAACTGGAAAAACTACTAAAAATAGAGTTTAAAGAATTTTTTACAAAATGATAAATAAAATGTTTTTGCTCTATCAGCAATTTATCGGTACTCTATAAACCAAGACCCTGGATTACCGCTTTAAAAATGAAAGTCGTTGGTTTATACAGGCAATATTTACAAGAATTAAAAAGATAAATGGTCCGAAAAATCTTCAGCTAAATAGATTCAATTCTGTTTCGAGTGCTTTAATCGCTTCTTCTAAAATACCTTTGGACATATCTACTTCTTTTTCAGAAATTCTTTCCCTTTTTAATACTGCTCTTTGAACAGCCAAAAGAAAACCCAAATTTCTTTTAATAAATACCTCATCACATTCTCTTAGCAACACTTTTAAATCTGTTTCTACTTTACCTGTTTGAATAAAGTGCAAAATCTGGATAACTCTTAATAAAGAATAGTAAAAATATTTTGTATAGTTATACCCTGTTTTGTCTTTAAGTTCTCGAATGTTACCGCGGAATTTTTTAATAAGATTGGCTTTATCTGATAAAGATAAATTTTTAAAACTTATTCCATTCTTTCTTATTTCATCTCTTAACTGTAAAAACTGTTCGGAATCGTATAGTATAGTGCCGGTATTTGTAAGAACCAAATATGTATTCCAGCCGCCTTTTTGTATTTTCTCGACAATGTCGGCAGGAGATAAGCAAAGCTGCACAGAGATTCTTGGAAATATTGCTGAAAAACTTTCTATAAACGCGCTAACATCTTTTTTTACAATTATAATAAGATCAAAATCGCTTAAGTTTGCGTCAAAGTGGGATGTAGTATACGAACCATAAATAATAACACCTAAAAGGTTTTCTCCTAAGTTAAGTGTAAGATAATCCAACGCATTTTTAAGATAAAGGCTAGTCATAAATTTTCTTGTTATGGCACTACGCTGATTTAGCTGGATAAAAATGATAAAAAGGACTAAAATAATAGTACAATTTTATATTAATTTATCAAAATAATCTAATGGATCCACAAACAATGCCGGTTGAGCCTATAGCTAACAGTACAAAAAATGAGAATAAAACTTTAACATATATTCTTGTATTTTTGGCGGTGGCGGCATTTGCAATGCTTGTTGTTTTTTTATATCTTTTCGACTTTGCTGGAGTAAAAAGCCAGCTAGCTAAATCTAACAGAGACAATTTTATAAAAACAACGAGTCAATCGGCTCAGGCACTATATTCTATTGATTTTTCCAAACTTGACGCAGAAGAAATCGGGGAGATAATTCCCGATAATTTTGGATCGACAAGCGACAACCGTGGTTCAACTCTAGAAGAGATTACCAGTATAAAAAATCTAGAGTTTGATTTAAGTTTTTTTCTAGACAAACCAAATAAGAGCGATCACCTTATATCTATAGAGCTTTCGGGTACAGCGTTTTTCCCAAAAAGCAATCAAAATTATGCAACAACCCAAGAATGGAATGAATTTATCTCTAACGCATCTCCTGAGGAGCTTTACCAAAATATTTTTCCAACTTTTTCAGCACTTGGAAAAATTAATATGGGATCCAAAGGAGAGCCGGATTTTTTACTAGGTTTTACCGCTTCCATAAAATTTATTAACAAAGCGCTCTACATAAAAATTACGGACTGGGAAGATATTATTGAACCAGATTTGGCTTATTTAAACTTTTTTGCCGCAGAATATGCCGATAAAACCCTCAAGCTAGATTTAACCGATTACATTGATATTTTTTTACAAACAGCTTTAAGCAGTACGGAAACTATTAAAACTCAAAACTCTAATGATTTGCTAAACAGTATAATAAACGATATGCTAGTGCCAAGTCTTTCGGAAATGGATTTAGCATTCGTTAGAGAGATGGGAAATACTCTAAGGGACAAAATTGTAGATTCTTTTGAGAAAGAAAATGTAATAGAAGTAACAAATAATACCGAGCCTATTGCCAATATATCTTCTCCAAATTGCTCCAAAGAGAATTTGGTTTCCGATAAATTGGTTGCCGCAACCAGAAATTCAGTTTTAGGAGTTTACGAAATTATTTCTTCTAACGAGAAATATGCGCAAAGGTATTTGCCTCAAACGTCTAAGGATGAACTGGTAAAACAGTTAGATGAGTTTTTAACGGGAATAAACAATCTTGCATTAAAGTACGAAGTTACTTCGTGTACAGGAGATAACAATTTTTCTGGGTTTGATGCAAAGTTTTCTGCCAACTTAACTACTTTGTTTAATAACAATTTAAGTAATGCTCAGTTTAATCTAAAGATGTTGGTAAATACTGAAAATGAATCAGAAACTATTACCGAACCAGTTGAATTTGTAGATATTACCCCATTGTTAAACGGGATGATGGGAATATAGAGAATGTTTAAACTTTCTCTACCGACCTGGTTCCTGCTTTAGATTTTAAAGTGTTAATTCTTCTTGCCATTCTTTGTATAAGTTCAATCTGTTCTTTGCTGTGATAATGGGCTTTCTCGGTTAGGTGTTTAAACCGAGCCGAAAACATAACATCTAAAAAGAGATTTATTGCATCTTTTATTTGCTCAAAGCCTATAGGGTCGCTCGAAAAATATTTTTTTAGCTCGTCTAAAATCTGATTTCTAAACATAGGCTCAGAAACCGCTGCAGCTACATAACTATCTAACTCATCAATTTTTTGATCAATTTGATCATCTGTCGGCTCAAGTTCAACTATTGGAACAAGATCTATATCTGAATTGTCTTCACTTCTTCTTATTGTCCTTAAAGCCCAGTTGCCAGATCTAAAACTTCCAAGTAAAACGAGTTTTTTTACAAATGAAAATTTTTCTGAACTTATAATCTCAAGTTCTATTGCTTCCAGGGCTTTTTGCACATAGGGATCAACTTTACTTTCGAGAAAACTAGGATATTCTGCGTGATCCGGAAAAAATTTTGCCATAAGTTTAACTATATTATTTCCATAGATTAATTTAACACTATTTACTATACAAAGGTACAATCCTACGCAAGCAAGTTGTTAATGCCGCGTTTGCATCCACCTAGATAAAAACATCCGGCTAAATGCAAAACATTGACATATTCTTTTAATTATATTTGTACTTGATAAAAAATTTTAATAATATTTAATCAAAGTTAAACTTTAAAACTACATAGTTAAATTTAATATCTCTCTATCAATTTTTGTAACATCCAAAAACGGAAGATTGTTAATTATAAAAGCTTCAATATCTTTATAAAGACCGGTCATTATGGTTAACCCTATCAAAATAAAGATAATGGCAACAAATCTTTTAAAGCTACCCTTTGGATTAATACCCCATTTAAGCTTTTCAACAAGCCGTTGCCCTAATACAGCAATAAGAAGTAAAATTGCCGAAAGGCCTAATATGTAAGTAACTAAATACAATAAAGCAAAGCTAAAAGTAGATTGTAATAGAGTTCCTATTAAAAATCCATATGTTGGACTACAAGACGAAAATATTGGACCTAAAGCAGTACCTGTTAATATATCTCCAAGCCTTCCACTAATTTTTTTTGATTTATTTAGTAGACCGGCACTTTGCGTTAACCCTAACCTGAAAGCCAGAAATTCCCAAATTCCCGGAAAAAGAATAATAAGACCCTGCGTTAGTATTATTATTCCCGAAGCAATTTCCCAAAAGTTTTGAGGAACACGAATTAAAGCGGTACTGGCTTTTAGAAGAATGCTAAAAAGAAAAACAGAAACTGCAAGGGACAAAATTATAGTAAAAGCTTTTTTGAAGTTGGACCTGGTCTCTGTATTTGCAGCACCAAGCACTACTGGCAAAAAAGTAAATATGCATGGAGCAAAAACTGTTAGCACTCCGGCTATAAATGAAGTAAAAAATAAAATTAAACTAAATTCGCTCATATTAGGTTTAATACATCTTCTAAGGTGGAAAGATTGTAAAGACCATTCCATTTATTTAGTTCATTACCTTCTTTATCGACTTGTACTAACGTATGTTGTATTGTTACACCATATTTTATACGCAAGTCCTGTTCCAAGTCGTAATCGACTTTAAGAATAGTGAGGCTTGGTGGAATATTTTTAATATTTTTTAAAATGTCATTATCTAGTGTTTGGCAGGAAGGACACCACCTTGCAGCAAAAAAAATAATATTTGTATTATCGGTTAACTGCGACATAGAGTAATTTGTGTAGATCCCAGAAAGTATCGTCGCTGTAGGTGTTGTTTCAAAGAGATCATTAACATCATTACCACTTTCCTCTTTTTGAACCGACTCTGTTGGTACTGTGGATATATTTTTATTTAAACTTCCTCCAGTAAAAAAAATTACTGCGATTAATAAAACAATAATGATTAAAACAAGTAATATTTTTTTCATACCTATAGTAAATAAAACAACTTTTATACCAGTATATTACATAACACAAAGAAAAGCTTCAATTCTCTCGATTCCCGATACCTCGGATATGTTCAAGCAAGACTGCGTATGGTTCTCCTCCTGCAGCACGAACAATATCTAATAAATTTGGATAGTCATTCAGTAATCTGCTAACTGCTTTTACTACTAAAACGGGGATATCGCTTTGGAGATTAGTTTTAGCGCTAAGGAACTCTCCTATTGCATCACTTATCTTTCTTTCAATTCTATCCAAAGTGTGCTTTCGCTGACCATCGGGATCACTTGTATCGAGAGATATTTTTCTCCATTGTTTATCTAATTCTACTATTTTGTTTGGCACAAAATTTAAAATACACCCTACCATTTCTACGGGGCCAATAAGTATCATTTCACCTTCTTTTGGGGGAACAGCACCTGCTTGTAAATTTATCTCAACCTTTTGCAATACCTGAGCGGTTAGATTTTCGGGACTTTGCCATACACCACCAATTTTTGTGTAGATAACATTTTCGCGTAAAAGCCTTAGATATATTTCTATGGCTTTGGACTGAGCATCGGGAATTTCCAATTGATCTAAAACTTCCCGATAGTCTACTTCCGAGGCGGATTCTTTTGTAGAAGTTTGTGCAAGACAAAGAATAGCGGTTAAATCTGTACATTGTCTAAATTCTGTATCTAAATTCGGCATTTCATTTGATAAAAATCTTTCTAACAGTCCTTCACTTAGACCCGGATTACTTGCAAACATAAACCCTGCAGTCACTGCATTGCTATCGGGTCCACGATCGGATATAAACACAGCACCGGGGAACTTATTTCTTGCAGCAATGATAGGTAATAATGCTAATGCTCGGTCAAGTGCAAACATCGCTGCTCTGTGTTTTAACTCCTCGTAAGGATCATTTATGTTTTCAAAAATACTTTTGGCAGCACCACGATTCATTTGGCGAATCACTCCTCCAAATGCGAAGTATTGCGGAAAATTTGTCATAACAACACAATCCCCTCGCTCAATGAGCATTTTTGCTGTTTTTAGTGCTAGGTAATTTTTACCTACAGCATCGGGTCCTTCAAAAACAATTCCTGAACTCATAAATTTTTTATTTATTAATGAGATTATATAACAACAAAGTTTTTTTTGCTCTTAAACGAAGAATAGTAAGGGATGAATATAGAATCAAGATGGTTATTTGGAGATATGTAATATTACTGTATTGACCCGGTAGAGGCCTCAGTACCGATTTGATGCATTTTAATAGCAATTTGCCTGGCTACAAAAATAATGTGGTCGGCATTTTGAATTTTATAGAAGATTTGCACTAATAATCTTTTTATGTGTTCTTTCTCCCTTTCTATTCGTTGAAGAACGCCATCAAGTACGTGTTGATTATACTTTGGTAATTCAATTGTTTTTTGATTTTGGTCAATTTTTAACTCCGGCATTAGATAATACTAGCAAAAAGTTATTGATCGGGCTAATTTTGATATACTTTTCATCTTATTTTTTTCTTTGTTTATTTTGACCGCTGCTTTAATAAGATTCTTAAAGGCAGTTTCGTTGAGCTCGTCTGTTTCTTTAATAACTATTGCACTTTGTTTATTTAAAAGACCACAAGTGTCAAATTTTTTAAGTTCTTTGGCTTTTGGAAAAGTAAAACGAAGATGTTTATTATATGTTTCACCAGTACAGATCATTCCATTGTTATACCAAACAGGTATACCGCCAGGGTTAGAAGGCATTTTGTATTTCTGTTCTTCATAAATATCGGGGTCGGACTTTCTTATTAGTTTTCTAATTTGCGCCATCCTTTCTTTGCGCCAGTCGTTGGCTTTGATCATATTAGTATTCTATCAAATAAATAAGGGACTAGAAACGTGGGACTTTTTACTAAATAATTGGTAACTGGTACTTATCTCATTAATATTTATTTTGTTTGTTTCTTGCGGTATGGCACATATAGAAATTTTGTTTTTAGATTTAAACTGGTTTATAATGTCTTGCTGATTAATAAAAAAATTATGTCCAGATACCTAAAACGCCATAGATTTGATTTGCTAATGCAATTGATTAAAACAAGTTTTAAAATGAGGTATCAGAACTCTGTTTTAGGTGTTTTATGGGTATTAATTAAGCCCTACTCTACGTTTTTTGTTTTATACTTCGTTAGGCTTTCCGCTGCACATAACGTTATAGAAAATTATGCTCTATACTTGTTAACAGGCATTGTAATTTTTAACTTTTTTTCTGAAATGGTAACACAAGGTCAAATGGGGTTACTTGATAGAGCAAATATTATTTTAAAGGTAAATTTTCCAAGACAAATTGTGATTGTAAGTGTTTTAATCAATTCCTTAATTAACTTGTTAATCAATTTTGTTTTTATACTTTTTATTTGTGTTACAACGATAGGTATTAATGTTTGGGGGATTTTATACTTTCTGTTCGTTTGTTTTGTGTTATTAATTTTTAGCTTTGGGCTCTCACTTTTTACAAGTATTATTACGGTTAGATTTAGAGACTTAAAAAACATTTTTGACCTGGTACTATTTTTACTCTACTGGGTTACTCCAATTTTTTTTGTATTTGGGGTTGATCAATTAGCGAATAGTAGTTACTTGCTATTTAACCCTATTGGAGTCTTAATGAATCAAGCACGAGCAGGCCTTCAGATTTATGGTACGATAGATATCCCACTTGTGCTCGCTTATCTTTTTGCAGCACTTGTTTTTGCATTGATTGGATGGGTATTTTTTAATTCAAAAATTAAAAAGATAGCAGAATTTTTTTAACATGGAAAGTAATCAGACAATAATTAAAGCCTCCAATATCTCCAAAACATTTTGGATAAGTGAAGGAAAAAATTCAACATTTAGATCGTGGTTTATTTCGATTTTTAATCAGCATAAATCGAAGCGGTTTAAAGCACTTGATTCAATAAATTTGGAAGTAAAAAAGGGTGAATTTGTCGGAATTATTGGGAAAAATGGTTCGGGAAAATCTACACTTTTAAAAATTATTGCCGGCATATATTCTCCAGATAAAGGAGGTGAGCTTAAAATAAGCGGAAAAATAATTCCATTTTTAGAATTAGGCGTAGGATTTAATCCCGAACTAACCGGAAGAGAAAACATTTTTTTAAATGGTACAATTTTAGGAATGTCTATAAAGTTTTTAAAACAAAAGTATAAAACTATTGTAGAATTCGCTGAGCTAGAAGAATTTATAGATACCCCAGTAAAAAACTATTCAAGTGGCATGAAAATAAGGTTGGCTTTTTCTATTGCAGCACAGGCCAATGGCGACATTTATATTTTGGACGAAATTCTTTCAGTTGGAGATGCATATTTTAGGCAAAAATCATTAGATGTAATTTATGATTTTGTAAAAAGAGGCAGGACAATTTTGTATGTCACACACAATTTAAATGCTATCAAATTACATTGTAATAGGGCAATTTGGATAAATAGAGGTAAAATTATATTCGATGGAAGTCCCGATAAGGCAACCGAAAGATATAAGGTGGCAATAGATAATTTAAATAAAGTTAAAGAGAAAATTTAATGAATGTTTGTATTGTAACACCGCTCGATAGTAAATTTGGGTATTCTGATAAAAACCTCTGGGACACCATTAACTACTTCCAGAGTAAAGGGAACACGGTGAAGGTTATTTTAGCAAAAGACAATGGGTTTTTAACAAAAAAATTAGCC
>JAMQHH010000008.1 GCA_025993875.1 Candidatus Dojkabacteria bacterium
AAACACTCCTGGTGCGGTTATTGCGAGTAAGGTTGTTTGCCTTTTTTTTCTGCTCCTTTGGAGCATCCTCTAAATAACCGCTATACTATACGCGCCTTATAAAAAACCTCTATAACAGACATACTTTTCTGTCACTAAAGATTATAAATTATTAGTTAATTTTATTCAATCTCAAATGTCAATGAAGCTTCCTGTTTCATCACTTTCACTACGCATATCAAAAGTTTTTTTATAGTCAAAGCTGATTTACCCGAATAAAGCTTGTCAAGTCTATTTATTATTTCTATTACCTGGTATCGTTTAATCTTTACTTAACACAAAAACGACTGAAAGCTAAGATAAATACTTTAAGCCGAGAAATCGATCTATTTAGCTGAAGATTTCTCAGACCACTTAACCTTTCTTTTTGCACTTCCAAACATCATCCTGGTAGACGCATCAATAAATGGAATAAAGCCTAAAGTAAATAGAGAAACAACATTAAAAGGTATCTCTAACATATTTACCGCCAAATATCTAAAACTGCTCATTCCGGAGGGCTTTTTGGGGATTATCGCAAGTTTTATAATGGTATTAGGCACTAGTAAAACAATTGCAAAGGTAAGAAGAGTAGAAATAGTTTTTGGTGCTGCTACCGAAACCACATCAAAATTTAAATTATTGTTAACTAAAAATATTATTGGAGTTCCAAACGCAATTAAAAAAGCGATAACTTTCCAGAAAACAAATACTTCGAATAAACGATATATTTTAATAAATTTTTCCACAAATGGAATAGTACGCGAGTTTAGCAGTTTTTTAAATGCTAAAGGAAAGGAGATAACACCCCAACCCCACCTCAGGTACTGTTTATATTGATCTACATGGTTTCGGAAATAATTGTTGTGAAAAACCGCATCTGCGCTAAGTGGAGAAAAAAATACTTCGCACCTCCAGTCACCATTTAAATAAAAATATGGCCTCCAAAAAAAAGTTGTATCGTCTGCGCCAACAGGTATTGTTGTATCCCAATAATCTACATCTTTCATCAATTGCAGATTTAGGGTAAAACACGACCAGGTTTCCCTTTTGTTTTTTTCGAATATAGATGAGGCTAAAACCGGCAATGTAATATTTACCATTAAAATTCTTACTAGCAATGGAACCTCCCAGTAATTATTATTAAAGGTGTACAAAGCGGTCTGATAAAATTTTCTATTTCTTTTTTCGGATGTAAGCCATTTATAGCTTACATCAGCTAAATAATTTGGACTTAGTACAATATCGCCATCGGGGGCAGTTATTAAAAAATGTGAGAGGTCTTCGCCACGTTTTTGTAACTCAACAACGGAATTCTTGGTTCCCCATTTTCTGTTAGAGGCAGCTCCTATTTCCTCGTTGGGAAGATTCTCGGGGTGAACAAAAAAGAAAAGCCTATCTTGAAAAAACTCACCAAAATCTCGTTTTAAGTAGTCTCCGCGTTTTGCGTATTCCGAATCTTTTTTAGCCTTTCTCTCTTCGATTGATACCGCCAGGTAAATTAACTCCTTGGGATAATTTTGCCTAATTATTGCGTTAATTGATCTCTTTAAAACAGAATAATCTTCACCATAATTTGGGATAACAATTAGATGCTTTGGATATAAATTGCCAGGCAATTCGTTAAAATTATCAAGCTTTTCTCTTTGAAGACTAGAAATTTCTTTGTTCCAGTCTAGCTTTTTGTTTTGCCAGTATTTAAGAAATCCTATAGTAATACCTAAAGTAAGTATCATTGAACGATAAACCCAATAAACCGATAATGCAACCAATAAATTAATGAATAAGTAAGGTATAGAAAGCCCACCCCACACCGGTGATAATAACAAAACCCAAATAAGAAATCCGGGGATAATTTCAAAAAGTCTTCTTAGTATTTTGTTGTTTAAAAATTCGTCTTTGTAGTTCAAAATTTTTAACTGTTTTAAGCGTAAACAAGTTATGATATACTAAATTTTACAGGCCGGATTAACTAAACTCTACTTGACTATAAATCGGCCGGCACGAAACAATACTTATGAAAAGGTTAAAAAAGTATCTTTTATCGGCTGTTGGTGTTAGCCTTGCAATCTCCTTTATTATCCTAGGTACAATGATAGCAATTATTGCCGCACAAGGCAAAGTTGTTACAGAAGAAGGTCAGATAGAATCGACAGGTATTTTAAGGCTAAGCAGCAATGTTTCTAACTACAGTGCAACTGTGAATGGTAACCCGGTAAGTGTAAACAACAACCTGGTTGAATACTTAAAACCGGGGCCTGTATCAATAAAAATTTCTAAAGCCAAATACCAGGACTGGCAGAAAGAGATTTTAGTAAAGGAAAACGAAGTAATAGATCTTTATCCAAATTTAATATTAGCTAGTTTAATTCCGGTTCAACTGAACGAGGAAACACTTGGAGCAGCGGCATTTTCGAGCAACGGTGAATATCTTTTTTATACAGTAACAGAATCTATCTTAAAAAGTCAGGATGGTCTTTATAGGCTAAAACTCTCGAAAGGACTTATAGATTTTGGAGAAAGCACTCCCAAACAGATCTCCGAGTTTTCTACAGAGTTTTTAGAATCGCTTAATGGTAACGAGTACTTTTTAAATGTTGCTCCCGAAGGGGACAAAGTACTTATCAATATTCCAAAACTAAAAGAGGTATATTATTACGAGGCTGGTAACCCTCGAAAAGGTGTAAACCTGATAACCGATATAGGCTTTTACCCCGAAAAAATTGAATGGTTTGATGATTCTTCTTCACTTTTAATAGAACAAAACGGCAATCTTTTTGAGTACCAGATATCCTCTAAATTAATGAGCGTGGTTTTTTTATCGCAGCAAGCAAAAACTGTTTATACTGTCGGCAAAGATAAAGTTTATTACGTAAAACCAAGCAAAGAAGAATTAATGCTTTATAAAAATAAGAAAAGCGAGGTACTTGAATTACCTAAAAATTTTATCTTTCCGGCAAGTATAGTGTCTTTAACGACTTCTGTTAACGCTGATAATATACTGGTTATCAATTCGGCGAGTGGAGTAATCTACTTAAATACTTCAGAGAAACTTTTCGAAATTGTTGATAAATTTTCTGCAGGAATAGTAAAAGTTTCGCAAAATGGGATGGGATTTATTTATCTTAAGGAAGAAACTCTAGGTGCATATTACATCGATAACAGGAAAAATCAAAATGACGGAGCTTTAAACGGCGTTTCTATCAACACCTCGATTAATTATATTGATAAAGTATCAGCTGTTTTTGATCGCTCTTTAGCAAGATTTTTATGGCTTTCTCCCGAATCATCCGTTGTAAAATTTGAAATTTCGGATATCGAAGGTACAAATAGAAAAGAAATTTATTCTAAAGAAAATTCCGAAGTAATTGATTTTACTCTAACCCCCGATAACAATGACTTGCATATTATTTTAAGAGAGGGTGCAAATCTAGAGCAGATTAATGCTTACAAACTGACTCTTAGATAAGCTTTATTTCCATTCGCTCGCCGGAAAATAATTGACATCGGCAATTGATTTAGTGTTCGAAAGTATTGCAGCTATTCTATCTAGTCCCATACCTATCCCGGCAACAGGCGGCAGCCCGCTTTTTAAAGCTTCTACCAAATCATAATCGTAATTTATTGGTTCCAACCCTAAATTTTTTCTGGCCTTTTGCTCAAGATCAAAATTTTTCTTTTGTAACATCGGATCTAGTAGTTCTGTATACCCGTTTCCTATTTCTTGTCCTGCAATAAAAAATTCCACCCTTTCGCACACATTAGGATTTTCTTTTTTAGGAGCAGTTAAAACGCATATCTGTTTGGGAAAATCGTAGATAAAAAAAGGTGTATTTTGGGGAAGTTTAGGCTCTATTAACTGGGCAAAAAGCATCTCGTAACAAATCTGCCAGCTTTCATCTTGTTTTACATTTACTCCTAATGACTGTGCCTTTTTTATAAATTGCCTAGTGTCTTGTATCTCTTCCAGAGAAATTTTAAGATGGTCGGTTAGTAGTTCCGGTATTGAAAATCTTAAAAAGCCCTTTGAAAAATCGATAATGTTTTCTTTGTAAACAATTTTTTTTGCCCCTAAAGCCTCAATCAAAGAGAGATCTATCGGGAAACGTCTTAATTCTCTTTCACTTAAAAGTTTATCTGCAATTTGGGGTAAAAGAAAATTAAAAAGATCTTCGGTATCGGTCATTAAATCTTTATAGTTTGCATTAAGGTGGTACCATTCGAGCATAGTAAACTCCGGAAGATGATTAGGCCCTGTTTCTTCCATATTTCTTGCAACTTTGGTTATTACAAAGTGTTCACCAAGGCCTGCTGCCAGTATTTTTTTATTGTAGGTTTCGGTAGTTGGAATAATATAGGCTGCTTTCTCTTTTAGTTTTACATTAAATACGTTAAGGTATCTCTCTTGCGGAAGAGCCTCCGCTAAAATTGGACTTTCGAGTTCATGGTAGGATTTTTGTAAAAAAAACTCTCTGACAGACTGAATTAAATACTCCTTAACAAAATATCTTTGAAACAAATGTGGATTGGCCTGAAGGTTTTGCCAGGTTTTCATGCTTTACTAAAATAAGTATAATCCTCTGTATTTACAATAATCTTATCTCCAGTTTTTATAAATAAAGGCACATTTATTTTAACTCCTGTTTCCAAAATTGCCTCTTTAGTTGCGTTACTTACACTGTCTCCCTTTACCGCGTCGGGAGTTTCGGTTATAACAAGGGAAATTTTGGGAGGCATTTGAACATAAATTGGCTCTCCGTCGTAACTTGTTACAATGTATTTCGCCTCTGTATGTAAAAAGTCAGTGTTTCCCGGTATAAGTTCTAAATTTATACCAACCTGGTCAAAAGTCTCGGGACTCATAAAATAAGCAATATCCCCGTCTACGTAAAGAAACTGCATTGTTGACGTTGAGATTTCTAGTTCCTCCAGCTTTTCACCGGATTTAAAGGTTTGGGAAAGTATCTTTCCGCTTTTTATACTCTTTAATTTAACTCTGTTAAAAGCTCCACCTTTACCGGGAGAGTAAAACTCTTTTTCTATAATAATATGAGGTTCATTATTGTATAAAATAATCATTCCTCTTCTTACATCTGTTGTGCCTGCCATATAAGTTTTATGTTACCAATAAACGCTGGATATTATAGCAAAGAATTTAAACAAGTGATATCTCCTTCCCACGAGAACAAAATCGATACATTTGGTATTATTTAGTATTGTTAGAAATTTCCTCTTTAATCCTTTTTGCACTTTCCTTCATTAGTTCTATTTCCACACTGTTCATTTCTAGTTCCTGCAATGCTTCTACACCATTACTAGATACTTTTACCGGAGCACTTAGAACCACATCATAAATTCCGTATTGCCCCTCTAAAAGGTAACTTAAAGTGGCTATTCTTTTTTCGTCATTAATAATATAGGAGCAAAGTTCTGCAACTGCACTTCCGATCCCGTAATATGTAGCACCTTTACCATCGATAATTTCGTATGCCTTATCCCTTACATTCGACTGAATTTCGTCCCGAACATTTTCTATATCCATTAACATGTTCATAGGTATACCACCTACATCTGCACTACTTAAAACCGCAAAAGAGCTATCTCCATGTTCTCCCATTATGTAAGCATGAATATTTTTATGACTTATATCGAGCATATCTCTTAAGCAAATCTTTAATCTACTTGTATCTAAAAGTGTTCCACTCCCAAAAACCATTCCCTGAGGCAGATTTGCTTCTTTAATAGCAAAATAGGTTAGTGGATCGACAGGGTTAGTTACTACACAAATATACACCTGCTTACCTGTATGCCTTATATTACTAATAACAGACCTAACAGTTACCAGGTTTTCTTTTAGAAGTTCACTCCTACTCTGCTCTCTTTTTTGCGACACTCCACACGCCAAAACCACCATATCACCATCTATAAGATCGGCATAATCACCCGAATAGATTTCAACACTATCCGAAAAATTAGTAGAATCCTGTAAATCTAGAATTTGAGAGTTTAAAAGAGATGTATTTGTATCCAGCATTATTATTTTTTGAGCAATATCTTTATTAATAAGTGAAAAAGCTATAGCACTGCCAACATTACCCGCCCCTATTATCACAATACGACCCGAAGGTGAAGCTTTTTTCATAAAGTTTGGTTAAAATTTACTATAAAGAGTTTACCTCTTTTTTACTTTATTCGCATTAACGTATTTGAATTTTTGTTGTAAACTTAGAAAGTTTATTTAACTGTAATGGAACTTGCAAGCGTGCTAATAATCTACATAATTTTATTTGCCTTGGGAATTGTTGGCCTACCCTTTGCATCTTTAATTTTTGCAAAATGGAGCGATGACGGATACGGGGTTGCTAAAATTATCGGATTATTGCTTGTTGGCACAGCGATTTGGTTTTTATCTTCTCTTCAAATTTTGTCTTTTTCGGAACCAAATGTTGTTATTGTTTTTCTCCTATTTTTAATAATATCTCTTTGGCTAATTTATAAGAGAAAGATCAAAATAAAAAAATCATATGTTTACACTGAATTAATTACTTTTGCTTTACTTTTTGTATTGGCGTTTATTAGATCCTTCAATCCTCAAATAGAAGGGACAGAAAAATTAATGAATATTGGAATTATCAACTCTATTTTAAGAACAGATTTTTTCCCTCCAAACGATATTTGGTTAAGTGGAGAAAAAATCAATTACTATTACATGGGGCACTATTTTATTGCCTTTTTATCTAAACTTTCCACCTTGCCTACTTATATAACTTATAATCTTGGAATTGGTGTTATATTCACTCTTTCGTTTTCGGCTTTAAATACACTGTTTCTCCAATTATTTAGCAAAGCAAGAAGGGCTGTAAAATTTACTTCTGCATTTATGGGTGCTTCTTTTATTATGCTTTCGGGAAATTTACACTACTTTATTTTTGTAATAAGCGGAATTCTTACCGGCTCTAGTTCACAGTACTTTTATGCATACTCGACAAGGTTAATACCATATACTATAAACGAATTCCCTGCTTACAGCTTTATACTTGGGGATCTGCATGGACATTATTTAAATCTTCCTTTTTTTATTTTTGCACTCGTATTTTTATATTTGGTTTATCTAACGCCACTAAATTCTTTTAAAAACACCATCTACACTGTATTACTTTCTCCAGTATTATGGATAAATTACACTGTTAACAGTTGGGATTTTATTACTATAATTTATCTCTTTTTATCGATAACGGTTATACGGCTCTTTTTAAGTAAAACTAATTTTAAAGCTGCATTGATTTTTTTTCTTAAATCATTATTACTAGTTATTCTACCAGGATTGATAGTTGTTTTACCCTTTATACTTAATTTTAAGCCTCCAATAGGTGGGCTGGGGCTTGTTCCTTTGGGAACAAAGAGCCCTCCCATAGAATTATTAACCATATGGGGAGGATTTTTAATTATTTTTTTTATATTTACAGCAGGTGCATTAAAAAAATTTATAAAGATTAAAGAAAATTTAAGTGTTTTTCTGTTTGCAGTGTTTTTAGCCACTTCTGGCTTACTTATTATTGCAGGAGTAGAATTTTTGTTTATTAAAGACATATTTTTTAATTCAAACTATAACTATTTTAGGGCAAACACAGTTTTTAAATTCTATTATGCGTCTTGGATTTTGTGGGGCATTGCCGCAACAATTTTTACATACTTAATTGTTGTAGAACACAAAGTTATAACTAAAGTGAACCTGTTAATAACTAGAATTATTCTTTTGTTTGTTTTTATTATTCTTACAATTTATTCGTTAAGGGGGATTAGAGATTACTATCCTGTTAATTTTAAAATTTCATCTACGCTAAGCGGGATTAATTATATAAAAAATAACTATGCGGGAGATTACTATGCAATTAAATTTATTAACGAGAATATTAAAGGAACCCCGATTATATTAGAAGCTGTAGGAGATGCATATACATATTTTGCTAGAATTTCAGCATATACCGGTCTACCTACTGTAATTGGATGGCCTACTCACGAATGGCAATGGAGAAATGATTCGGCAATTCCTTTTACCCGAAAATCCGAGGTAGAAAAAGCCTACAACTCCAATAATATTTCGGATCTAAAAGAGTTTTTAAACAAATATAAAGTAGAATATATTTACATTGGGCAAAAAGAGTTTGATACCTACAAAAATATTGATATTTCAATCTTTAAAGATAATTTCATAGAAATATATAATAACTTAAACACGTACATTTTTAAGTTGCCAATAGCTTCTGATTAACATATAATTTATTGGTAAATATTTTTTAATAAATCTAATATGGAAGTAATCCTTCTTGTTCTTCTTGTTGCAGCGGTAGTAATAGTATTTTTTGTTATTGGGGTATTTAATAGTCTAAAAACACTTCAAATACTGGTAAAGGAAGGATGGAGCGGTATAGATGTTCAATTAAAGAAAAGATTTGATTTAATTCCAAACCTAGTTGAATCTGTAAAAGGATATGCTTCTCACGAAAAGGAACTTTTTTCCAAAGTAGCGGAATTAAGAAGTGGCATGATGAATGTAGGAAATGATCCGGAAAAGTTAGGACAACTTGAGGGAGAGTTGAGAGGTACATTAAAGACTCTTTTTGCAGTTGCCGAAGCATACCCAGAGCTAAAAGCTAATGAAAACTTTTTAAGACTTCAATCAAGCATACAAGAAATTGAGAACGAGCTCGAAAGTGCACGAAGATATTATAATGGTGCTGTAAGAGATTTAAATTCAAAGATTGTTGTTTTCCCAAATAACTTTGTTGCCTCAATGTTTGGAATAAAAGAAGGTAAGTTTTTTGAAATTATGAATGCAGCTGAAAGAGAAAATGTTAAAGTACAATTTTAAACAAAACTCGGCTATCTGTTGTTTTATTAACTAACTATGTAGCCGGGGGTTTGTGACCTAAATTAAACCTCCTAAAGGAGGTTTTTTTTATCTTTTATTGCTAATAAATATGATTATAATATTGATTTTCTTTCTTGTTTTGATTAGTACCGTAATATTAATTATTTTAATTAACGATTTTAATGTTAAAGGCTTTTATGCAAGGGAGTTCAAGCATAAAAAAATCCTTTTTATTTACCCTCACCCCGACGATGAAACATTGGCTTCTGGTGGATTAATTAGTGCTCTACCTAAAAACAATTTTTTTGTAATATCAGTTACAAAGGGCGAAAAAGGTAACGAAAAATTCAAGCTCTCCCCTAAAGATTTGGGTAAACTTAGAGAAAATGAGTTCCGACGCGCAATGGCAAGACTTGGAGTTAAAAACTTTGAGATATGGGATTTTTCCGATGGAGGAATTAATACACAATCTCACGAGTTATTTAATAAAATTAGCGACTTTATTGTGAAGAATAAAATTGATACTGTAGCCACATTCGAAAGAACGGGAATTTACGGACATCAGGACCATGTTGCACTATCTAAAATGGTAAACGATTTAAATACTGTAAGTAAGTTATTTTCAACTTTACCTTTAAAAATAGAAAAGCTATACAATATTCAAGGTAGAATTAAAAACTTGGATTTGGTTAAAAACAGCAACAATGAGCCACCCGAATTTAAAATATTTACGGGTTTTTCTATAATTAAAAGATATTATGCGTTAAAATCATATAGGTCACAGCATTTAGGACATAGATTACCTTTGCTCTTAAAGCTAATATTAATGCCTTTCGAATATTACACAACAAATTGGAAGAAAGAGGATGTTAAAAATATATAATTCGCTAACAAAAAAAACTGAAGTTTTTACTCCAATAGATAAAATTAATAATACAGTTGGAGTTTATTCCTGCGGGCCTACAGTTTACGATTACTCTCATATTGGGCATGGAAGAAAATATGTAGCCGATAACATAATTGTAAGAACTTTACGTTATCTGGGATATAAAGTTAAGCATGTGATGAATATCACTGATGTTGGCCATTTGGTTTCTGATGCCGATACAGGGGAGGACAAATTGGAAAAAGGTGCTAAAAAGGCCGGCAAGACTGTTTGGGAGGTTGCGGAGTTTTTTACAAGGGATTTTTTTGAAATGCTAAATCTTTTAAAAATTTTTGAAGCTGATGTTTTTTGCAAGGCAACCGAGCATATTCCCGAACAAATAAAACAAATTGAAAGGCTTTTTGAAAACGGGTTTGCCTACGACACAGCCGAAGCAGTATATTTTGATGTTTCGAAGTTCCCAAGTTACAAAGAACTATTTGGACAAAATCTTTCAGAAAAAATTGTAGGGGTAAGAGAGGAAGTGGTAACCGACACAAACAAAAAAAATGCGCAGGATTTTGTTTTGTGGTTTAAAGCAGTGGGAAAATATAAAGACCATACAATGAGATGGGAATCTCCCTGGGGTACGGGTTTTCCGGGCTGGCACATTGAGTGTAGTGCTATGAGCACCAAGTATTTAGGCGAACAGTTTGATATTCACACAGGTGGAATTGATCACCTTTCCATCCATCATCCCAACGAAATTGCTCAGGCCGAAGGCGCCTCGGGAAAGTTCCCCTTTGTAAAATACTGGATTCACCACGACTTTTTAACAGTTGATAATAAAAAAATGAGTAAAAGCCTTGGTAATACCTATAGAGTTACCGAGATAAAAGAAAAAGGATATAGTCCGCTTGCATTAAAATATCTTTATCTTTTGGCACATCATTCACGTCCGCTTAATTTTACTTTCGAAGCGTTAGATTCGGCAGCCAAATCATTAAATAAAATCTATAGTGCAATATTAAATCTGCAAAATTCAAATATACAAAATGTTTTACCCGACCCAAATTATCGCGCTGAATTCTTAAGTGCAATGGAGGATGATTTCAATACACCGGTTGCGCTTGCTGTTTTATGGAAGACTTTAAAGTCAGATTTAGATAATAGTGTAAAACTAGTTACTATTTTAGATTTTGATAAAATTTTAGGTTTAGGGTTTTTTGATGTTAAACCCGCTCAAGAAAAAGAATATCCCGAAAGAGTAAGAGAACTAATCACCAAAAGAGAAATAGCCCGAAAAGAAAGAAACTGGGAGGAAGCCGATAAGTTAAGGGAGGAACTGAAAAGAGTGTTCAATATTGAAGTTAAGGATAATTAAGCTCTCTCTCCATAATAAACACACCGTAATATTTTTCTGCAATGTAAAGTTCATTTTTTAGTTCACCCGCTTCTTTAAACTCAAATTTGCTGTAAAGATTTTTTGCTTCTACCTGAGTGCTGTTTACCATAAGAGTGATCTTTTTAAGTTTTCTTATTTCAGCTTCTCTTATACACTCAGTTATTAGGTTAGAAGCAATTTTCTTGCCTCTATAATCTTTCAATACATAAAGCCATACAAGAGAACAACTGTGTTTTTTTCTGTTAGAACTATTTAAAAGAAGTCCTGCAATTCCGACAATTTTTTTTTGACTATCCAAAGCAGCAAAGATAGTACCGGTAGAAGGATCAAAAAACGGCGATAAATAACTATTCCACCAATATACAGGTTTTGTTGCATACTCGTCTAAATCAACGCTAAAAGCAAATGGAGCTTCTTCTAGCGCAATAAGCATAACTTCTTTTAGAGAGTCAAAATGCCCCCAGTCTAATTTTATAATTCGCCAGTCTTTATCCATTTAATAATTGCTCCTGAATTCTTATCAGTTCATTATATTTGGCTGTACGTTCACTTCGATTTGGCGCGCCAGCCTTAATAAAATCCGACCCTGTACCTACTGACAGATGTGAAATAAATACATCCTCGGTTTCACCCGATCTGTGGGAAATTACTGTTTTCCATCCGGCTAATTGGGATAATTTTACGGCATTAAGTGTTTCAGTTATTGTGCCAATCTGATTTGGTTTTATTAAAACAGTATTGCACGCTCTTTTTTCGATCGCGGTTTTAATGCGGCCTGTGTTTGTTACCAGCAAATCATCTCCTACTATATCTAAATTTTCAGAATTTTTTAAACTAAATTCCTGCCAGTTCTCCCAACTATCTTGATCGAAAGGATCTTCTACACTTAAAATTGAATAATCATTAACCCATCTTTCAATTTCAATTTGCCATTCATTAGGGCTATAACTTCCTTTACCCTTTTTTAGAACATACTTTCCACCTACTTTGTCGAAAAACTCGCTTGCTGCTATATCTAAGCCAATCTTAACATTTTGAAGTGAATATCCTGTTGATTCTATTGCTTTCTCAAGAAACTCTAAAGCATCTTCTGTTTTTGCAAATCCTGGGGCAAAGCCTCCCTCGTTACCTACATTTGTATTTTCACCGCTACCGCTTAAGATTTTTTCTATTGTTCCAAAAATCTCGCACCCACTTTTTAAATTATCTAAATAGTTTTCATACTGCGGAATAAGCATAAATTCCTGAACGTCTGTAGCCCAGTTGGCGTGCCTACCACCATTCAAAACATTAAACATAGGTACAGGCATCTTATAATAGCTGTTTCCGAAGCTTTCACCAATGTATTCAAAAAGCTTTTTATCATTTTTAAGTGCATTTGCTTGAGCATATGCCATAGAAATCGCCAAAATTGTATTGGCACCCAGATTAGATTTATTATCCGTGCCATCAAGAATAATTAAAAAGTTATCAAGATCTTCCTGGCTGCTAAATTCCTTATCTTTAATCTGAGAGAAGATTTCGCCAGCTTTTTCAACTGCTTTTAAAACTCCTTTACCATTAAATCTAGCTGTGTCGTTATCTCTAAGTTCTAGCGCCTCGTGGATACCTGTAGAGGCTCCGCTTGGAACCGAAGCTCTTCCTTTAAATCCTCCGGATAATACAAGCTCGACTTCCAAGGTAGGCTTGGCTCTGGAATCTATAATCTCTCTTGCTTTTAGTTGATGTATTTTACTCATATAAATGTTTTAACTTAATATACAAATTTTTCTTTTTCTTCTTCTTCAGAATCTTTATAAACAACATTAATAACAGGTTCAACAACTTCTTCGTCATCTATATTTTTAGTTACTTTGGTTTTTCTTTGTTTTAGAAGAAAAACGGCTGTAAAAAATGTTAGAAGAATGCTTCCTCCGGCTATTACAGCAAGAACATCTTGCCTAAGGTTACTAAAAAATAGTGCAATTGCCGAAATGCTAACCATCATCGACATTTCTATAAGGGTAACCATTTTGGGCGTATAACCTACTGCTAACAATCGATGATGCAAATGGTTTTTGTCGCTTATACTAAAAAGTTTTGAGGGATTTCTAAAAAGTTCAGGATGTTCTTTAAATCTTCTATAAATTACTATTAATGCGTCGATAATCGGCATGGCAAGAAGTAATATTGTAGCAGTCCATCTAGTACCTGCAAAAATTGCAAAGATAGCAAGCAAAAAACCATTTAAATAATCGCCTGCGGAACCGTAAAAAATTTTGGATGGGTAGTAATTAAATGGTAAAACTCCTAAAACTCCTCCTAAATGAACAGCAATCAACCCCGCTATTGCAATGTTGCCATTAGAAATGGCAAAAAGCAAAATAGTAAACAAAGCTATTGTTGTAATTGAACCGTTAAGAGCATCTATTCCTCCCACCCAGTTAATTATATTTATCATTCCTACTATCCAAAGTAAAGTTATTAAATCTCCAGGAAAAACTAAATTATATCCAAAGCTTCCTATTTCAATTAAAATTGAAACCCAATTAAGGTTTATTGTTGTTTGAAATAAATTGACTTCAGTTATAGAGATTCCCGAAAAAACTATTACCGATAATGCAGCAAAAATATGAAAAATAAGTTGGTATGTTGCCGATACCTCCCAGATATCATCAATAACTCCTCCAATACAAATAATTATCGCGCCTAAAATTATTCCTTTAGGGAGAATAGCCAAGTTTCCCGAAATAAGTAAAACTACTATTATAGCTATTGCCATAGCCAGTCCGCCTAATTTCAGCTTTGGCTCGGTATGTATTCTTGTAGAATACCCTCTTTCGTTAGCGCTTCTTCCTATTTTGGGCTTATCAATAGCACCCGCGAATTTGGCAATTCTCCCCACTATAGGTGTTAACAATAAAGAGATCAAAAAGGTAAGCAAAAACATCTCTCCTAGTGTTGTTAAATTTTTTAGGATGTATGGGTTGGTGATTAAATCCATTTATGTTAATAATAAAAAGATCTGGCTCATTGCCAGTAAAAAAAGAAAATTTATATAAAAGATAATCCACCACAAAGCGAGCGCAAATCTCTTATCAAATCTAAATGCTCTTATACCCAGATTAATTATAACGGATTCAATAGCACAAATAATAAGTGTAAAAATTATAACAACAAGCTTATCTGTTTGAATCCATTTTTGTGTAATATTATCAAAAGTTAAAGGCACTTTTGGCGGGAAAGTAGAAAACCCCAAAACTAAACCTGCCAAAGTTAAAGCAACTATAATTGCAATAGAAGCAACTGCAAATGCTAAAGCGGGAGATTTCCATAATGTCGAAACCTCCAGCTGCAAACCCCTCTTTTTTATAATAAGCTTTGTATCTCCCAGTATACGCTGCAGCTTAATCGAGGGGGATTCCTTTATACCTAAATCGAGTTGAAAATCTTCTTCCTCTTGTTTTTGTTTAGCCATATTTATTACTCAATAGAAAAATTTTAAACCTGTTATGAATAATTTGCAATTATAACTCACTGATATTGAACCCTGTTTTCACTTAAAATTATCACTTGGTATATAAATTATAAACAAAATCCTTATTGCATATTCATTAAAATTTTCGGGTTTTACTACTTACTGATTATATCTTAAACCCCAGGCCATTATTAATAGTTTTGTGGTATAATTGAAAAAGTTAAAGCCGGATGTTATTTCAGGCTTTTTGTTTTTAAAAGGCTTTCGCTTTTACCGACAATTATATAAAATAACTAAGAATATTTAAAATTTTAAAGAAAGATATATGGCACAAACAGATTTTATGTCTGCTATAAGGCAGATTGCGGTTGAAAGAAAAATTGAAATTAACGAGATAGTAGATGCTATTAAGGAGGCGCTAATTTCAAGCTTTGTTAGTGCTTATGGCATTGACGATCCGACAAGATTTATTGCAGAAATTGATCCAGAAAAGGGAGATATTGCAGTTTATGCCTTAAAAGAAGTAGTAGCTGGTGTTACCGCTAATTCCATGCAAATTAGTTTAGAGGACGCCAAAAAGCTTACAGATAAAAAAGTAAAGGGGGGAGACCTTTTAAAAATGGATATAACGGCTCAGGGTGATTTTGGAAGAATCGCTGCTCAAGCTGCGAGGCAGGTGATTATGCAAAAACTTGGTGAAGCCGAGAAGAATGCCATAATTAAGCAATTTTCAGATAAAGTTGGAACAATTATTTCGGTATTTGTGCAGAGGGTTACCAGAGAAGGAGATGTAATTTGCGAGGTAGGTAAGGCGAAGGGAGTTATTTCTAAAGATGATCGAATTGTAAACGAATTTTACAGATCGGGCAGTACTCTTAAAGTATTACTTAAATCGATTGAAGATGATGGTAAAGGAAAAGTAATGATGCTTTCCAGATCGGCACCGGAATTTCTAAAAGCATTATTTAGAGTTGAAGTACCGGAAATAGAATCGGAAAGTGTTGAAATTGTATCGGTAGCAAGGGAAGCCGGATCCAGATCCAAGGTTGCCGTAAGATCGATTGTAGAGGGTGTCGACCCAATAGGAGCATGTGTAGGGCAAAAAGGTGTAAGAATTAATGCAATTTCTAACGAGCTAAAATTTGGGAACATTGAGGAAAAAGTTGATATTATTTTATGGGACGAAGATATCGAAACATTTATAATGAATTCAATTAGACCAGCGGAGGCACTAAAGGTTGAACTGGTTGATAAAGCCAACCAAAAAGCAATGATTGTAGTAGCAGATGCACAACAAAGTTTAGCTATAGGCAAAGAGGGACAAAATGTAAGGCTTTCTTCCAAACTAACAGGCTGGACATTGGATATCAAAAGCGAAACAGAATACAAAGAGTTAAAGCAGGAAACTGCGCCAAAGAAAAAGAAGTCGAAAAAATCAGAGGAAACTGCCGCACAGTAGTTAAAGTAACAATGCAAAGAGACAGTACGGATTGTGTTCGGAATAAGGTTCTTGATCTTTTATAGTTATATTACAAAGCGAGCTCATGGTTTTTAAAATTGTGGGTTCTGCAAAAAGCCATAACATGGCTTTTTGGGCCTCATCGTCTAACGGTTAGGACGCTAGATTCTCAATCTAGCAATCGGAGTTCGATTCTCCGTGAGGTCA
>JAMQHH010000009.1 GCA_025993875.1 Candidatus Dojkabacteria bacterium
TTAATAATTGTAAGTGTTCTAAGCCCTAAAAAATCAAACTTCATAAAATCGAGCTTATCGATATATGTGCCGTCCATTTGGGTAATAATTTTTTCGGGATCTTTAGAATCTCTTTGTAGAGCCATATAATTGGTTATAGGCTCCGGTGTTATCAGGTAGCCTGCGGCGTGAGTCGAGATATGTCTTTTCATCCCGTCAATTTTTCTTACTACCTCTCCAAGTTTTTGTAATTCCGGCGAAGAATTAAGAAGTGTTTTAAATTCCTCCGAAGTTTCGAGCATTTTATCGATTGTAAAAGGTTTTCCAAACAAAACAGTAACCATTTTTGATAATCGGTCTGCTGTTTTTAAATCTATGCCCATTACCCTTGCAACATCTCTAATAGCTGCTTTCGTTTTAAGCTGTCCAAATGTACAAATTGCAGCAACTGAATCTTCCCCATATTTTTCTTTTGCATATTTTACAATTTCGTCCCTTCGATCGTCTTGGATATCCATATCAATATCAGGAGGGGACGGTCTTTCGAGATTTAAAAATCTTTCGAAATAAAGTTCCCATTTAATAGGCTCGGCATTGGTAATATCGAGAGCATAAGATACAACAGAACCCGCTGCAGAACCCCTGGCTCCAACTAGAATACCGTTTCGTCTTCCGTATTGCATTAGGTCTCCTACCACCAAAAAGTAATCGTTGTAGCCTTTTTTATCGATCACCATCAGTTCAAATTCAATTCTATCTACCAACTCTTTATCAAAAATTTTGGGAAGAATTGTAAAATCTGCCTTCTGTATTTTTTTTATTACAGAATCAATAGAGTATTGCGAAGTATTAACTTTGTACTTATCCAAAGCACCTATGTATGTCAACTTTTTTAGTTCTTCCTTAGCAGAACTTTCTTTGGGGGTATTCCAAAAATGAGGCTGAACCCTTTCGCCTTTTAGAGAAAAATGTTCAATCTGTTCCGAAATTTTTAGAGTATTTTCAAGTGCCTCAGGAACGTCCGAAAATTTTGCTTTTATCTCATCTGGGGTAAGAATATACGTGCCTTCGTACCCTTTACGGATACCATCCTGATTTAAAAGTGTTCCATCTTTAATGCAAAATAGAATAGATTGGATATCTTTATCCTCTTTCTTAAGATAATGAGCATCTGTTGTTGCTACCAGTGGTAAATTAAATCTTTCGGCGTATTCTCTTAATTTTATATTTACTTTAGCTTGAGCAAGTTGATTATCAATCGATTCCATATCTTCCTCTAGCTCCAGATTTAGGGAATCGTTATTCTGCTTAACATTATCACTTCCATCAAACCCGTGTCTTTGCAGTTCCAGGTAAAAATTACCCGGGAATGCAGAACTTAAAAAATTAAGCCAGGAGATTGCTTTATCTTCCTCATTTTTTAAAATATGCCTCGACAAAGGTCCTGCAAGGCAGGCAGAGGTGCAAATAATTCCTTCGGAATATTTCGATAAAGTTTCTTTATCTATTCGGGGTTTATAATACATTCCCTCGAGCTGTCCAATGCTAACCATCCTAACAAGATTTTTGTATCCGGTAAGGTTTTTAGCAAGAAGTAAAAGATGATAGTACTTTATTCCTTCAACAACTGAACGCAATGTTCTTTCTTTGGGTGCTAAATATACTTCGCACCCAATTATGGGATCTATTCCAAAGTCTTTTGATAATTTCCAAAATTCCGCTACCCCATACATTACTCCATGGTCGGTAATAGCAACAGAAGACATTCCAAGCTCTTTTACCCTTTCAAAAAGCTTTGGTATTCTATTTACTCCATCCAGCAAGGAATATTCGGTATGTACGTGTAAGTGTGTAAAACTCATTAACAAATTTTAGCAGAGAGAAGTAATTGAGAGCAAAATTTTTTGCTAAAAACTTTTCCTATTTATCACAAAGAATTGTTCTAACTGTTTCGCAAATGTTTTTTAAGCCCGTAAGAATTACATCGTATTTCATCCTGTTTGGACCAACAACTGCAATATACCCTTCAAAATTGCCGTTAATTCTAATCTCCGAAAAAACCACTGAATACTCGTTAAAATTGTCCATGCCGGCTTCTTCGCCAATTATAATGTTTAAATCGTTATCTGGAAGACCTTTATTTAAAAGTTCAGACATACTTTTATAGTCCTCTAAAATTCTTAAAATCTTTTGTAAAGACTCCGAATCTTTAAATTCGGGGATATTTACCATTTCCGAAAGTCCAGAGTAATAAATATTATCTCTTAAAACAGCTATTGTGGCATTTCCGGCAATTTTACTTAAAAGATTTATCGCCTGCCTTATTAACATAGGCTTATCTTCCTTTAATTTATATAATACCGACTTAATGTTATTGTCGGGCATTATTGTAGTTTCATCATTATGTATTTTTTTTAAAATATCTTCTACAAAATATCTCCATCCTTTTGTTGTTGGAATTCTTCCTCCACTATTATGTTTTTGGTATAGATATCCCCCATACACCAAATCGGCCATTTCGTTTCGAATTGTAGCAGGGCTGATATCGAAATGGTATTTTGATTGAAGGCTAATAGAGCCTACAGCCTCGGCAGTCCCAATAAACTCCGAAATTATTAATAGTAGCAGTTTTTTTTGTCGATCAGTAATCTCCATAAAATTTTCCCTTTTACGAATTTTACCAAAAAATATGCAAAACAGGTGAGTTTATATAACTTGAATAACTCTTGTTAAGCTGAACAAAATTATTAATATTTTAACAATCCACGGTATGGATATAATCCAGAGGAAATAAATGCAGTTATCTTACGAAGTTGTTATACTCTACAGGGAAACCCCAGGGGATCCGGCTTGATGAAAGAAGTCAAGAACGCACTTCCCAATGCGGTGTTGTTAGGCTCACAGAAAACAATGCCCAATTCTAGCGGTGATTATTCCGTTTTTCCGTTACCCGCAATTCCATATGGTTTAGGGTCGTTGGATGAGTTTACCAGATATATTATGAGGCCAGAAAGTTGAACTGAAAGAAAATGTTAGATCAAAACATTAACAAATATATAGACTTTAAACAACAATATTTAAAATTTTCCCCTTAACGTAAATTATCTTTTTTATTTTTTTGTCTTAAATACATCAGCTAAAAGATAACTTGCGGTAGGAATACCATCTTGCAGTCTGTCATTTACAACAAGAATAAAAAATTTGCTTGGTATTCTAGAAAACTCATTAACCAAAGCAATTTGACGCTCACCTATTGTACTCATAAGCTGTTCAAACGATAACTCTCTGTTGGCCAGTATTTCATCCCTGGATATTGCTCTAAGTGCCATATGCATTATAATTGGATGTGGTGGTAAAACGCAGATTACCTTCCCCAAAAAGTTTCTATCTTTTGCTTCCCGACTTTGAATAATTCTTGTAACTATTTGAGGGTCTTCAATTACAACTGATATCGGCGATTGGGCTGCCCGATTCACCTCTGTATTTAATATCGTATACCACCCCCTGCCCGGGTTATATGTTAAATATAGCGCATGTTCTTCTACTCCCTCTACACTTTCAAAAAAAATTGTAATGCCTCTTACTCCACTCTTATCTTTTATTTTTTCTAAAAGTTCTTTCGAAAACCTATCTCCAACATTTATATTACTAATTCCCAAATTGTTAAGTGTTAATACATGTTCATCAGAAATTTTAGCACTGGTTAATAAATTTTCAATATATTCTTGATCTTTAAAATGATACGATTCTCCTGGGGTATCATCTGCCCGCACGGCTCTCGTTGTGGTACAAACAGCTTTATCTATATGTGTTCCCTCCAGTAAAGTTATAAGTCCTTTTAGTACTGTGTCCTTTCCAGCGCCACCAGGCCCAGCTACCGAAATCATAACCTTCCCAGAATTCATACTTTCAAGCTCTCTCTTTGTTTGTTCTAGAGTGGAAGAAGACAAACTATGCATTACGTCTACAACCCCCATACTTTCATTAATTCCCAGTTGAGCTGCAAGCTTATGAATAATATCTTCAATTTGAGTTTGCAAACTCAAAATTTTGTTAATCTGAATAGGCTCTCGCATTAACAAAGCATTAAGTGCCTGTGGATATCTTTCTTGTAAATCATTAACAATCTCCTCCCCAAATGTACTTTGAAGAAGCTCCATATTTTTAGTATTGGGTAATTCAGTACTCATAAAAAAATCTTTCTTAAAAATTATTTTCAAATTATATTGCATATTTACTATATAGTAAATTGCAGTTTATTGTTCTAATATTACAGGCATCATCACTTTTGCTTGTTCCCTTCTTTCTTCAATGGAGGTATGAATCGAAGGTGCCTGAGGATCTCTTGCTGTAATTATGCCTGCTGCATCTAGCCCACCGCCATAAGAAACAAGGATAGGCGATATTGTAATTATTAGTTTATTATCTCTTACTGTTATATATGTAACATACGAAGGTTGAGGCCTTGGATCATTAATGTTTTCTAGAAAACTTTTTACAATTTCATGGTATGCTTTATGATGAGCTCTTAATATACTGTTAACTTCTGGTGCCAACGACTCAAAACCATCTTCAGAATTAAAAGTTACTGATACGTTGTACCCTGTGGGATAATTACTTAAATTTGGCTCAAAATTGCGCTGGCATTTTGAGTTTATTTTTTTCACAAAATCAAAAGATATATTTTTCCATAATTCTCTCTCAGTTTCTAACTCATCTTGAGAAAGTTGTTCAGATCTTGCCGGCTGCAAACTTGTACTCGAGAATGCCCCAACTTGAGCGTGAATGAATTTTATAGATCTTGGAACTCTAACCTGCCCACTTACCTCTCTACATGTATTTTCAATAATAAAACAAGTATCATTACCAAATTCTTCTGAATTTGTATAAAAAAAATCCATAATCTTTAAGCAACATCTCCAGTACTCCTCAGAAATATAATCTGGCGCTTCGTGAACAATAGCAGCCAAAGAATCATTCGGATTGCTGTATGCATCAGGATTATCTAATGCAACCATAAAGTTATAATCTGAATAAGGGGCATCCGATACCATTACGTGTAAAACAAAGTTACCTTCAAGATCTTTAGAGTAAATAGATGCTCTGCGTAAAAACTGTGTAATATTTTCTGGCAAATTCCATGCTCTAACAATTTCTTCAATGGAAAGCTTATGTCTTGTTTGCCCTCCTCCATTCACCGCATACCCGTTTTGAATTCTTGAGTATAAAATCCCAAGTTTTCCAAAAATTGTGTTTTCTGACATAAATTTTAAATAAAAGTTACCCCAGATTTAATGCTAATCTTTCTGCTTAGTTACTAATAACTGGCAGCAGTTACTGTATTGTACTATAAAGTCTTTTGAAAAGCAATTTCATGGTTTTTACTGTGATTTTTGAGTATCAAAAGGAAAAAGAAGAAGTTTGCAACATTTTAACAAAATAGTAGAAAACTTTATGTAAACATACATATACCTCAATACTTTTCACATCTGATATGGCTGATAGGAAAGGAAGTACACTGAGCTATTTTTTAAAATCTTATTTCCTCCTTAAACAACAATATTTAAAATTTTCCCTTTTACGTATATTATCTTCTTTATCCCACCATCTAAATACTTTGCAATGTTTTTTTCCTCTTTGGCCATGGCCATAACTTCCCACTCCAGTGCCTCGGTTGAAACTTCGATAGTTCCCCTAACTTTCCCATTTATCTGAACAGCAATTTTTACTGTCTCATCTTTTAAAAGCTCTTCCCTGGCTTCTGGCCAGCTTGATTGGTGAATGGAATAACTGTTGCCTAAAATGCTCCAAAGCTCTTCAGTAATAAATGGAGCAAAGGGGGCTAAAAGTTTAAGTAATATTTCAAATAGATCTTTTTTAACAAATTCAAATTCACCCAAATAGTTAACAGTTTCCATAAATTTAGCAACTGAGGTGTTAAAAGAGAGGTTTTCTATATCACTACTTACTTTTTTAATAAGTTTATGTAAAGCAACCTCTTGCTTTTTTGCTACTTCGAGGTTTATCATTTCTGTTTTTACCCTGTCCTTTAGCTCCCAGACTTTCTTTAAAAATCTAAAGACACCGTTTTCTGCCCTATTGTTCCAAGGTTTTGCTTCTTCAAATGGTCCCATAAACATTTCGTACATTCTAAGGGTATCGGCACCAAACGTGTTTACTTCGTCCGTTGGATTTATAACATTTCCCCATCTTTTGCTCATTTTTCTGCCGTCCGGCCCTAAAATTAAACCCATATGTCTCATCTTTGTAAAAGGCTCATCGAAATTAATATAGCCCTGGTCGAAAAAAAATTTGGTAAAAAATCTAGAATACAAAAGATGTAAAACTGTGTGCTCGGTTCCAATAATATACAAGTCCGAAGGAAGCCAAAGATTAGCCTGTGTATTTTGAGCCTCCAAAAAATTTATCAGCTGGGTGTTTTCTCTTCTTTTATAATGGTTAATCAAACTGTTTAAAGGCGCTATATATGCAATACTGCTATTAAATGGAACTAAAACTCTTTGTTCCCATATCTTTTTATCCCATTCTACCTCTATAAGTTCAACCTCTAAATCTCCTTTCTTAAATGCTAGAATCTGCCCTCTTTGGTCGTTTTTTAATGTTACATATAAATTTTCGCTTTCAGATTCAAAGTTACAGCCAATAGTTTCTAAAATCTTTTTTGCAGTGTCGATAGAATCTTTTGAAATAAAAAAATCAATATCTCCAAGCTCTTTGTGCGGAGATCTGTTTAACAAAGAAACGGCTACCGACCCGAAAACAGCATAATCAACTTTTTGTTCGGCAAATTTGCCTACGAGTGTTTCCAGCACTTGGTAAAGTGATTTGTTACTTTCGGAATTTGTAACTGAAGGCAAAAATTTTGGCAAAGAAAAGATTTCCGATTCGTTTTTATTTTCAATGTATCTTAAAAAATACCAGCTGGAATCTACAAAAGTATCCATTGTGTCCGATTCAAAATACCATCCCTTACCGTATTTGGATTCGGCAATTTCTTTAAAACTTTTACTTGCTTTTATTGGAGATTCCCCGGTAGGCTTAAAATCTACATCTTCGGGCAGTAAAAGCGGCAGGTCCTCTTCTTTTACGGGATGAATGTTTCCTTCCGGATCGTAAACAATTGGTATCGGAGCTCCCCAATACCTTTGGCGAGAAACAAGCCAGTCCCGTAATTTATATAAAATAGTCTTTTCTCCTAATTCGTTTTTTAAAAGCCAATCCTGCATTTCGCTTGTTGCAGTATCAGAACTTTTTTGCGAATAATCAATTTCTGCTTTTGAAAAGATAAATTCCAAAAGTTCATTCTCGCTCTTTGTTAAGTTAATGTCATTTACCGGTTCTTTTGTCGTTGAATTACTAAATTTATAGATTTCTGCAGAACTTACATACTCAAAAACATTTTCCCACTTTATATTTAAAGAGTTGAATTCTATAAATAATTCATCTTTTTCTTTGAGATCATAGCCAACAATAAAAAGTGAATTATCAGTTTTTAAAAAATCTACACCCTGCCAATAGCCAAACCTGTTATAGCTTATTTTATATTTATCTTGTAACCTTTCTAAATCCGAATCGGCTATAAGCGGCTCTTTAATAACGATTACCGATTTAACATAATCAAATCTAAATGGTTTTTTAAATGAATTTACTAAAACTCCTTTGCCTGTAAAGAGATTTTCGGGGAAATTTTCAATTTTAGTTTTTGTATCAAGCCCTAAATTTTTTGTCAATCTAACGCCTCGCAAAAGTATTTCCTGCCAGTGTTTTGTGCCTTCGGCATTGTAAGATTCTATAATTTCTTTCGGCGAAAGCCATACAAGTTCAAACCCGACTTCGTGCTCCTCCAAACTCAGCTCTTTTTTTTGTGCTGAATTTAAAACAACAAGCATTCCCTGTGTTTTTGCAAACCTGTTTATTTTTTTACCAGAATGATAATAGTGTGCATAAACAACCTCACCAAGTTTGTGAATAGATTCGTAGTCCCAAAGCCCTGTTTCTTCCATTAGCTCTCTTTTTGCAGTTTGGTAATAATCCTCGTTATCGCTTATACCACCAGAAACAAGCCCTACAAATCCGTTTTTATGTTTAATAAATCCATACTCTCCATTTTGTTTATTAAACAAAACTAAAGATACACCATCAACAAACTGCTCGTTAGGTTTTGGTTCTCCAAACTCTTTTGCAATAACGGGAAATACAGGAAGGTTATATTTTACGGCAAATTCGTTGTCCCTTTCATCGTGGGCAGGAACTGCCATAATCGCACCGGTACCATAGGTATTTAAAACATAATCTGCAACAAAAATTGGAAGCCTATCCTGGTTAAAAGGGTTAATAGCTTTAACCCCCATTAGCTCTACTCCTGTTTTTTCCTTTTGCATTTGGCGCTCGAGGTCTGTTTTATTTTTGGCAGCTTTTACGTATTCTCTAACCTCAGAGATATTTCGAATAACATCTTTATACTTCTCTATAACTTGATTTTCCGGCGATACAACTAAAAAGGTGCACCCGAAAATTGTGTCTAATCTGGTTGTAAAAATTTCAATTTCTCCGGGTAAAGTCGAAGTGAATTCACCTTCAACCTTAAATTTTACCTTTGTACCCTCACTTTTACCTATCCAGTTTCTTTGTTGCTGTTTTGTTCCTTCGGGCCAATCTACTCTTTCGAGATCTTTATCCAGTCTATCGGCAAAATCTGTTATCTTAAAAAACCACTGAGACATCTCTTTTTGTTCGACAAGGGTATCGCACCTTTCGCATTTGCCATCTATTACCTGTTCGTTTGCCAAAACAGTTTGGTCTTTTGGACACCAGTTTACTGGTGCAAGTTTTTTATATGCTAATCCTTTTTTGTAAAGCTGCAAAAATATCCATTGAGTCCATTTGTAATAATCGGCTCTATGTGTTCCTACCTCTTTATCCCAGTCAACACCTATCCCAACTTTATTTATCTGCTCAATAAAATTAGCCACAGACTCCTCGGTTTTTATATGTGGATGAACCCCTGTTTTTATGGCAAAGTTTTCGGCCGGTAATCCAAAGCCATCCCAGCCCATCGGCATAATTGTTGTAAAACCATTCATTCTGTAATATCTTGCAACAATATCGTTCGCAACCATTCCCTCTACATGCCCAACATGCAATCCATCTCCCGAAGGATAAGGAAAAGAGTACAGAGAATAAAACTTCTTGGTATTGCTATCAATTAAACCCGCTGAATAGATTTTATCTTTTAACCACTTTTCTCTCCATTTTGTTTCGAAGTCACTTGGTTTGTATTCCATTTTTCAAAGATAAGAATTAACGAATTTTAAAATCTTTACAAAGATTAAGTGGGTCGGCATTTAAACTTCCAGTTCTTATTATAAGTTGATAGCAATATTCATTTTTAAACCAATCCTGGTTTCTAATTCCAAAAAAGATTAAAGTTAATGAACAGCAACACAAAAGGCAACAAAAAGGTATAATGCTTAGCATAAATCCTAAAAGAGTAATTGTTTTCATAATAGATAGTTGGTTAAATAATTACAATTATATTATCTAAAGGCAAATTAGAAAAGAGTATATGAAAAAAGCTAAAATCTGGGTGTTAGCGCTATCTGGACACGGTCCTTCGTGTTTGGACAGTTTAATTATGGATCATAACATTATGACCTTTTTAATGGTTGATGATTTTGGCGGTGATACGAAAACGCAGATTCACTTTATCGAAACAATGTTTAAAATCTCTCAAGAACCGAACGGTGTTGAAGAGATACAAAGAATCTCAGATAGTTGGAAAAAACTTTACCCAAAAACATATAAAAAAATTGAAAGTATAAGGCCTCCCGGCGATTTAAAATCTAACCAGATTAGATTTGCCCAATATTTAAATAAAGGTGAAAAGGGAAAAGAAATTTCTGAACTTCTTTTTTTTAGAAGCAATAATTTTTTAGAAGTAAAAAATGCAACTTTAAAGCTTTTAACTATTTTAAACGTTAGCAACAACCTAAAAAAAAGAGCTGACCAATTTTTAGAGATCTACCAAAAATATCTGGAGGAGTTTACAAATAATAGCATTTTAGACACCAAAACTTCGGTTGGGAATCTTTTTAACAATTTTTTAATGTGCGAATACTTTGGAGAGGATAAAAAGTTTTTTAACGAAATTAAGCGCCTAAAACTTTTACCTAAACATGTTAGGTTTGAATTTATCTCCAAAACCAGAGCAATCCTTGTTGCATCCGACTCTCAAACTACCTTAATAGGAGAAGATGTTATCGATAAAAACAATAATCCTATAACACCGCATTCTTATACTTTAGTTGATAAATCACCTCCATTTAACAAAAAAGTGGAGATTAAACTGGATGTTTTAGAAGAGTATTTTAAAAAGGCCGAATTTATTATTATTCCACCCGGTTCTATTGCTAACCAGCTGCCTTTAATAAATGCTATTGCTCCAAAGATAATCAGTTGGGGAAAACCGGTTTTTTGGATAATAAATTCGTTTATTCATAATGGAGAGGCCGAGGTAATTGAACTTGTTAGATATTTTTATACAAAGCAAAATGGGTTAGGTGTAGGAATTAAACCGATTATCCTCTCTCCCAAGCTCTCTCCATACGAATTTTTGGGAGAATCAATAAAACAGGGTAAAATCTCGTTCGAGATAGCAATTCATTTTATAAATGAATATATTCTGCAGTCCAAAAAGCCTGTAATGGTAACTAAACTTTTAATGGAAGAGCTTGAAAAATTTCCTTTGGCTTCTAAACGAACATTTTCTATAATTGATTTTATTTTACAAAAGCCCGGCGAAGGAGGCATAAGGTACAGCCAGGAACAACTAAAAAGGATTTTTGAACTTATTACCGATATAGTAAGAAAAGAAAAAGATACTAACAAAACCGTAGAATTTTTAAGAAAAATTTTTGGCGATAATATGTATCTAAACCAAAGCTATTTAGAAGAAAGTTCGAAGGAACAACTTCCTCCAATAATTTAATAAAAAAAAAGAGAAAAGTAGTTTTTGGTTCGCGTACACGTCTGGGGCTTAACCAAACGACTTAGTCCGGAAATATTTTTCAATACTTCCTACTACTTTTCTCCTTAACAAGATAATAACAGGAGCTAAATTTTAGGTCAATGAAATCCTGAGTGTATATTACTATTGTAGAAATAGAATAAAAATATATTGAATATATTTATTTACGTTAAAATAAAGAGAAGTGCATTAAGTTTTGGTTCGCTTTCGCTTTGATAACTATTTTTCTCATCGATTGAATTTCTTAAGTATTTTTAAATTAATCTTGAACTTATCGGAGAGCTATTATTTACACAAAACCTTGTAACTAGGCTTACACGTTTTCTTTTTCCAGATACTGCTTCGCCAGCCTTAGCAGATCTATTTTTTTATTAAAAGCTGGTTCTTCGACAACTTTATCCAGTAAAAATTTCAAAGTATCTCCAATTGCTTTACCTGCTTGCAGATTAAAGTTTTGCATTAGATCGGTTCCGGTTATATCGAGATCTGTAACTTTTAAAGCCATATCTTTTGCTCTTACTGCTGAGATTCTCTTAGATAAAATATCCAGTTCCTTTGGGTTAAATTCGCTTTTAGGATTCGAAGCTGCATCGGCAATTCTAAGTTTCATTAATTTTTCGATTGCTTCTTCTCCTCCCACATTAATAATTAGTCTTCTTATTGCTGCATCGCTCCAGCCATGAATATTTTTTTCGCGATTATTTTCAATTTCATCTTTCCATTCTTTTAAGAGAGATTCCGAAACATTTCTTTTTCCCTCTTTTTCCTCACGCCAGTTAACCGATGGATAATAAAACATATGCCATCTTACAAGGCGGGATGTTTCTTCTATTTCAGCGTTAGAAAATTTTAACCGCTTAAGAATCAACTTAGTCATTTCGGCACCCATTAAATCGTGGCCGTAAAAGTGAACACCCTTTTCATCTTTTAAATAGCATCTTGGCTTTGCTATATCGTGAAATAAGGCAGCCAGTTTTACCACATCTTCTGCCTCATCTACTGTTTTAACAGTGTGTGTAAAAACATCGTCTACATGGTATTGAGGCTGCATCATTGAAACTCCTTCTAAAAGTTCAGGTATAAAAAGTTCTAATATCCCTGCTTCTGCCAATAGTTTTAATCCAACCGAAGGTTTTGGCGAATTGTATAAAAGTTTTTCCAGCTCTTCTCTAAAACGCTCTATTGAAACCTGTTTTGTTACATGTAAAGTTTGCTTTATTGATTCAAAAGTAGTTTGCTCAATTTCAAACTGCAGTTGCGAAGCTAATCTACACGCTCTAACACCTCTCAGTCCATCTTCAGAAAATCTATCAAAAGGATTTCCTACTGCTTTTATTAACTTTTTTTCAAGATCGGATTTACCGTCAAACGGGTCTACAACATCGTTATTTGGGTCCAGGTCATCTAGCTTTAATAAATCAATTGCAATTGCGTTTATTGTAAAGTCCCTCCTTGCCAAATCATCTTCAATTTTTTTTGCATATGTTACTTTGGCCGGCCATCTACCATTAATATAATCTTCTTCAGATCTAAAAGTTGTAACCTCTATATCGAATTTTTCGTCAAATTCATCTGCGCATACTACTGTTATTGTTCCAAATTTTGCACCCGTTGGAATCGATTTAGGAAAAATTTTAATAATCTCTTCGGGATAGGCGTTTGTTGCGATATCGTAATCCTTAGGTGTTTTTCCTAAAAGCAAGTCTCTAACCGAACCTCCTACCAGATATGCCAGAAAACCATTTTGTTGAAGCGTTTTGGCAGTATCTATAACGTATTTGGGGATTAAATTTTTAAAAACAGGAATCTTCATAATAAAAAATAATGATAATACAAAATTATACAGCATACTAAAGAGGAGAACTACTGGTTTGAGTGCAAACGAAGTTGCTTTAATTTATTCTGTCTTGTTGTGACCACTACAAAAAGATGGCGCCTTGATGGAACTCGCCGTGCCTGCCGGCAGGAACCACTACATTTTTTCTAAAACGAATAGCACCGCCAGCTTTGTGCCGGTGTCCCGCCGGATCCGCTTTGAATAGCAAAAGCATTACTTTTATTATAGGTTTGACTACAAATATCATCGTAATCCTCAATACTCAGTTCGTAATGGCCGGGGTTATCACAGTACCAGTGATCAGAGTTACTTGTTGTTCTACCATATCCTTTTTGTGTGCAAAAGCCTTCCACCTGAAAATTACCATTACTCATAACAGCACCGTTAGAAAGTCCCGTTCCGTTTTGTAATAAATTTGCGCCCGGTGGAACGGAATCTCTATCTTCAACCGGTGGAGTTGGCTTTATAATTACAGTTGGTGTAGGGTTAACTGATCTGGCTGTAAAGTTTTTTACAAATCTGTCAAAATCCACAATATCGGGTTTGGACTTATTGTTTTCGGCCATTGCTCCAAAACTATTACAACTTTTACTGCTCCATTCAGCAGGACAGCTTGATGTATAAGCCTGTGCAAAATACGAAAAATCTATTATATCTATTTTATTATTTCCATCGGTATCCATCGGACCACAAGGACCGCATCTTCCTCCGCCACCTCCTCCTGTTGTGCAAACCTTGGCAATAAAGTCTACTGTATTTATATTATCGTTCGAAGAATTAGTTACATATTTTCCTTGTTGATTACTGCAAGTGTTTACAGTATATCCTGTTCCTTCCGGCATTGTATTTGGTACACAGATGCCTGTTTGTTTTACTCCATTAGCTTCCACAAGACAAGAACTCTCCTTAAATGCACAGCTATAACCGCTAACACACAATCCTAAATTTTCGTTACAAGCCTGTCCGCAAGTATTTGTTGCAGGAGCTACATTGGCTGTTTGGCACCTGCATCCTGCACCGCTCGTTAAAGTACATGTACACCCTCCTTGATTGGAATTTACCTCTTTATTAAAACATTGCGCATCGGTAGTAGACGGATCGCTATTACATGTTGTTGGTGTTGTACTTCCTCCTCCTCCTCCGGTATTGCCCCCTCCTCCTGTGTTTCCTCCTCCTGAATTATCTCCCCCGCCGGTATTTCCACCTCCACCCGTATCGGAATCGCTTCCTCCTGTTAAACAGTTCCATCCCAGCCCAAGGGTACATGCATTAACATAGCCTCCAACAGTGTCTGGCCTATTATTTTTGTCCAGGTTAGGATGTTTTATAGTAACATCATCTGCGTCAACATTTACATAAACCCATACTGAGTTCTTATCATCAGTGCCAATCGAACATTTATCAATTGATGAGTAAGTTATTTTTTTCCCGGATTTAATAACTCCAATAATATTACTTGAGTCTTTTGCAGTAGTAGTTGAACGGATATTTATTTCTGTTGGAGCATCCGTTGAGCCTGATTCAAGCTTTTTGTCGCAAATTGTTTTCTTACATTGTACATCAGCCTTACAAAAATATGTACATGACAAGTCGTTTGTAGCGGGGGGGCATGATGTTGCATTAAAGCTTACATATGGTTTCTCGAATGCTTTACATTTAACCTGTCCACTGTTTGAACAAACAGCTGCCTTTATGGTTTTGTTAAGGCCACAATCTGCACCAGGGTCGTTATACGCAAGTTCACATTTAACAAGTTTGGGGTCGGCGCTACTATCTTCCGGAGCAATTGAGTTATTAGTTACAAAAAACGAAATTAGCCCAAGCAGAAAAAGAAGGGTTAACGCAACCAAAAGCTTTAATGCATTTGAGGAAATAAAAAAGATTTTTGGCCTTTTAATCTTCATAATAATTTACAATATTGGTAATAATATATCACGATGTATTGCTGTTGAAAATAGAAAATGTGTAAAATGATAGGTAATTCAAAGCATGTCGGTCATGTAGTGGTTCGAGAGCCTCACCACTACAATTCGAGAGCCCTCATTTATCCCGCCTTGGCGGGACCACTACAAAATGTGTTGTCCTGAGGGAACCAAAAATGTAGCCTTGAGGGAACTCCCTGTCTGCCGACAGGCAGGGAAAGGCGGCTTGACTTAAAAGTGTTCAGCAGCTATTTATTACTAGAACTGATTTGCAATCGGCTCTCTAAATACATATTTAATCCTCTCTCTCCAGTTCCTCTGCAGTATATAGTTCCGATGGGTCGGGCACATATTTTAAAAACAAAATGCCGTCCAGATGGTCAACCTCGTGTTGAACAACATGCGAAAAATACCCTTTCGCTTCTAATACTTTTTCCTTTCCATCTTTATCAAAAAACTTTACTGTTATCTCACTTGCTCTTGCCACCTCTGCAAAAAGCCCTCCGTTGGAAACACTTAAGCAGCCTTCCCAAAAAGTTGAAATCTCTGAACTTTTTTTTGTAATTACAGGGTTAATCATAACTTCCCAGATTATTTTTTTACTTTTATTCTCTTCTTCTAAATCCATTCTACGGCACAATGCAATTCTTTTATTATACCCTATTTGCGGCGCCGAAAGTCCACCGCTATGGTCCTTTACGGTTTCGACCGTTTCGAGTAATTCTTTAATAATTTTTTGTGTTTCTTTAGAATTGATATCAGCCAAAACCGATGGTGTTGTAAGGATTTTATTTCCAAATTGAAGTATTTTTTTCATTCCCAAATTATACCATAATTTAACCCTTCTCCTTCGTTATAAAAAATACCCAAATGGGTCTTTTTTTTATCAAAAGAATCAAAGTACCGTTAAAATATAGTGCTATAATTAATATATCTATAGCACCAAAACATTAATGAGAGACAAAATCGGTATTTTTTTTATAATTGCGGGAATAATTCTTATTGTTTTCTCCTTTTTAAGGTTCGATCCTTATTTCGGTAACACTTTAACACCCTCAGTAAGCTTTCCTGTATCGGTTCCCGTTATCAATGTAGTCACACCTGTTCCTACAGGGAGAATTACCCCCGAAGCTGTCTCCACGCAAAGAGAAGAGCCTGAAGAATTTACTGGTGTTTTACTTTACGGATTAAGCCAAAGTGGCTACCTAAAATCACAAGAAAACCAAAAAACTATTTTAGAAACCGGTAAATGGAAAGCAACCGACTATTCTGTAAACGATCTAACTGGGAAAGAATACACTGTTCAACTTGGAGATACATTATGGGAAATTTCGGAGGGATTTTACGGAACAGGAACAAAATGGGGCGAGATACTTAGTGCTAATTTAGGAAAAATAGGGTTTTTGCCAAATGGTGAACAAGCATTAATTTACCCGGGGCAAATATTAACATTAAACAAATAATTATTCTTTATCCTTAAACTTTTTATTCCACCTTTTTTCACTTTTATTAAGAAGTTTTTCGGCACGCCTTTGTGATCTTTCTTTCGGAAGTTCTTTTATTTTTATTTTATAAAAACTAACCGAATTTACGACCTCGCCAAATGCCTTAACAATGTTCCCTGCAAATAGCTGATATCGATATTCTACAATTCCTGCAATTATAAGTAAAAAGCCCAGTAAAACTATCCCGCTCTTTTCGTCGTCAAATAACCCTGTTTCGGGTAGCCCGCTTGGTGTTGGAGTTGATGCCGGCAAACACTGTTCAGAAGAGGTATTGCTTTGCAACCTACACCTTCCGTTAAAACAGATATGGCCCGATCCTGTACATAGTTTTGTAACTCCATCGCAAACTTCATTGCATCCCACGCTTGCTGAACATGATCCGCCCACGGCTGCAGCACACCCATTAGCTGTTGAGCTTGTTCCTGCCGGGCATGCCGTTCCCGTTACCACCAAAGGTTCGCAAGTATCTCCATCCGATTGTAAGTCGCTACATCTGTAGCATGTTATTACATTTGTGCAGGATCCTCCTGCAGCATTTGCACAACCATTTGAGCTTTCACTTGTGCCGGCAGGGCATGTAGAAGAATTCACTGTAAAGGCCTCGCATAAATCGCTATCGTTTGTTGCCGTTGTACATCTGTAACATGTTTTTTGAACGGCGCATGCTCCGTTCGAACCTGTTTGTCCGCAAGATGATGAAGAGGAAACATAACCTGCAGGGCAGCTTGTTCCGCTAAATGTTTCTGGTGTTGTACAGGTTGCACCATCTGTTAGGATATCAGTACATTTATGGCACGAAACAGTTTCTTCGACTACCGGGCAATCTCCGGAATACTGCGCACTGCCACCTGACCCAGTGTATCCCTGTCCACTGATAGTGTCTACTTGAACACATCTTCCGCATCCACTTCCTAAATTTCTTGGATCGTACGTCCCATTCCCCAAACTAATAGTGGTTTTATTGGCAGTTGTTGGTATACACTGCGAATCTGTGGTGCCAGCTGATACGTGTTTATAAAACAGTTCAAAAGAAACTGCAGAATCGCAGTTTGAAATAGTAAATGATCCTGTGTTAGATGCAAATTGCACTGAACAGCCTGTTACAGTAGGAGGAGGTGCTATTGCATTTAAAGGCTGGACATAACATTCTTTAATTGATCCACACGCAGTGCTATCTCTAACCTGCCATGTTCCACTACAGCCCCCAGCTAAAGCTCCTACAGGGCAAGTCCCTGGATTTGATGCATTTCCTGGATTAGCACAAAAAGATCCGCATGCATTTGCACTGGAGTCTTCGGGTGCTTGATCCTGAGTTATTCTTATCCCAATTACAACCGCAACCGCACCAAGTACTAGGGTTAGTACTGCAACAAAGACTAAAAAAATCCTGCGAGATCTACTTTTCATGATTATTTTGTGATTTTGTTTACTTTTTAGTATAAATGAATAAAATAAGATGTCAAATGCAATGCTTTAGAATACCTAAAGTACTCCTTAAGTAATTATTTGATAAAAACGGAATATTTTTTTTACAAATTTTCACTTGACACACAAAATTTAGCAGCGATATACTTAGAGTGCTAAATATTAAATTTTAAAACTATTTTTATGGCAAAAGTTGTAGGTATAGATTTAGGAACTACTAATTCTGTTGTTGCATTTGTGCAAGCAGGAAAGCCCGAAGTAATAACTTCTAAAGAGGGGTCGAGACTTATCCCCTCTGTTGTTGCTGTCGATAACACATCAGAAATTGTCGGAATAACTGCAAAAAATCAGATGGTAACAAATCCCGAGCAGACATTTTACTCAATTAAAAGGCTTATCGGCAGACGGTTTGACGATGTCGAAGTGCAAAAAGATGTTGATCTTTTACCGTTTAAAATTAGAAAAAGTGCAAAAGATGGAGTAGAAATTCAGTTTGGTAACGACTGGGTAGCACCCGAAGTTATTTCGGCAAAAGTTTTAGCAAAAATTAAATCGGACGCCGAAGCATACCTCGGGGACACAATAAAACAGGCGGTAATTACCGTTCCGGCTTATTTTGACGATTCTCAAAGGCAAGCAACTAAAAACGCAGGGCAAATAGCCGGACTGGAAGTTTTAAGAATAATTAACGAGCCGACTGCTGCTGCAATCGCTTACGGACTGGACAAAAAAAACGATCAGACAATTGCGGTCTACGACCTCGGCGGAGGTACATTCGATATTTCGATTTTAGAGATAGGCGACGGTGTATACGAGGTTAAGTCCACTGCTGGAGATACTCATTTAGGAGGAGACGATTTTGACCAGGTTTTAATCGATTACTTTATCTCTGAGTTTAAAAAAGAACAGGGAATTGATTTAAAAGAAGATGCAGCTGCTTTACAAAGATTAAAAGAAGCAGCCGAAAAAGCTAAAATTACTCTTTCTTCGAGCGAAACGGCTGATGTAAATTTGCCATATATAACGGCAGATGCAAGAGGTCCAAAACATTTTCGAAAACAACTTACAAAATCCGAATACGAAAAAATGGTAATGAGTTTAGTCGACAGAACCTTTGATTCTGTTGCCAAAGCGATAAAAGATGCAGGGGTAGATAAATCTAAAATTGATGAGATTATAATGGTAGGCGGAATGACTCGGATGCCGCTTGTACAAAAGAAAGTAGAAGAGTTTTTCGGGAAAAAAGGTAACCAGTCGGTAAACCCCGACGAAGTTGTAGCGGTAGGAGCAGCTGTTCAGGGAGCTGTTTTATCGGGAGATAGTTCTGTGCAGGATATAACTTTACTGGATGTAACTCCGCTTTCTTTAGGAATAGAGGTTAATATGGGAGAGATGCATGTTTTAATTCCCAGAAATACAACCATTCCAAACGAAAAAACCGAAGATATGTTTACAACAGCAGTAGATAACCAACCTGCCATCGATATAAAAGTTTTACAAGGTGAAAGACCTTTAGCTAAAGATAACAAAATCTTAGGAACATTTAGACTGGATGGACTCCCCCCCGCACCAAGAGGCACTCCAAGATTTTCGATAACATTTAAATTGGATGCAAACGGAATTTTAAGCGTAAAAGCAAAAGACCTGGGAACTCAAAAAGAGCAATCTATTACAATAACAGCTTCTACTCACATGGATAAATCCGAGATAGAGAAATTTGTAAAAGAAGCAGAGATGAATGCAGAAAAAGATAAAAAAGAAGCAGAATCTTTAAAAGTTAGAAACGAGGCAGATACACTTACATATCAAATTGAAAAGTTTTTAAAGGATGATGGCGATAAAGTAAGTGCCGAGCATAAAACTTCGCTTGAAGAAAAATCCAAGGAGTTAAAAGAGCTTTTGGCAAAGTCGGAAATCGATGTTGAAGGTGTAAAAGCCAAAACAGAGGAACTATTAAAAGTATTCCAGGAAGCTGGTGCAAAAATTTACGAAAATGCTGCAAAACAAGCACCACAAACGGAAAATTCCGATAATACAAATAAACAAAATGATGAAGAGGAAAAACCTGTAGAGGGAGAAGTTGTAGGATAGGGTTTTGGAGGAAAAGAAAGTAAGCAGGAAGTCTTTGGAAATACAAGTACCAGTAAAACTGGTTGCACCAGTAGTTAGTAGTTTGAAAACAATATCCACTGGGTATATCCTACAGCAAAGACATTTGGTTATTTGCAAAAATCCTAATGTAATCTCGAAAAAGGGGAAGTTCAAGCTACTTAAGAAATTGCTAGCCGGTTTTATTGAAAAAATACTAGAAAACATCAAGCCTAAGATTTTAATTTACATGGCACTATCCGAAAACTCCTTTTTTAGCGCATCCAATAGGTGTGTATTATCTAAAAGAGCTCTTATATTCAAGCGCAATCATTTCCTGTCTGTACCTGTATCTATTGTTATGAGTTTCTAAAGTTTTACGTATTCCTTACAAAATGCTGCATATAATAAGTTGAATCTCACATCTATTTCAATATGAATTTTAGCCTTGCTTATTAGTGCAGGCATTGCATAAAGGATCTGGTTCAAGGTTGGCATCAATCCATAATTCATCAAAAACTCTTTTTAACACTCTCATCCAGGCGCTATAAAGATTATGAAAATATAATTGCTGATTTTATAGCTATGTAACTATAGGAAGCACCTTCCTTATTTAGATATTTTAATTTTCCACCCAAGGATGAATTGTTTTTATGTTGCCGTTAATCAGATCTAGCCAACAATGGGAATCGAACCCATAACCTACGGTTTACGATACCGTTGCTCTACCAATTGAGCTATGTTGGCAAAGTGCCCTATAAAATTATACACCAAAAAATTCTTATTTACTGCAAAGCATTTTAAAATGTTTTCTTGATAATTTAAAAAATTAATGTATTATTTACGTAACAATTACAATTTTTAAAATTTTTAATATGTATCAACCCGAAATAATATATACCGATAAGCTTGTAAATAATTTAATTAAGCTCGAAAATCTTAGAACATCACTTGCTATGGCAGATTTATCGTATAACGTAAAGCATAAAATTGGCCAGCGGATAAAGGCACAAGATCTTTTTCATTTTTCCCACACAATTGGAGTAGATCTAACACTAAAAGAAGCAGAGAGAATTTCGATGGGAAGTAATCCCGAGGAGGTTAAAGACGAAAGAAACTACATAATCAAAAACTTTAGAAATGTTTTGGAATTTAATCGATCAAATATTGCCGATACCTACGGAGAATTTGATTCGACAATTCTTCTACATCTTAACAAACTGGCTATTGCCAGCTGGAGGGAAAGCTGGGAATCAAGATATAGAAGAGCAGGTGACACAATAAAAGACCAGTTTGATAACTGGAAGTCACTTAGAGATCAAACTGTTGCCGAAGTAAAAGTAGAATCCGAAATCTTCAATCTTGTTGAATGGTACAAATCAGTTACCCCCACCGTACCTGCTGTTGTAAGAATAGCTCTAGCAATTTACAGGCTTGTTGAACTTTCACCTTTTGCTGTAGGAAATAAATTTTCTATAATGGCAATTGGAGACTATCTTTTTATAAAGAATGGACTTTCTGCTAAAGCTTACAGCTCCTTTGTAAAGATTATCGATCAGGAGAATGGAACTTTAATCAATGCTTTTGAGTTTTCCGTCAAAGAAAATTCGGTAACTTACTGGCTCGAATTCTTTAGCGGATGTATAATTAAAGATCTTTTGAACGCTAAAGAAAAGATTAATGAGTACATTGCAGAAGACGAAAAGTCACAAAAACAGCCATTTTTGGACTTAAATAAAAGGCAGTTAAAAGTTCTTAGATACTTACAAAGTGTACCAACAATAAAAAGAGAAGATTATTGCCATATGATGGAATGTTCTACCATGACGGCATTTAGAGACTTAAACGATCTGGTTAGAAAAAAATTGTTAAAAGTAGATGGAATAGGCAGGGGAACAAAATACCGGCTAACCAGTGCTTAATTAATATTTTTAGTTTAAACACAATGAATAAACACGGGAATTTATTAACCAAAATTGCGATAGTGGCATTTCTTTTACTTGGCTACCTGGCTTTACCGCAGTTTTCAGTTAAAATTGGAGAAAGTACAATCGATGTTACCGGATTAAATTTAAAATTGCTGTTTAAAGATTCAAACCTGGGGGACTTTAGAAGGGGGGAAGGAATTTTCTCTACAGTTATAAAAACAGTAAAGGTAAATGTTGATTTAACCGGCGATACTAATTCTCAGTTTGAATCATTTTTAAAAAGTGTAAAGGAAAGAATTGATTATTCGGGACTTTATCAAATAGGGGTTGAAGGAAAAATTGTTGGGGACGAATACTTTGTTTTACTAAAATTCCCCGAATACTATTCGGAGGTCGAGTATATCTCTAATCTTCTTTTGGCTCCGGGCAATATCTCTTTTAGCCCAGATCCGAGAACCGAAGAAAACTCTACCGAGACAGAACCAAAGGAGCCAGTAAGTTTAAAAGATTACGATATTGAAGGTAGTATCAATTCCGACTACCTGGATCAACTTAATGGTGTTCCAATTGGTAATCATTTAGTTTTTAAGTTTAAAGATTCGGCACTGGAAGAATTTAACAAAGTGATGTTAAACAACAGCGGTTTAATAATAATGAATATCGACTCTTTGCCCTCATATTCAATTATAAGACACGATTCACAATCCGAGTACGTTCGTGCTATTCCGAACAATTTTTTTTCTGATAATAATCAAAAAATTATTTACCTTAACATTACCAAAACATATTTTTTAAGCAAAACCCCTTTAACATTATCCATCCAACCGGTAGAGGGAACACAAACGATCGCACCGGTTTACGGTAGAGATGGAGCAACATTTATTGCAGTATCTTTTATTATAACTGCTGCATTATTAGCCATTGTCATTTTAGTAAAACGTAACTTAGCTTATGCGATATCATTTACATTAATGGCCGGTACATACATTTTTTTAAATGTTGTTATATTAAAACTCTTTGGAGCAACATTATCGATTTATACTGTTACGGGATTTATTGCTATCTATCTTCTGGGAGTATTTAATGCGGTTGAGTTGCTGGAAAAAACTGACCTGACCACTAAAGAGAAGCTGTGGCAATTTAGAAGCATTGGCTTATTTATTTTGGTTTTAGCAGCAGCTTTGTTCCAGCTTACCAACATTAGCTGGGCTTACGATATATTATCAGTTCTTTTGGTTGGAGGCTTTTCTCTTTTAGTAGTTAATTCGCTAAATTTTAAAGCACTAGTTAAAATATATTTAAATAAGTAAGAATATGAAATTAAAAAAAATACATTTTACGGATTTACTTTTTGCGGGCATAGTATTGGTCGGGATAATATCTCTTTCTTCAACATTTTTTTCAACACAATCTTTGCTACGTTACAGCGATTTAAAGGATGCTATTACACTAACGCTATCGGCCGAAACAGAAAATGCACAATCCCTTTTAGATAAGCTATCAACGCTCCCCAATGTGTCCAAAATAAACCGTGACGATAAAACAGTGTATTTTCAAAACACATTAGACATTAATTATGTGTTCGAAAACGAAGAACTAAAAGAGTTAAGCAGCCAGGCAGTAATTGGAAAAATTATTACAGTAAATTCAGATACCTTGGTTAATACAATATTTCTAGTTCTGGTGATAACTGCCACATTTATTACATTTGTATTTTTTTATGTAATAAGACTCTCATCCTTATTTACCTGGGGACTAACATACAGTATTTTTAGGATTTACTTTGCCTCTCTTTTTTACATTATTATACTAAGCGGATCACTACTTTCCATTTTATCTAATATCTATAGCATAAAAATTATCGAAATAATTTTATTTTTAGTGCCTGTTATTTTCTTTAATCTTATTTTTTTACATTCAGTTAACCGCCTAAAGTTTTCGGTCGAAGTAAGCAAAGAGCTTATTTTAGGGCAAATTACTAAAACTTATTTTAAAAGTTTTTCCAGAATTTACAAAATTTTTGTTCCTGTAATTGTAGTAATAGCCTTTGCTCTTGGAGTTAATTTTGTAATCACAGCAGGCATTTTTTTAGGAAGTTTATATTTTGCACTAAAATCTCCCGAACTGGTTTTACAAAGTTTTGCTTTACTAAAAAATTCAGTCGATTATGTTAAAACAATTAGTGAAAAAAGAGGAAAAAGTAATATGCCTGTAAAAACTTCGACTGCAAAAATTTTAGTAAACAAAAACCAGCCTAAAAAGAAAAAGTCTAAAGCTAAAAAAACTTCTAAGAGGAAGAAACAGGTAAAAAGATAAGGTTTGTTTTTAGGTTACTAACAATTTCAGCTTCTCTTTGAAATTTTAAAAATTTTTGATATTATTCTGCATATTTGTTACCCGAATTTACCAACATGGGACGATATGGTGAGGATCCAGCTTCTAGGCCAGATGGTCACTTACATAGTGTAAACGACCAAATACTTGGAATATGGCGTAATGAGAGAACATATTTATTTTCTCAAAATGATTTATCTGATCCAAAAAAAAGTGCAGTTCGGGTGTATACCTCTGGAGTAAATACACCCCAATTTATTGTTTTAAAAAGCGATCTTGAGCCAGAGGTTAAAGAAAGTGATCGAAAATTTTATCCCGCATTTATTTATGTTACAGAACTTTCTCCTTCCCAACAGGAAATTTTTCACGATAATACTATAGGTTTTTATTTTATATTTGAGAATAAAAAATATATAGTTAATTTTGACAAAATGGTAATTACCCCTCCGAAAAAAAGCAAAAAAAAATTACCAACGTATATTCCCGAAATGCCGCCGTTAACTTTCCAACTGGAACACTAAGTTTTAAGTCTTTTATTTTCGAAATACATCTTTAATTTACAATTTTTCCTTGACATCTCTAATACTTCTCTTTAATATATTTTTAGTGGAGATAAGTGGAAAAAAGTGGCAAATAATGTTAAATTCTTTGCAGGAATTTGGCTTTTAAATATTTTTACCTGGAAAAGCCTCTTTTCCTTCTTTCTACACTATGTTTATAGGAGAGTATCCAACACAGATTGGCGAAAAAAATCGAATCTCTTTGCCAAAAAAGCTTAGGGATAAGATGGAGGGCGGATTAATTATTGCCCGAGGTTACGAAAATTGCCTTTTAATGCTGGATAACAAATCCTGGGAAAATCTTGTATCGGAAATAAATAAAAGGCCTTTACTCTCTTTAAATGTTCGGGATACCAAAAGATATATTTTGGGAGGAGCAACCGAGCTTGAACTAGACAATCAAGGTAGGTTTGTTCTGCCCGAGCCTTTAAAGGGCTTTGCGGGACTTAATAAAACAGTTATTTTTTTAGGTGTTGGGGAGTGGATAGAAATATGGGATTTTGAAAAATGGGAATCAAAACTTAAAAAACTTAGTTTGGAAGTTACAGATATTGCCGATAGATTAAGTAACAAAGGTGAACTTTAAAAAATATGCATACACCAGTCTTACTAAAAGAAATTATAGCATTGTTAAAGATCCGTGATGGAGATGTTATCTGCGATCTTACACTTGGAGGCGGAGGGCATTCAAAGGAGATACTTAACAGTCTAAAAAAAGGTTACTTAATTGTTTTTGATCAGGACAAAAGAGCTATCGATGAATTTGAGGATTGGCTGGAAAAAAACAAGTTTAGCAAAAAATCTAAGGGAGAGTTTGCAAAAGGTGGAGTTAAAGTAAAAACTATCTGTGATAACTTTGAAAACATAGATATTTATGTTAAAAAAGCGGGCGCAAACAAGATTCTGGCAGATTTAGGATGGTCATCAGACCAGTTGGAAAGAATAGAAGGATTATCGTATTTGATTTCTAATTCTAAACTAGATCTAAGACTTGGATCTAACCTTGGTGTTAAGGGATCCGACCTTTTGAACATTTGGGATCAAAAAACCTTGGAAAGAATGTTTGGTGAGTATGCAGATTTTAATTTTTTTGAATCAAAAGCTTTAGCGAAAGCAGTAATCGAGAAGAGAAAAGCAAAGATGTTTGAAACAACTGACGATTACAAAAGTATTATAAGCAAAGTTTTTGGAAATAAAATCAATAACAGTATATTTTCTAGAGCTTTTCAGGCTTTAAGAATTGCTGTAAACAATGAATTTAATATTTTAATAAATCTTATGAAAAAATCCACAGAAGTCCTTGCAAAAGATGGGATATTTTTAGTTTTAACCTTCCATTCGGGAGAAGAGAAAAAAGTTAAAGCATTTATTGATTCGCAGGTAAAAAAAGGAAAGGTAGATTATATTTTAGGCAAGAACAAAGATAAATTTATAAGGCCATCGCTTTCGGAGGTAAAGCAAAATATAAGAGCAAGAAGCTCAAAGCTTTATGGATTTGTAAAGAAGTAAAACACTAGCATTTAATTATAAGCAAATGAAAGAACCCAAAAGAAAAATTAACCTAAAAAATTTAAATTCTAAACTGCTCGTTTTTAATGCAGTTGTATTAGCTGCTTTTTTTGCAGTACAAATGATAATAACTGTTACAATGGGTACAAAAACACAAGAAATATCAGTATTGCGTGAGCAAAAAAATGATTACAGACTTAAAAACGAAATTCTTATTTCGGAAATTGAAAAGGCTCGTTCGTCCCTAAATCAAAAGGAAATCAGTGAAAAGTATGGTCTCGAAACAAAAACTTTATATTACCTCGAAGAAATTAATCCCGAGGCAGTAGCACAGGATTAAAAATAAACGGTAACTACAAAGAAGTATTAATATGAATAAAAGCTTAAGAATTTTGTACACAATAGCTTTCTCCTTTGCAGTTATACTGCTTTTTTTTTGCATTAGATGGCAGGGAGTGGAAGCATCCAAATTTAGCTTAATCGCTAAGGGAAGAATTTTTAGCTCGACAATCGACTCCATTAGAGGAGCAATATATTCTTCGGACGGCTCTGTTTTAGCTTACTCCGAACCTAGATTTGATATGTTTGTTTGGATGGACGATCTGGTTTTTTTAGAAAACTCCGGAGTTCAAACCAGGGAGGAATTTTTAGGTAAAATTGCTCCAATAATTGGATTATCTACTTCAGAACTTTCTAAAAAAATTTCTAGTAATTTTGCTCAAAATATCAGGTGGATTCCTATTGCCCAAAATCTTACTCACGAGCAATGGGAAAAACTAACCAATCTAAAAACCGATAAAAATAGCATCGATCTTAGAGGAATCAGTTTTCAATACACCTCAACAAGAATTTATCCCGAAAAAAGACTAGGATCACACGTAATCGGTCTTACAAATAAAGAAGACGACAAGTTTATTGGAGTTTCGGGGTTGGAACTTTATTGGTCGGATATATTAAATCCCATAAAGGGTCTTGCTATTCAGGAGAAAGATGCAAGAGGGGGTGCAATTACCGCTGCGCTGCTACCTACAATTGAACCTAAATCGGGGAGTTCAGTTTATACCTCAATTAACAAAGCTGTTCAGAAAGTTATAGAAGACCAGCTAAAAAAAGGAGTTGAAAAATTTGGAGCAAAATCGGGGACAACTGTTGTAATGGATCCTAAAACCGGCGAAATTATTGCCTTAGCAAATTATCCTGACTACGATCCCAATAATAGAAACGAAAAAGACAGCACAGTATTCGGAAATATTGCAGTTACTGCGCCATACGAAACCGGATCGACAGGAAAAGCGCTAACAGTTTCGGCAGCTGTGGAACTAGGTGTTGTGACACCCGATACAATAATGCCGTCTCATAATGGGTGCGAAAAAATCCATAACGATTTAGAACCGCTTTGCACATGGGACAAAATGCCGCAGCCGGAAATGACTGTTAGAGATTGTTTTGCAAAATCCGACAATATCTGTTTTTATAGAATTTCAGAGAAGATGCAAAAACAAGACTTTTATAGATACCTTGATAACTTTGGGGTTGGTAAACCTTCAGGGATAGACCTTAAAGAAGAGTCTATAGGTATTCTAAGAGAACCAAACGAGTGGACTCTTGGCGATGTTGCAGCATTTTCTTATGGTCATGGATACCAGTTAAATGCTATACAGTCAATTGATGCTTATTCTGCACTAGCCAATAAGGGAGTACGCATGAAACCTTACATCGTAACTAAAATTGTTGAATCCGACCAGGAGGAAAAAATATTCTCGCCGCAACCCGTTGTAAGGGTTATAGAGGAAAAAACCGCCGAAATAGTAAATGAAATGATGAGATATAATTATGCCTTAAGTATAAGATCGTGGGAATGGTACTACAGTCATCTAAGAGAATACGACATCGGAACAAAAACCGGAACAGCTTTAATTGTAGGGCCAGACGGCAGCTACACAAACGAAATTAACTCTACACAAATAGGCTATGATCTTTCGGATAAAAGAACCTTTGTTATGTTTATCAGACTCGAAAGACCTAGTGGATCGGATATAGAAAGGCTTTCCTCAAATAATGTTCGAATTGTATGGCTTGAAACTTTTAACGCTATCAAAGATTTAATTGGTGTGCCTAGAAGATAAACAATTGATATTGCTCCCTATTTAAAAAGTTTTTCAAAGAATTAATGCTATAATAGTACTAAGATAACTTTAGTTGTATTTATTATATGAAATTATCGCCAGTTTTTAAAACAATAATGCTTTTTGGAGTTTTAACAGCCCTATTTGTAAGTTTAGGTTATATTCTTAATGGCATAAGTGGAGCAGTATTCTTTTTAGGGTTTTCTTTAATATCAAGTTTTTTTGGTTACTGGTTTAGTGACAGATTGGCATTAATGATGAGCGGCGCCAGGCCTTTAATCGAGGAAGAAGTTCCTGAATTTTTTAGAGACGTGAAAGCTTTAGCCGAAAAAATGGGGTTACCTATGCCCCGACTTTACACTACCGACGATTTACAAGCTAACGCATTTGCAACAGGAAGAAACCCATCCAACAGCGTTGTATGTGTTACACAAGGTTTACTAAGACTTTTAAGTGCAGAAGAGGTGCAGGCAGTTGTCGCACATGAGCTTGCACATATAAAAAATAGAGATGTTTTAATTGCGACAATTGCAGCAGTAATTGCTGGAGCTGTTTCTTCTTTGGCGCAAATTGGAATATTTTTTGGAGGAAGAGATGAAAACAGAAATCCCGTAGCAGAAATACTTATGGTAATATTTGCTCCCATTGCAGCACTTTTAATTCAACTGGCTATTTCCCGATCAAGAGAATTTGTTGCAGATTCGGTTGCAGCGCAGTATTTAGGTTCGGGGAAAGTATTGGCAAATGCTCTCACAAAGATTTCCGAAACAAGCAGACAATATCCTTCACCAAACGTTAATCCCGCATTATCATCACTTTACATCTCTAATCCGTTTAGAAATGGAGGGATACTCACTTTATTGTCTACACATCCACCTGTAGAGGAACGGATAAAGAGGCTTATTGGATAGTAAAATAGATAAAATTGACTTCGACTCTTTAGTAAGATCGGAATGTCTCGTGACTTAATTATTATTGTGGTAAGACCGACTTTCTCTGACTGTAGCCTGCATGGCAGTAGAGACAGTGCAGACAGTGAGTTCGCACAAAGCTACATTTTTTCACCTAGTTGTTCAGCCAACTTCGCGATGCGGGTTAAAATCGAGCGCCATTCGAGTGCCTCAGGGATACACTATTATAGATAAATGTAGTGGCGAGATCGAACAAAGGTGATTCTAGTATCCTTGTCGCTAAACGCTGCATTTAATTACTGTGATCAATCTTACTTTCCTTGTAAAGCTAAGAGATAGTCTCTTAAATTTTCCAAAGCAATTTTACGCATAGAGATTTTGTCTTTTTCTAGAGAATCCATCTCTGCAAATGTTTTAGAAAACCCATCCGGAATAAATATTGGATCCCACCCAAAACCGTTTTGCCCGCTTTCTTTTATAGAAATCGTTCCGGTTATTGTACCAATAAAGGTAGAGATCTTTCCAGTAGAATCAACATAGCTAATTGCTGTAATGGCTTTGGCTACTCTGCTAGAATACCCATCTAAAAGTTTTAGTAAGCCGGCATTACCAATTGATTTACAGAAATCATTAATATATGTTCCCGGAAGACCGTTTAAAGCTGAAAATTCCAATGCAGAGTCTTCAACAAAAAGTGGTTTTTGAATTTTTGCAAAATACTGGCTGGCTTTATTTTCGACGACACTTTTTATATTGAGGGATTGAATTTCTAAAACTTCGGGTAGCTCTAATCCCTCAATTTGCATTTTTAAAATTCTTTTGGCCTCTTCAACTTTATTTTTATTAGTTGTGGCGAAGATAACGCGACTCATAGTTTTAAGTGTAAAAGTATAATTAAAAGTAATTATATAGCCTGCAACTGTCAAATTCCAGCTGATGGTTTAAATTTTTTGTTTCAAAAAGATCATTAATAAAGAAACGATCATCTAAATTTCAAAGGCCTTCAGTTTATTACTCTATAAAAACAACAACTTTACAGTTTAAAGAAGTTTTTTTATCTTTGTTTTATACTTTATTTTTAGCTTACTTGCATACTGCTACAATAATGCTATTATAGTTCTATACTCATCTTTAAAACATCCATAATCTTTTATCACTTTATATGAAAAACAAAAAAACAAATTTAGAGTTTTTAGCTAAGGATTTTGAAGAGTTACGTGACAATGTTTCAGGCCAGGCAAAAATTAAAACAGCTTTAAAGGAGCTTGAGGATAATGATCCCGAATATCTTGGGAAATGGTACAAGCTTAGTAAAGATTACAAACATGTTTATCCTAGCCAGGGATTGTTAACAACCCCCTTTGATTTCTTAGAGTACAAGTCGAAGCAACTTTTACCTTCCGAGAAACTTTTTCAAACTTTAAGATTAAGAAGATTTTTTCTTGAACTTTTTAACCATCCTTATCGCATACATTATTTAAGTGCGGTCGAAAATTCAAAGTTTGTTGCTCCCCCTAAAATAGATTCCAAGCTAATAGATAACACTCAAAGAAAAGGGCTTTCCCTTTCGATAGGGGATATTGGCGCAACAGTAATCGGGTCAAACAATGAAAGAATTCGTAGAACAGAAAGATATGCTCAGGGACCGTTTGTAAAGCTCGGCAAACACGCCAGAACAATTTTTGTTGGGTCCGAACAGCCAGATGTATGGAACTCAGCTCCAGCACTTTCGACCATGGCAGCCTCTCACTGCATTGCCTGCGCTCCAAGAAACGGTATTATGACACAGATAAAAAGACAATGCGATCTTGTAAAAGAAAGTCTTACCTGGCTTAACGATTTAGCAAACGAAGTGCTAGAGCATAGAGAGGATAAAAAAGAAGTTTTAAAAATTTGGCGAAATAATATTTTTGGGGCAGTAGAGGCAGATCCCGAAAAAGCTCTTGCCAGGGGTGAAGCTCTTATAAAGGCTGGTGTAAAAGGATTAAGGGTCTATTCTCCGGAACCGGGAACAGGTACTGTTAAAACAGTACAAAGACTTAAAAAAGAATTTGGCAACGATATTGAAATTTTTGCGGGGCAGGTAGTAGATACCTTCCAGGCAAGAGAACTTGAGGACGCAGGGGCAGATGCTTTGTATGTTGGCATTGGCGGAGGGGGAAGGTGTATTACAGGAGTTAGGAGCGGAAGCGCAATAGACTGGCCTGATCTTTTATGGAATTTGAGAGGCACAATCTCTATTCCGGTTATTGTGCAGGGAGGTGCAAGTGAACACATTGCAATAACCCTACTGCTTGGCGCAACAGGAATAGGTGTTAGCAGAGTTGTTTCGGGTGGGACAATAGAATCTCCCGGTGGTGCACACTACTGCATAGATAGTTCCAACACTTTATTTAAGCCATATGGAGGAGAGGCTTCGGCAAGAACAAAGTATTTAGAGAAAAAACTTTTACCTTTCGATATTCCTTCGTTTGTAGAAGGCGAAACAACAAAAGCAAAAATGAGCTACGTAAAATATACTGAACCTACTCTTACATACAATTTACATACTCTAATAGAAGATTCGATACTAGCTTTAGTATTTAGAGGTGCAAAATCGGTTTCAGAGTTACATAGCATTAACCCATCACCTTTAAGGCGAATTACTAATATTGGCGCTTTTCAGCAGGATGTACATTAAACTTTTTTAATGCAAAAACACCTAGAAAAACTATCGGAATAAATATTATTGTGCCGGTAAGCTGCGGTCTTAAAAAGGGTAAAGCATTTATGTAGCTTTGAACAAGACCTTCGAATGTTTTTGCATACATATCTGTGGTTAAAACTACCCCAAAATTTGTCCATAGATAAAAAAATAGAGTGCTTAAAATTCCAACAAATTGAAGAGTTAAAATTTTAGAACTTGTCTTACTTCCTAAAGAAACTTTTTGGGCAATCATACCAAACATTGGTGTAACTAAAAAAGCACTCCAAGTATATAGAAATATCATCGTATTACCTATTAAAATATCAGTTATAGAGATAATCAAAAAAGGAACAATCCAGGAAAATCTTTTGTTAGTAAAAAAGTACCCGGCTGCAATCGAAATTGCGGTTACAATTTCTACGTTTTCTCCAAAATGAAACAAAGTTCTGGATAATATTCCGACAGTTAAAAACGCTACAATCAATTTAGTTTCAAATTTGTTTAATTTTAAATTAGTCATGTATTGTTTTATTTATTAATTTAAATTAATTTGCGTAAGAATAAATTTAATAGTATCTCCAGGATTTACCGTTTGCTCTGATATTCCAAGCTGAGCCATTTCGGAATTTATATACAATGCCCAAAACTCAGTATCTTTTGCCTCAACACCGTTGATTGTTGTTATTAATTTGCCAAAGCTGTATTCCTTTGTCTCGAACGAAAATGTATTGTTCTCCTCTGCAAGTTTTGTAATAACATCTAAAACATTTTGAGTCGAACTTTGAAAAATACTAAAATTTAAATTTGTGTCTAAGGATTCTACAACGATTGTCGATTTTAACTGAGTAACTTCGGCAATAGGTTTATTGTTTAAATTCTGCGACACAATTAATATTCCCCCAACCGGAAGTATTAAAATAGCAGTTAAGATTACTAATAATTTTAATGGATTTTTCATTAAAAAAATTTGTAAAAATTAAAAAACCTCCGAGAGGAGGCAAAAGATCCTGCTCGGGTATGTTATTTTCAAACCAGGATCGGACTTTACCGTTGCGGCACAGTACGGGAATTGCATTAAGCTCACCCGACTTCACTGGTTAAAACACTTTACAACTTATTCTATCTTTTAACAAGAAAAAATTCTTACTCCATTCCCCAGCTTATGGATAAGCTTACACTTATCTCTAATTCACCTGTTGCCAGAGCCGTAGAGGATTCTGCAGTTCCGGCTGCTTTATCGAGGGCATAATTTAACATTGGGGTTGAGTTATAATAACTATCGTACGAATTATCTGTAATTGCTATTGGGGTAAGCAATTTGACCCCGCTCAAACTTGCCAGTTCTACAGCCTTTTGTTTTGCTTTAGAAAATGCCAAATCTCTAGCCTCGGTAAAATAATTTGATTTATCTTCTATATCAAAAGTAATTCCTGAGAATTGTATTTTTTCTATTTCGGCAAGTTGGTCTATAATTGTGGTTACTTTTGTAGCCTTTGCATCAATACCTTTTACCTTTACCTCAAGACCGGAGGATGCAGTTTGACCAATTACCTTTCTTTCTGAGCTGCTCCAATCGTATTCTGTATAGATTGAAAGCTGAGTTGTAGTGATATCCGAAGCATCAATACCTGCTAAGGTAAGCATATCGAGTGCCGAATTAATTTTTGTATTAACATTTTCTAATGCTTCTTTACTTGTTGCTGCAGTTTCTGAAAATGAAAAGGTAATAACTGCCATATCGGGCGTTGCATAAACTTTTCCATCTCCATTTGCCGAGATGCTATTTAAAACTCGACCTGTAGAATCGGTTGTTCCAAGATTTCTAATCGAAAAACCAGTGTTAGAAATTACAAACGCACCCGCCAATAGCCCTATTGCAATAATAACAGCAATAACAACAAGATGAATATTTTCGTTGATTTTTTTCATAAATATAATATAACAGCTAAAAATTAAACTCCCTATCTATAAAGTATAAAGATATAAATACTAACTTGCAAGAGCTTTGAGCAAAATTAAATCTTAAATGATGTTGGGTGAAATAATCTTAAAAAATTCCCAGAACAATTTTGTCGATCTCATCGATTGCAAGTGAGCCGTTTTCGGCCATTATTTTTATAGGAAAATGTGCAACATCTAAAAAGAAGTTTCCAAGGCACAAAGTATTATTATCGCATACCGATCCCACTACATAACTCCAAACTGCAGATCCATGTTCTTTGTAACGAATAATACCTCTTTCTAAAACTTTGTATTCAAATTGCTCGGATGAAATTCCTAAAACCTCCCTTTTGGGATATAACAGATTGGCAGAAATAGTAAGCTTTGCATCTTTTTTTATTAGGGTAAACTGATACCCATTTTCCCTGTTTGTCGGATAATCGTTTATGCCATCGGCTAAAATTTTTGTTTCGATAGTAGGCTCCCAGCCTAAAGGTATTGGTAACTCCAGTCCGAGCCCGAAATCCTTAAGAGTGGTTATAATTTCGTTGTTACTAAATGGCCTATTTTTCTTTTTTTCGGTCAAAAGCATTAGATTTGTTTCGTTGTATTTATCTCTAAGTGAAGTGAGAGATATTGACAGGTAGTTGTTTTGAGCAATAAGGTCTAAAGATTTATAAATAAGCACAAAAGAAGAAACGACCGAAAACGCCAAAACTCCTACAATAATAGCTCTTTTTTTCATAATGTTTTATTCTAATGTATAGCTTCCTACTGTTACTAGTCCAAACCTGTCTAAAGGCCAAAACCTAAGAATAACTTTTCCTTTTATCCAAGATCTATCAATAAAACCTATCTCCTCATAACGTGAATCGTTACTAACTGGCCTGTTATCCCCTGCTACAAAATAAAACCCCGGTGGTACAGTTTTTCCCTCTCCCCCGTCTTCTAAAAAGCTACCTCCCCCTGTACTCATTGTAGAGGGAATGTAATCTTCCTGTAACTCTTTTCCATCTATAAAAAATTTGCCGTTTCTAATCGAAATTCTTTCGCCCGGGATAGCTATAATTCTTTTTATAAACTCTTTGTACCCGGGTTTTTGTAAAATAACAACATCTCCCCTGGCATATTCAAGTCCTAAAGATTTTCCAAAGGATGTATTCCCAACCCATGCCGAAAAGCGGTTTGTAAGTACAAGCTCACCGTTTAAAAAATTATTGTTCATCGAGGGACCATCTACCTGATTTGGAGTAATCACAAAAAGATACAATAAAATTGCGATTGAAAATATTATTACAATAGTCTGCAAAACGTTTATCCACCTATTTGCTTTAGGTTTTGGCTGCTCCTCCAAAAATGGGTTATTTTCCATTAAAAAGTTTTTAATTTAATTTCTACAAACTTAGTAAAGTTTATTCCAGAAAAAAAAGTATTGCAAGAAAACAAAAAAACTTTGTAAAAAAATGTTTGGAAATAGCTTATTACAGTTACACCGCATACCTAGCACCCTGCAGGTAATATAAGGCAACAAAACCCAAACAGCAGTTTACTTTGAGTGGCGCCCTGGTGCTAGAGTTTTGGGATTTTTACTTTATTGAGGTAAGCTCTACATCAAAAATCAAATCGGAATTTGCAGGTATCGCATCAGAAGGGGAGTAATCGGCGTATGCTTTTTGGGCCGGAATCTTTAGCCTTCTTATTTCTCCAAGCTTCATTCCCACTACACCCTCGCTCCAACCCGTTATTACTCCTGAGCCTACGGTAAATTGAAACCCGCTATCGCCCCTACTAAATGATTGGTCAAATATAACACCGGTCGAAGCTAGCCACCCGACATAATTAACCGTAATAAGATCACCTATTTTTACCTCTCGAGTAGAATTCTCTAGTGGTGTCTCTATTGTTTCGGTCACCAAAGATGAAAGAGGCGAGGTTAAAGTTTCGAGACCGGTTTTAGATTTATTTTTTAATCTACTTTCCATAGTTTTTTCTGATATATCTGTTCTTTGATTTATTATAACCTTTGGGCTAAAAACAAACAACACAGCAAGTCCGGTTAAAGCCAAAAGCGAAGCCACAAATACCTTGTTTTTCATCTTTTTGTATTTAATAGTTAACTTTAGAAGTATAGCAAAAAAGTGTATTTTGTATGATAAAATTATCAGTTTAAAATTATTGTTTCGATTATGAAAAAAAAGAATGTTCTTTGGCAAAAAATTGACAGCTTGTTAAATGAAGTAAATAAAGTTGCAAATGGCAGTTTATCTGCCAATAATTTAACAGTTGCATCAATTGCTGTTACAGCAAAAACAGATGAGGAAATTTCAGAGTATTTGGCCGAATTACCTGAAGGAAAAGCAACCATAAACCAAACGGAAAATGGATATAAAATTGAGCTATCCGAGGCGTACTCTTTTGAAAATTTCCAAGTCTATTCAATTATGTTGGTTAACTCAAAAACAAACAGTTCCGGCAAAGATGGAGTCTCCTTTAAAAGTAAATCCTTAGAAAGCATAAAAGCAAAAGCTTCCGAAAATGATTATAAAATAATTGATGGTGTAAATAAGATTATTATTGAAAATGAGAGTTTAACTATCGAGATAGACAACGACACAAAAGAAGATGAAAAAACTGAAAGCTCTGTTGAAATTTTAAAAGCATTAGAAGAAGAGAAACTTAAAAGAATTGAGCTCTTATCAGATTTTCAAAACTATCAAAAAAGGGTAGAGTTAGAAAAATCTACCTGGGGGGCAATTTCGAACATAGGAATTGTAAAAGAGATTCTGGAAATTCACGACGATATTGGACTTGCTCTATCCGATGAAAGTTTAAACATAGAAAACGCAAGGAGTTCATTAAAATCTGCTCAGGAAAAACTTATATCTGCAGTAGAAAGAGTAGGAATAGAAAAGATTTCGGTAGCTTTGGGAGACGACTTCGACAAAGAAACCATGGAAGCTGTCTCTACAATTGATTCCGGCAGTGAGCAAAAAAACAAAGTGATCGCCGTAATAAGTTCTGCATATAAATATAAAAACAAAGATGGAATTTTATCTGCTGCAAAGGTTATAGTAGGAAAATAGTTCGATTAATACTCTAAAAACCATTCGTGGATATTTTTAAAACGATCCTCAATAGAATTAACACTATCCAAATTTACATTTTTTAACTTTGAGTTGTGATAGTAAATAAATCTCGGGTTATATAAAAAAACCACCGGAGAATCATCTGCTAGTAATTCCTGAATCTTAAAATAATCTGCTTTTCGCTCTTCAATGCCACTTTTAGGATCGTAGCTTCGAGCTGTCTCTAAAAGCTTATCTACCCTTGGTACCCTTACAACACTACTCTCCCCCTCTAATTTATTTTCCCTTACCTTTACCGTCTCATCCGACCCAATATATCCCGCAATATTTAACTTTGGATAATCTGTTTGCGAGCTGTGAAAAAGTTCAAATCTGTCTGGGTCTATAAAGGTATTCATACCAAATATCAGGGCATCAAAGGCTCTTGGAGCCAAAACCTGCGAAGTAAGCTCTTCCAAACTCCATCCTTTTGGCGTATTGCTTGCATTTGAAAGATAATCCTGTTGCTCCTGTCTGTTTATAATCACCCTTATTCCAACTTTCAACAGATCCTGCTCAATTATGGTTGCGATATTATCTCTATCGTAACTTTCTAAAAAGTATAGCGAAAACTCCATTGGTAAATTATCGCTGTTTGTTCTAATTGTTGCTCCGTTTTTTATTGTCCAGCCTGCTGCATCCAGAAGTTCCGACGCCTTTTGTAAGTTATAAGTTTTCCAATTTGCATTCGGATTAAAATATATAGAATTACTGCTAATTGGGCCATAAGCCTCTTCGGCAGCCCCCATTAACGCGCTTTGAATTATCTCCTCCCTATTTATAGCCATAGAAATTGCCTGTCGAACATTTTTATCCAGTAAAAATTCCGGAGCAATACTGTTTCCGCTAGGGTCAAGTCGAAGATTAAAATATACTCCCCAATACTGATTATATAAAACAGGACTTAGCTGTGTCACTATGTATTGATAGTTAGATACATCGCTTCTATCTTCGGAAGTAGATGCAGATAAGCTGTGAATTTCCCCGCTTTTTAGCCCTGCAATAGCCTCTTTAAATGTTATATAGTATTTGAATTTTATATACTCGATATTTGGAATTTCGGCCTGCATATAGTAATCATTGTTTCGCGCCAATGTAACAGAAGCATCGTCAGCTGCAAATAGCTTATATTTACCCGTACCTATTGGAGATCTTAAAATTTCGTGAAAAACGATATCGTAATTTCCCGGATCCAGATTAGCGGTTAGATGCTCTGGAACAATCTTTACACTTATTAACTCCAAAAAATTAGATAGAATTGGATTGTCTTCGGTTTTAGAGCATCGCTGATCATTACTTGCTCCTTTTGTACAAATTCTAAAGGAATAATCGTCAATCTTTTCCCATTTAAGTTGTTTTAATGCAACTGTATAAGAGTTATCGCTTTTGCGTAAATTAGAAACAATATCAAACGTTCTTATAACATCATCCACAGTAAATTTCTGCCCGTCCTGCCAAAATACATCGGCACGCAGATTAAATTGGTAATCTGCTCCAGGCCTTATAGACAAAATCTCTTCTGCAAGAATTGGGGTAATACTTTCATTTGTGCCTGTACCTTTATCTTTAGGTTCCAAATCCAGCCTGAATAATGGTTCGTAAATTAAATCTACCAGATCTTTTTCTAGCTGCACAGTAACAGGTGCAAATGGATCGACCTTGTTAATTCTTTGAGGCCTGCCATAGCTATCGGCCCCCATAACAACGCCTTCGGTAAGTTCTGAACCGGCTGCAGACACAACCCTATTATATGTTCCCGAAAAAAATATTATTAAGAAGATACTTAGTAATACTATTGCCAAAATAAAATGCGAAAACGGGACTAAAACTGAGTATGTTCTAAAAAAAGAATCTCTATACTTGTTATTCTCTAAAATAATATCGGGATATCTCCAAATTAGATCACGCAAAATGTAAAAAAATTTTTCGAGATACAAAACCGGCTTTACAATTGCTTCTATTACTGCCGGAAAAAACTTTCGTTGTGGTTTACTGTTAAAAATATTTTTAGACATCTACTCCTAGGATAAAATTGCTATAGCAATCGAAATAACGCCAAAAACTATTCCAAGTACTATTGTAGAATTATATAAAAAAGCCTCAATTCCTCTTCGAGATCGATAATACTCTCCACCACCCGAACCTCCAAATATTGTTCCAAGTCCACCTCCTCTATTTTGCAGTAAGATAGAGGCAATTAGTAAAACGCTAACAATTACCAGTAAATATTTTAAAATAACTGTAAGTTCCATAAAAAAACTCAACTATACTAATAATATCAATTCAATTATACCATAACAGTAAATCTTACCTTCTACTCTGACTTAGAATTTCCATACCTGTAGAGATAACACCGGAGAACATAGATAGCACAACAAGGGCTATCGTTCTATCTGCAATAACTACCTGTGCAATCCAAAAATCTACAGTTCTACCTGCTGTTACTTCAAATAGCCCTAATATATATATTCCGGAAAAAAAGAATAAAAATGATAGTAAAAGATTAACCAAAAAAATAGAGCCATTATTTACTGGTAACTTGAAAAACTTCAAAATATTTGGGATAAGCATAACTAAAATACCGTATATTAATCCAGCCCCAATTAATGTTTGCACAGAGGTATCCTTTAAGATACTTTCAATACCAAAGACACTAACAACAAAAACAAATACTAATAGATTACGAAAAGCAATATATATGTTTCTCATACCCTTTATAAATCTGTAATAGTTACTGTCCCCGATCTTATTATTAAGTTGCTCGATGGTCTATAAACTATTATTAATGTTTTCCCATCTACTAAAGAGAACGTGGCCAGAATATCGTTTGCCTGTAAATCTTCGTAGAAAACGGGGTCACTCTTTTTAACAAGCTCCGCATCGTTTACAACCTGTGCCTGCGGGGTTTCGGCATAAGTAGCTTCGATTAGCCCTGCATCCTTAACTTTTTGAACTATTGTACTTAGAAGCTGCTCGGAACTTGCCTGAATAATATTATTTGGAGTATCACCATCGTAAATTACCTTTTCCAATTTTGTAGAATATACAACAAGTTTGTTTGTATATAATAGTATGTAATCGCCATCTGATGCATCTTTGTATATTTCGGCCGTTACAGCATTAGATTTTCTAAGCTCCTCGGCAGTCGGAATATTGTTATCGCCTATAACACTCATTTGAGGAATTTCAGTTGGTGGAATATTTGCCTGTCTGGCAACTTCGTTTAAAATCTGTACACTTCTAAGTTGCGTTAAAAGGTTAACAGGATTTACAAATAGATATAAAATTACAACCTGTAAAACCACAATAAGAAAAAGCGAGAGTTTAACATTCGGCACATACTTATATATTTTTGCTAAAAATCCTTCACTTGTAGAACGTTTAGGGTTTGTTCTAATAATTTCCTGATTCTTGGCGATTTCACTAAAAGAAATACCGCCTCTTTGTGATCTATCCGCTTCCATAAAATATTGTTAAAAATTTAGTATAGTCCAATACTACTTGTTTTACTTAAAGATTTCAAGTTTAAAATGCAATGCTGTCTCCAGCGCTAACATTTGTATTTATTTCCACATTTAAGCTTTTTAAAATATCCATCTGAGCACTATACGGGGAAAGCTCCTCTTCCGTAGATTTTTCATTATTTTCAAAAAAGCTTTTGTATGTGGTAATACTCTTAGCAAGATTTTGATTTTCGGGTGTTTCGATCATTGACCGTCGGGATATAACAGTTGCCAGATATATATTAGGTTCCTGTAAAATTGCTATTTTAAGTTTACCTTTAGGGATAATAATACTCGAAAGTAAAGAGTTTTGCAGTTCGGGGATTTTTATTTCCGAGTAAACTGTAACTTCTGAACCTAGATTTAAGAGTTCAGTGGTTTTAATTACTGCAAACTTACTGTTTAGCACAAGAATTACCTCTCCGACTTTTCGCATATATTATCCAGTAATATTTAATTTTAAATGAGTCTTACTCTTAAGTGATTATAACAATAGGTTACTAATTTTGAATAATTTTTGTAGAAAAATAGTGATATTTTGTGTAAAATTACTGGCATTGGTAATAAAAATGATTAACGGGTCTTGATGCCAAAAGTTTTTGCACAAAACAGCATGTTATGCTGTTTTGAAATATACAAAGCACAGTAACAATTTATAAGTGAGACTGATAAAAAAGCTATTTAGAATAAGTAACTTTACCTACATAGCTTGCAACAAAAGAAGTTAAGATGCTTTGTAAAATGTGTTTGGGCTTCAAAGTGATCCGTATTTGCAAAACAAGCCCTACTAGGCTTGTTTTGGGGTGGTAGCTCAACTGGTTAGAGCATTCGCCTGTCACGCGAAAGGTTGAGGGTTCGAGCCCCTTCCATCCCGAGAAATGCCTGGTAGGTCACTTAGTAAAAAACCAGTAGCAATTGTTAAACTTAATTCTCCTTAACTCTTAATTTTATCCTTCCAATATGTCTACTATTCCAAGGGATTCTAAAAAATCTGTTACAACTGCACTTATATCCTCCTCTGTAAATTCTGTAAATTTCGATATTTCTTTAAAAATAGCTCTACTGGTAATTGCTCGAACTAAGCATGTAATAGCATTCGGAAAATTTACAAATGGAGCAGCATCTGTAAATTGGGCACTGATATTATTAAGCCACTGGATGTCTACGTTTGATTGATCCAAATGATTAACTGCTTGCATGGCAATTATTGCTTTAACCAGTAAAGATAAAGACACCAGTATTTGCTCTCGGTTAACTAAAAAAAATAATTGTAACAATAAAAGGTTGAAGTCTGCATTATTTGGATCTTCCAAATTATTATCTTTAGGCATTATTATGAAGTTGGCTGAGATACACTTTGATCTAATCCTAATGTTGACAAAAGTTCAGCTCTCTTTCTCTCCAATTCAGGATTGTTCTGTATTTCCCACTTGGAAATCTGATCTAACACTAATTGTTGACGCTCAGCATTACCATCAATTGCTTGTTTAATTCCGTTTATCAGATCTTGGTATTGGCTATTCTCTTTACCCTTTCCACTTATTATGATGTTCCACAAATTTTGCGTGTTGTTTTTTAGTCTTTCTACTAACACAACACTACTTGTATTTTCAGCTGTTTGATTTTTAACAAGCTGCGGGAGTGAAGTCAGGCCAAAATAAAATTGTTTTAAAAATTTAAGATTAATCTTAGCATTCGAAAAAAGTTTTATTAACTGTTCTTCTCCAAGGTTAATTTTTTTTTCTTCGTCGTCGCGATATTGGCTTGGTATTTCTTCTTTTAGCCAATTTACAAGGTCTGTTCTGGCAAAGTACTGGTTTTCACTTTCATCAAAATAAAGATAACCCGCTTTTCTCCAAAAATCTAATACTGCTTGTGAAAGAGAGTTGTTCTCAAAAGTTATTGGAGTTATATAGTCAGAATCTACTTTACTAGCAATATGTTCCTCATAGCCTATTCCGCTTTGTTCAATTCCTGGAATCAAATTTAAGAGATTTATAAACTCTTGTTGACCCAACGAAACCAATTCCTGGTCTGGAATATTTTTATTTTGTCTTACATTATTTTCTAAAAAAGAAATTAGTGCCTGATAAAAGGTTATTGGTAAAGATTTTTCGTTAGTAATAATTTGTGAAATACCACTAAAACCTGTCGTAAAAAAATCCCGCACTAAGTTAAATGCTAATTGTTTTTGGGGCAGGTCTAAACCTAACCTTAAAGAACCTCCCGAAAAATACTTCGGAAAAATTTTTGAAAAGAAATCTCCAGCGTAAGCGTTAAATTTATTCCTAAGATTGTTAGAAGTTAGCAATTTTTGTGTTTTTTCCGGCAAAAGTCCGGCAAAGTCCCAATGGTAATCATTTATGTTTTCTAAAGAGAACTTTCGCTCTGACGTGCTTTGCTCCAAGCTTGCAAGTTTTTCTGTAATTGACATATTTTTTATCTAATATATCTTCTAATTGAAATAAAACTGCTTACTGCTCCAATTAAAAACCCTGTTAACAGTAATCCTGCTAAAACAGCAACCCACCCTAATGGTTCAATTTTAGGCCATGGCAGCTGGCTAAATGTTTCAAAAACAAACCTCGCAATAGTCGAACCTTTATCTAAAACAAAAACAGCAACCAAAACCGATCCAATCATTAAACTGGAAATTAGTGACCCCATTAGGCCGTAAAATGCACCCTCTAAAATATATGGTGCTCTTATAAATAAAAGACTCCCTCCAACCAGCTGCATAACACCTATCTCCTCCATCTGGTTATACAGCCTAAATTCCACAGTCATAAAGGTAAAAAAGAAAATTACAATAAATAACAATGTAATTATTACAATGCCCGCAAGGCGAATTACTCCGAAAATCTCTCTTTGTTCCTCCAACCTTGAATCATCCGATTTTAAAATTATCGGAGCCCTGCCTTCTACCTCGGAATACTTATACCTTTTAACCATAGAAGAATCGGGGTACGATTGCGGAACTGATTCGTCGGTTTGAATAATCTCCAGGGATTTTAATTCTAAATCGATATCTTTTTGCAACAATGTTTTTACCGTTTCAAATTTATCCAAAGAAACAAGCTCTATATCCAAGCTCGAATTTAACTTAGGCTCCCTAAATGTTTTTAGTGCCTCGTACATTTCGGGATTTACCCGGGCTGTATGGTCGCTATATTTTTGGTAGGCTTCTTCCTCCGATAAAAAGGTTATTTTTTTTATTTCGGGCACATTTTTCCATTTTTCCCATAGTCTGGTTATTAATTCCGAATCCATTCCTGTATTAAAAAATACAATTACATTATTTTTGGACTCTATAAATTGAATATTTAAATTAGCAAAATACGCAAGTCCTCCAAAAATGAGTGCCACCAAAAAAGCAAGTGTCATAACGCTAACCGACGCCCATGCTGTCCAACCGCTTCTTGATATTTGCTTTGCTGTATTGGTTAAAATTCTACCTATCATTTATTTATGTAATGTAAAAATTAATCGGTAAGTTTTTTTATCTCCTCGGCTATTTGCATAATTTCTTCGGGAGTAAATGCCATACTCTCCGAAAGTCCTACTATCCCCTTTTCTATTATAGCTTGAGTATCGGTAAAACCCATCTTCTTAAGCTTTTTTTTAAGATCTCTAGATAAGTCTAATTTGGAAATCTCTGTTACAGGGAAAGATTTTTCGTCAAAATCTTTTACCTTTATTTCGGCAGCTTTTTTTCTCTTTTTTACAGGCTTATCTAATACAACATTTTCAACATCAGCAGCTGCTTTTGTATCTTCTTCGAGATATTCGTGTAGTTTTTTTAGCCTAAAATTGTTTGGCGCCAGTTCCTCTGCTAAAACATTTTTTATATCTTCTCTTTTTACCTCTTTTTTCTTTCTAAAAAACCCAAAAAAATTTATTTTTGGTCTTTTCACTTCGGGGTTTTTATTTGATTCGGAATGGCTTTCGAGTGTAAGTTTAAATTTTCGCTTTTCTTTTTTTTCACTAAATTCTGAATCTTTTGATGTTTCATCTTGCATTCGATTTTCAAAATTTGAGTTTAATTCGTACTGTCCTTTATTATCGTCTCTAATAACTTTTCCTTTTTCCATCTGAACCACTCTTTTATTTACTGCATTTACTATATCGGTTCCATGTGTAGACATAATTACGGTTGTCCCCCAGTTATTTACTTTTGTAAGAATTTGAACAATATCCCAGGAACTGGCCGGGTCTAGGTTACCAGTTGGTTCATCGGCTATTAAGATTTTGGGGTTGTTTGCAATAGCTCTGGCAATTGCCACCCTTTGTTGCTCTCCTCCCGAAAGCTGTTTGGGAAAAGCGCTCATTCGATCGGAAAGGCCTACAATATCTAAGACATAAGGAACTGTTTCCTTTATCTCTTTATTATTTTTTCCTGCAGCCTCCATTGCAAACGCTACATTTTCGAAAGCAGTTTTATCCATAACAAGTTTAAAATCCTGAAAAATTACCCCGACCTCACGTCTTAACTTATACACCTTCCTGCGGTTTATTTGGGTAATATCGGTATCCTTAAAAAAAACTTTGCCGGATGTCGGAGTTTCGTCTCGAATTAGCATTTTAATTAATGTTGTTTTCCCACTACCAGAAGGGCCAATTAAAAAAAGGAACTCACCCTCGTTAACTCCAAAGGTTACATCCGAAACTGCATGGATATTTCCATCGTAGGTTTTAGTTACTCTATTAAATTCTATCAACTACTTTTTTTTTAAATATATTGCAAATCATAGTATACATGTTTTTGGTACTGTTGCAAAACTCAGTTTCTCAAATTCTAAATCCCAAAGCTTTTCTAAAGAAGTAAAAAATTTTTTTGGAATTTTTTCTTATAGTAAAAACCATGTAGATTATTGTAAGGAAAGCAACCCATAAAGTTAAAAAAATAAAGTTTCTATTTACTGGCCAGGTTATATTTTGACTTAAATAAATTTCTGAATTTAAACTATTTTCGGGCTTAATTTTAAGTTCCAAGTTTTGAGTATTACTAAAGGGATTTAAAGTATCCCTTAAAATTTCGATTGGTATTTTGTTTTCTATAAACGGTATTGCGACAATTTTACTTTCAGGAAATCTCTCTTCTAAAACGTTACTTATTTTTATATTACTTTCGAAAGAGTTTATTGCTAGCGGTTTAAAAACCGATGGTATTACCACTTTCGCCACAGCATAATTGTCTAAAATTTCTTTTATCTCTAGACTGGAAGCAATTTCGTTATTTTGAAAGTTAGTGCTAAAAAAACTTTTCTCTTCCAGATTTATTGTGGCATAAGGCTGAGTTGTTAGATTATTTAAAGTATCGATCGAAATTAATTCCGATTCGGGGTCCCAAATTCCTAAAATAACTCTATCTAGTGCATTGTTATTAAAAAATGAGTATCCCGAAACAACTTCCAGATAAGGATCGAATAAAATTTTTTTGTTATCTTCTATAACCGAACACCAAATATGAAGCGTTTTGGAATTTTTTTCCTTTAGCTCATCGAATATCAGATAACCGTATTCTATAACAAATGCAACATTTTTTTCTTTTGCTATAGCCCCAAGTGCCTTACAATAAGAGAATGCTGGATAAATGTTTTTGTTTACCTGTAACTTTTTTAAATACTCATTAATTTCTATGCTCGACTGGCTACTATACTCTTTATGTCTTTCAAAATCCTGCTCATTTTTCAAATCTTCTACAAAGTTCGAATAGTTGGGGTAATTTGACGGTAAGATTGAATTTCCTGGTTTAATTACAGTTTCAAAAGAGAATTCGGAATTTCCGGAAGTAATGCCTCCCCAAAGATTATTATATTTATCTTCCAGGCCATACTCTACTCCCTTTATAGATTTATAAACTGTATCAAAATTTAATTTTAATGAGGGAAGATTAAAAAACCTTAAGTTGGAATCCGCCACTACTTGTGCAAAAAAAGCCAGATTTACAAGGGGTGGATTTCCCCATGCAATAAAAAATCCGCCTTTCGAACTAAACTTTATTTGATTATTCTCGGTAACAGGATTGGATGCGGTAATATAATAATAATCTTTTAAGCTGCTTGGAAAATTAATTGTGTAAGAAATCGATTCGGATTGTATAGCTTTATTTACCCGTAAAAAATACATTCCGCTTACATAACTTACAAGCTCTTTTGCAATAAACTTTATATTAAGACTAGCGGATTTTAACGGTGGAATTGCTTTAGATTCAAATTTTATTAAAACATTATTCTGAACCAAAGAAACATTTACAGGATTGTTATCTAGAAAAGCTTCTATACCTGTAACTTTTGTTAGCGGCATAGCCATCTGATACGATTCTATAACTTTGTTCTCGTAGTTATTTTTAAGTTCAATAACATACTGAGCACTCCCCGAAAAATCGCTATTGATATCAATTTCAAATTTTTGGGGAATCTCCTCCGCCGAGATATTTTTAGGCGAAAGGAAATAAAGTAAAATTCCTAGTATAATAACTGGGCATAGCACTGTTTTATTTAATACTTTTGTAATCACAGCTAAATTATTACACAAATGAATCATAATTTTAAAAAAAAATTCGGACAAAATTTTTTAACCTCATCCAGATTTCCCAAACTGATAGTTTCTGCCCTTAATATTTTGCAAGATGAACTGATACTAGAGGTTGGACCCGGAGACGGCAGTCTTACCAAAGAGCTTGTTAAAACCAATGCAGTTGTTAAATCGATAGAAATTGATTACGATCTTATTGTAAGGCTAATTAAGCAGTTCGAAGATTTTTCCAACTTTACATTAATAAACGAGGATTTTTTAAATACAGATTTAAAAGCAGTTTGTGAAGGAAATTTTACAAAGGTAAAAGTTACAGGATCCCTGCCTTACAATATTTCCAAGCAGATAATAGATAAAACGCTAAAAGCAAACACTTTGGAATTGAATAATAGCAAAATAAAAATTGAAAGTGCTGTTTTTATTGTTCAGGAGGAAGTGGCTAAGTTATATGCTGCCAAAGCGCCTAAAGCGACTTTTTTAAGCGCATATTCTTCGATCTTTGCTACTGTAAAAAAACTAGAATCTATTCCGGCAAGCCAGTTTTTTCCAAAGCCAAAAGTTAATGGCGGAATTGTTCAATTTAGCTTTAACAAGAATGTACCAAAAGAATGGGAAAGATCGACGCAATTTCTTAAACAGCTTTTTATTCAGCCTCGAAAAACGCTTTATAACAACATAAGAAACATAAAAAATTTTGACAAAGACGTAATTTTTGAACATGCAAAAAAGCATGAAATTTCTCTAAGCTTAAGAGCAAGCGAGGTTACTCCCGAAAAGCTACTATCCCTTTTGCCGGAAGTAAATTAATATTATTACTGTTAGGACTACACTTAAGCGAAAAATGGTTCAAAACTCGGGTTGATCGCTTTAAAAGTTCTTTTCAGCTTTCATTAAACCAACAAAAATTATAAATGTATCTCAAAAAAAAGTTACCCGAATAAAAATCCAAATGCTTTCTTTAAAACAATTATTGGGTAAAAAAATATCTCCTGCTTTAAAGTTTTTAAAATATGATGAGTTCTAGCCTTTTCTACCGTATCTAGCAACAAGACATGTGTTGCAATATAAAAAACTTTATCTACAAAAATCTCCTTGTTATAACTAATGTACAAAACCAAAACATTAATTATCAGTGCGCAAATATTTGCTGCAAAAAGTAACCACCAGGAATTTAGCGCAATCGCTAGAAAAAATGCAATATTTTGAAATATAAAGATTCCACCCAGAAAGTTATCCGGTTTTCTAAAAAATCTTTCGGGAATCCTTACCTGCTCTAGGGTATATAAAAATAAAGCCAGGCTAAAAAGGTCACTTTTGTAAAGACTAGAGGACTTTAAAATAACTGTATTATTTTTTAGGACAACAGGTGTCGAAATTTTATTATTAATTTTATACTTTATACCGTTAATTTCTCTTAAATAAAGTTCTAAAATTTTTTCTACCGTAATAAGGCTACCCGCAGTAGGATGTTTTTTTACATAAAGTCTTTCAATTTTTAACTGTGCTGCTAAAGCAAGAGTTAGTTGACCAAGAAAAAATATTGTATAAATTAAAAAAAGAATCTCCATAAAAATATATTAGATTCTTTTTTTAAGATTAACAACATTCGTTAAATGTAAATTTTTTCCTTTGTAGACCAAAATGGCACAGCGCAATGTCTTAAACCCCGTGTTATCACCTAAAAGAGGTTTTAAGTGTCTCAGAATACGCTTAGCAGGAGAGAATTTTAGAGCGAAGGTAATCAGCACAAATAGTGGTGATTAATTTTACTGAGATAAAAAAACTGGTTTTTTCTAAATACTCATTACTAATTACTTTACTTATTTAATTCCAAAAGCGGTGCCACTACATAAAGGTCATCTCTTTACTAAAAGAAAAGTGTAATCTTAAGTGAACTCCTATTCGAGCATTGATTGCGAAACAAGTTTATCGAGTGCGGGAATGTCGAAGCCTTCCACATTGTATGTTCGACCATTCGATTCTAAAATGACTGTTGGAACACTTTTAACATCAAAGTTTCCGGTAAGAGAATTTCCAGCTTCTAATGAAATTTCGAAGATATTTACTTTTTCGTTTTGAAAAGCTGCATCAACAAGTTTGTTTCTTATTGTGCCACATGGGCCACACCATGCCGAAGAAAAGAAAAGAATTTTTTTTGTGTCACTACTCATATCGTCGTTTTCGGTTACAAAAAGATAATTTTCTGGATATTCAGTTTCGTTAGAACTTACACTGATTTTTAAATATCGGGATGAGAGTCCAAAAACTAGTGCCGTTAATAATGATATAAAAATAATAAGGGTAAGCCTTTTGGATTTGTTTTTTTTCTTCATAAAATTTCTTTTGTTTAATATTTAATAAAGGTGCGATAACCAACTTCAACATTTATTACCTTACTAGACGGAATTAGGTAGTTGGATAATTTGATTTACCGCATTTCTTATATCTAAAGGCAACCCAGTAATCTCTGTTTCTAAAATGGTACTCATCTCTTTAATAATCGAAACCCCCGAAATTATCTGGTTATTTTGGGCTAATTCATTTAAAATCTTGTCTTTAGTATTAGGCATAATTTCTCCCGTAACCTCTGCTGTAACTTTTAATAGCTCACTGAGACGATCTTTACTAATCAAGCCTCGCTGATAAAGAACACGATAAACCATATCTAGCTCGTTTGCAAGAGTTAGATGTGAGTTATCTATTATTAAATCGTAGTTTTTGTGTAGTTCTTTCAGGCTAAACCAATCGTAACCATAAAGAACCTGATATTTGGTTTTTAGGTTAAGATCTCTTTCCTTAAGTAAATCTGAATCTTTATCCCTTTGATCAAAAACAAGTCTTTTTGCTCTAACCTCGTAAGGCGCAGTTAAAAAGACTGCGGTAAAACTTGAAGGATCCAATTCCTCCTTTTTTATTATGTCCGTTTCAATTACAAGATTTGACTGAGATTTTAACTTATAACCAATGTATTTATCGTAGAGAGGAGAAAAATAATCTTCCAGATAATCGTCAGCTTGTATTCTACCCGCGCCGGTATCGGCAAAATTCATAGCCCTTCCCAGCTCTCTAAAAACGCTGCTTGCCCTAAGCAAATTATATTTCAATATTTTTGCCAAAAAAAAGCCTAGAATAGAAGCTCCAGCTCCGGGCCAGCTCGAAACAATAATATTCATCAGATTCTTGACTTTAAAATATTAAAATGTAAAGATATTATTTAGATAATTCTTTAAAGAAATCCAAGTGAAAAAATTTTTAAAAAGCTTTGTGCTGTTTCTTTTTATAGTTTTCTTCTTGCCAAAAAGTTCCGTGCACGCAATAAGTATAACACCTTCCAGCGGTAACATACAGCCCGGGTATAATCTAAACATAAACGTTGTAGCATCGGGTGTTCCAAGTGACTCCTCTACCATGCAACTAAATTTATCGGCAATTGGAAGCTGCACCATTACAAGTTATGCACCTCCAAGTGGTGGAACCTGGGGTTTATCTATACCGTTATGTGCCGGTGGAGCTTCTTTTACTGCGAGTTCGGTATGTATAGCTTTATCTAAAACATCGCCTAATCTTATTTTAAATGGTGAGTCTCTTGGAACAATGGTTGTTAATTGCTCTACGGCAGGGTCGTTAGTTGTATCTTCTACTTCAGGATCGGGTTATGTATCGGGAGGGACATTACAAGAACGCGTAGGTACATTGGGTACTTTTTCTGTATCGGGCAGTATTCCCAATACCGCATTATCCTTTACTGATGTTTTCTCTTTACTTGGAATATTCTCACTAATATTTGGAATATTTTTGTTTATAACTGTTAAAAGAGAAAGAAATAATAAATTTTAAAAATATACAATGAAAAAAATTTTTTTAGTAACGGTAATGCTTGTAGTAATTTTTGTTGTCGGTGGTGCTGTACTAGCTTTAATTTTAAACAGCTTAAATGCACCTACAAATACAACAGATTCTACAACAAATACAAGTAACAACGATTCTACAACACCAACAACCACTGTTACAGAAAAAAGAAGAGCCGAAGTCGCACTACAAGAAAATCTATCGGGCGATTACGATCTAGTTATCTATAACGACAACCTAGAGGTTCTTGATTTTCAATTGCTTTTTTATACTAACAATCAGTTTGAGCAGTTTATTGTTAATCCTGTTTTTGATGTAACTTTGTTAAACGAAATTAACACCGATGGCAGTGTAAGTATTGCCTTTGGAAAGCTTGCAAACAGAGAAAAACTTAATCTTCTAAAAACCGAAGATAACGGGTTTATTTTAGGCTCCTTTAAATTAAAAGCCGAAGCAAGCGGGGAGGTTACCCTTGGCGGAGGTGATGAGGAAAATATAATTAATGATGCAGAGGGAAGCAGGTTAGTGAAACCTTTTGTTGCAACTGTACCTTGAAATTTTTGGATAAAAAGATTATTATTCTATAACATTTAATTTTTTTTAAAGAACATATGGAAGAAAAAGAAGGTCAGATGGAACAAAAGCCAGTACCAAATACTGCTACCGCTTCGTCTACATCAGTAAATCTAAAGGATTACTTTACAAAAGATGCTATTAGAGCAGGAGTCGTTTCAGGATTGATTTTAGCAGTTTTGGGATTTGTAGGAAGTATATTAGGAGATACTCTAGGTATGATTATTTCGTTAGTAGTTGGAGTTTTAACAGTTGTTTTAGGCATGAGTGTTGCATATGCCAAAGAATTAAAGCAGGATAAACTTGCAGATGCACTAAAAGTTGCAGTTCCGGCAGGTTTAATAGCAGGAGCTGTTGCAGGGTTAGCAAGCGGAATTGCATCAATTCTTTATCTGTCGAATGCATACCGAAGCATTTATGCTTTTTATCAGCCACCTTACTTTCAAAATTTCTTTAATGCATTTATTGTAAATGGTGTATTAGTAACTGGAGCTGTTTTTATTGCAGGTGTTTTGGCAGGAATTTTCTTACCAAAGACCTCACTACCAAAAGAGATTGGTGAACTTTTTTCAAAGATTGGAAAACTGTTAAGCGGAAAATAAGTAACTGACATTAAAAATAAAAGCCCCGGATTTTTTAAATCAGGGGCTTTTTTTATGCAAAAAATAATTTATATTCTATCTGCTATTTTCTTTATATTGGTATTCAATCTAAAAATTTCTACAGCAGTAAATGCAGATTCGCAGTCTCTTTTTATTTCGGAATTTATGCCCGACCCGTCAGGATCCGATTCTGCATATGAATGGATAGAATTGTACAATGCAGGTAGAGCCTCGGTAAACACAGCCGGATATAAGATTAACAATATATCTATTCCGGAATTTCTTTTAGAGCCGCAGCAATTTTTAATTCTGGCAAGAGATACAGCATCTTTAACAAGCCTTTACCCGCAAATTTTTGTAGTTGAACTTTCCTTTTCGCTTGCTAATTCGGGTGGAGAAATTTTATTAACCAGCGAAAACTTTACCGATAAAATTACTTACCCAAAAGCTTTCGAAAATAAAAGTTTTGAAAGGCTAGGAGAACTATGCCATGGAGTAAGTATAAATACTAACGGGAATACAATAGGTCAAATCAACTCTAACTATTTAGATTCCTGCTGGAGTAACCCCGAATCTTACCCTGTATCCGAGCCGGTAAGCTATCCAATATATTCTCCTCCAGTTTCGGAGCCTATCAGTTATTTTCCGGAAATATTTGAAGAAAAAGAAGTTTTTTATCTTTTAATATCTGAGGTATATCCATCTCCAATTTCGCAAAATGGGGAGAAGGAATGGGTCGAGATCTATAATCCATACAATAAAGAGATAGATTTTTCGGGATACTATATTGGAGATAAAAGTTATAAAGAACAAAAATCTAAAAGCAGATATATATTTACTGAAGCATTAATAGAGGAAAACTCTTATTTTATAATAGAATCTCCCCCATTTTCTTTGAATAATTCGGGCGATGAGCTATATTTATATTCACCCAATGGAACAGTTATTGATACTGTTTTTTATAATTCAATTACCAACGGGAGTTCGGCAATCAGAGACGAGAATATTTTATATAATGGCGAAAAAATTGAACTAATAAAATCGAGTGCTCCTACAAAGGGTTTTATTAATAGTATGATCGCTATAACCAGTAATGAGAAGAAAACCGAGACTAAAACAGAGGCAAAAACTGATGAAAAACAAACAGCCGGTGCCACTTTGGGATATAAAATAAACTATCCAGTTGTAAAGCCAATGGTGTATTGGGAAAATTTTGTTTTATACAGGCATAAAATTAATCTTGGAGCATTGGTGCTATTAGTTGTTACAATAATTTATTCTATAATTTTATTGTTAAAAAGATACAAAAAGACAGATGAAAAATACTTTTAATTTAACAATTAGTGGGCAGGATTATATTGTAAGATACGAGGAAACAAAGTTTATCTCGGCCAGAATAGTGCAGGAGGGAAATTCGATAATGGTTTTTAGGTCTGAATTGAGTGAGAACTCACATAGGGAAATTCTAGTTGAATGGCTAAAAGAATATAGCTATAAGGTAATTTTAGAAAGAGCCAAATTTTTTTCGAGGGAATATTCTTTTAGTTTTAAAAGTGTAACAATAAGGGATCAAATATCTCGATGGGGAAGTTGTTCCAGCAGTGGAAAATTAAATTTTAACTGGAGGCTTATTTTAGCCCACCCTAAAGCGCTCGATTATGTTGTGGTACACGAACTGGCCCATACTGAGGAACTTAACCATTCAATAAACTTTTGGGCAATTGTAGAGGCAATTATGCCCGAATATAAGGTATGGGAAAAATGGCTAAGGTATTCGGGAAGAACGTTGTTTAAAGTGCTCAGCTAGTTTGGGATTATTTTGTTTGCAAAGGTATATTCTTCTGATGCTCTTGCAGGGAGTGTCAAGTATTTTGTGTAAATAGATATATTGTATTCATTTTTTTGTTTGTTTTTTCAAAATTAAAATATTCTTTTTTGTCAGCTTACACTAA
>JAMQHH010000010.1 GCA_025993875.1 Candidatus Dojkabacteria bacterium
ACAAATAAAGACAAAATTTCATGTATATTTAGTGCTATCACACATAAATAACGCATGGTAATCAGCAGTCCTACATTTAATTTTCTATTTCTATCTTTTTCAAAATTAATTAAAAAGGAAAAAAGATGATTAGCTAAAAATAAAAATACTGCAATAGTTGTACCCTGAGTTAAGTTAAATTTCCGGCTAGACAAGAAAAATACAATAATAAAATAGATAAACAGGTAAAAGCCAAAATTAAATAAAAAGAAGGTTGCATTTTTAAGTTTCTCCAGTTTAGAAGGTTCGACAGGGAATTCGTAAATTATAAAATTTTTGGTAGAAAATTTTTTTAAGCTAACTGTCTTCGCAAACTGGAAAATGCCAATAAAAACTGACTGACTAAAATAAACTAAAACAAAAGCAAGCTCATCCCAACTTTCGCTTATACCAATCAACAAAACTGTGATATTTACAGCTAAAAGAACAACGCTCGAAACCAAAGCCGTAAGTAGTTTTTCTAATATTTTTCTTACCAATACATTTACACTAAAAAAATATTACCCAAAACAAAAAATTATCGATTTGTCAAAATATTTTAACATTCTATTGCGTTATAAACTATCATTAAAGTAAACTGGAGTAGATCTACTTTTTATTCTCTTAATACAATATGAAGAATTTTCCAATAAGGCAGTTTGTAGTATTATTTACAATTATCGCTACAATAACTATTAATAGCCTGGCAAATATATTGCCCCTTAATGGGAAATTTACGGGTGAAATTTCAGATTCGTTTAGTGTATTTTTTGTGCCGGCAGGATATGTTTTTTCAATATGGGGAGTAATATATTTAGGATTGATAGTGTATGGTATATTCCAGTTTTTACCCAAAAATAAAGATAATAAGCTGCTCGAAAAGATATCTCTACCATTAATTGTGGCGAATCTGGCAAATAGCGTTTGGATCTTTTTTTGGCACTACGACTTTCCTGTAGCAAGCGTATTACCAATGCTCGCTCTTTTGGGTTCATTAATTATTATATACGAGGAGATTTTTGCTTTTAATAAAAAAACAAGTTTAAAGAATTTTTTCTGGTTTGTAAAAGTACCGTTTTCTATATACCTAGGCTGGATAAGTGTAGCCACTATTGCCAATATTACCGTAGCACTATATGTTCTAAAGTGGGAAGGCTTTGGAATTACACCCGAACTATGGGGAGCAATAATGATAATAGTAGCAGGCTTCTTAACTCTTATAATGAATTTAAGAAGAAGCGATGTTACATACATGCTTGTTGTAATCTGGGCGCTAATCGGAATAGCAGTCAAATTCCCGGGAAATTTGGCAATTGTTACTAGTGTTATTATTTCCCTGTTAATTATTTTAGGGAGTGATCTTTTTGTAAAGATAAGAAGCGATTAGGTTTTTACTCTACCCCTATTTCGTCAATGTTATTAAAGTTACGCCTTAATTCCGTCCAGAATTTTTCGGAAAGATTTGCACTGTATCTTCCAAAAGACGAAGATTCTGTTTTTCCACAAAGCATATTCTCGTATCTTTTAATAATGTTCAGAATTTCCAGACCAAGATTGTTAAAATCTGACCTCAATTTAGAATTGGGCAAACTTCTCTCAAGTGAATCGTTTAAAAGCTTAAATTTTATAAAAGCTTCTTTATTTTCTGCAATCATTTGATCAAAAATTTTTTTAAATTGCGCAGCCATAAATTAATTTGAAAAGAAATTATATGCCATAGCGGAGATCTCTTTTACTATTATTTCTCCTGCCTCCCAGTCTATGGCGTTACACATTATAACAAGAATATAATTGTGTTATTAGCCCAAACAATTGTGACATCTTCGAAAGCCAGATATCAGTAAAATCTATAACTTTTATTGATTTAAAGCATCCCAGATTTTTATAGTATCTTCGGGAAGCATTGGATTAATATAACCTATATATATAGGTAAAGCTGCTATTTTAAAAGAAATTCTTTTTAATTCATATCCATTAGGACCCGAATAATCCGAAAAAATATCAGCCATAAGGTTTCCAAATTCATCCGGAGAAAAATTGGGGTAAGAGGTTTGAAACTCGTCTTTAACTTTTTCTAAAACACTTTGCATGTTAGATAAACGGCCAAATGCGAACTCCCATAGAGCAGCTTTTTGTTGAGAACTCATGTTGTAAACTTCAGTTAAAACCTCAAAGGAAATTCCTTCGGCCTGGCTTTCGTTTGCTATCTGCCGATTATTGCTAAGTTGAAAAGCTTCTCTATTTCCCCATTTCCAAAAATATTGATCATCTACATCCATTAGTCTTTTATCGGCTTCTGCCCAGCCCGATTTTTTCCCTAAATCTTCCGCGCTACTATAAATATTTACATACGTTTGCTGCAAAACATGAGTAAATTCGTGGTACATAAGCTGTCTTAAAGCTATGTTTCGATTAGCAATAAGATAGTCTTGTTTTGCATTTTCATTTGTAGGCTCAGAACCTAAAATTTCTGAATCTATTACATTTGTAAAATAGTTGTAAATATCAACAGCATAAACACTCATAACAAGTTTAGAATAATCTTTTTCTCCATCCTCTTTTCGTAAACTCTCTGTTGCAGTTGGCGGAGAAGAAGGATCATTAACCGGGAAATAAGTAATACGCTCCAAATTTGCCGGAAGAACATTTTTAAACTCTGTTATATACTTTTCGAGTGTGCCTCTTGAAGTAAGGTAATCCAAATATTCATTGTAAGAGGATAATATTATTTGTTCAATTTCTTTGGCAGATTCTTTTCTTATAAACAGGTCTTCCATTTCGGAAGGGATTGTTAGTAAGCCTTCTTTGCTTCTCTCGTTTTCTACATAATTGCTAAGCTTCGAAACAGAAAGATCATTTCCAGAAATAGGTAAAGGTGTATCTTTATCACCATTCCAGCCCTTGCCTTTCATTGCCGATAAAACATCTAGGGTTAGGTATAGTTCATTAATTTGAACCTGTTTTGATTTGTTTGCGGTAATATTCTCATTGTAAATAGATTCTATTTCGGATTGATAATTACTACTTTCAAATTCAATTTTTTGATTACTGTTAGAATTGTTATCTTGATCTAAATAGGTATTCTCAGAATCTTTTAAACTGGTTTCCCGTCCTAAATATGTTGTAAATAAAATAATTCCGATTATGATTACTAATCCTAAAAGGATAAAAATCAGGCCAAGAAGAAATTGTTTTAATTTCATAATTTATCAGGTAATAAATGATAGTTTATTATAAATAATAGTGGCCATTATTTCCAGTGCATACAAGTTGCAATCTCATCCTTTTGATTCTATACTGTTCAAAGCACATTTTAACTAATTTTTATTTTTACCTATGGCAAAAAAAATTGTAACTTCGTTAGGTGAAACACCACTTTCTGCAAAAAAGGTGGCGAAAATGCCTAAAATGGCCAGTACCATTGATCCTACCAAATTGGATCAAAACAGGTTTAGCCAGATTCAAAGGATGGAGTCGGGAGAAAGCTCAATAAAAATAATTCTGTTTGCTATCTCTATCATTGTAGTTGGAGTACTCCTGGTTTTATTTATAAAAAATTCTTCAACCGTTAATAAGACAACCGAAACACCTGCGCCAGAATCTAATCCGGTTGCGGTTAATACAAATAATTATTATGTTATCTCGACGACAAAAAAAGCAGATTCGACTGCAACAAGAGCCACAGAAGAGGATCAGTATACCGATAGTGCAACCCTTGCCGGCGGGGATTCTTCTCTAGATCTAAGTAATATCTCGTTAAGTAAAATAATTTATACAGCTTATACCAGTTTTG
>JAMQHH010000011.1 GCA_025993875.1 Candidatus Dojkabacteria bacterium
ATTTGTTTTTTATTTTTTGCTATTGCAGCTTTATTTGCCATACTTATTTTTGTGCCTATAATTATATCTTTAAGGCTTAATTATATCAAGTAAATATTGCCTTCTAATTTGACTTTTTTACCTTTTTTCTTTCAAAAGGCATTCCTAAATTTTCCAAAAGAGCTTCGCCAATTTCGTCGTTTTTTGCATTAGTAACTACCACAACCTGTAATGACCTTATTTTAGAAAATGTGCTTGTATCAATTTCGGGGAAAATTGTATGTTCTTTTATTCCCAAAGTGTAAGAACCCTTGCCATCGAACGATTTTCTGGATACACCCCTAAAGTCTTTTATTCTAGGAAGCGCCACCGAAACAAGTTTATATAAAAAATCCCACATTCGATCCTTTCGAAGAGTAACTTTTAAACCATTTGGTGTACCTTCTCTCAACTTAAAGTTCGAAATTGCAAGTTTGGAATTTATTACAACAGGTTTTTGCCCTGTTATTTGCGAGATTACCTGAGCCATCTCTTCTGTAACATTAGTATTGTTTTTATACTCGTTTCCAATTCCCGCGTTAACTACAATTTTTAAAATTGCCGGCACTGCCATTTCGTTTTTAATACCAAATTCAGTCTTTAGTTTTTTTCTTATCTCTTTTTTGTATTTTTCTTGTAAAGCGTTCATACTTAACTTATCTTTAATTATTTAAAATCTCACCACTCTTTTTAGCAAATCGAACTTTTTTTCCGGTTTTGCTATCAACTTTGAATCCTACCCTAGTAGGAACATTCATTTTTGGGTCAATAAGCATTACATTCGAAATATCTATTGGTTTTTCTATCAAAGTAATTCCTCCTGCTATACCTAATTGAGGATTTGGCTTTTGGGATTTCTTGGATATGTTAAGACCGGTAATAACAACTTTTAAAGCACTTTTCCCATTCTTTTGAGACCTGATAACCTTAGCAATAACCCCTTCCTTTCCAGACTCTTTTCCAGCTATTACCTTTACTTTGTCACCGCTTTTTAGTTTATTCATAGTTTTTTTGTTAAAATTACAAAACTTCGGGCGCCATCGAAATAATTTTATTAAATCCTTTATCCTTTAGCTCTCTTGCAACAGGTCCAAAAACACGTGTTCCTTTAGGCTCTTTGTTTTCTTTTGCAATTATTGCAGCAGCGTTATCGTCAAACTTTAAATGAGTTCCGTCTGCCCTTCTAAATTCCTTTCGGGTTCTAACAACAACAGCATGAACCTTATCTCCTTTTTTATAAGCAGTGTTTGGCAATACCCGTTTTACAGATGCGCTTACAATGTCTCCTACATAACCAAATTTTCGATACATACCACCTTTTTTTGTACCAAGAACCTGTATAATCATTATCTCTTTTATACCTGTATTATCTGCTACTTTTAATCTTGTTTGACTCTGTACCATATTCTTTTATTAATTTATTTTTTTTATAACGACCCACTTCTTTAATTTCGAAACGGGTCTAGATTCCTCAATAAGAACATTATCGCCAGATTCTATCCCAGTTACATCACTTGGTAAGTGTACAAGATACCTTACGTGTCGCTTAACAATTTTAGAATATTTAGGATGTGGAAATTTCTGTTCTACCTCTACCTTTACAGTTTGAGCGGAACTTAGCTTAACCACTTTGGCAACTAATGTTTTTTTTAAGGTTTTTCTTTTTGTATCTTTCATATTTTAACTATTTCTGTTTTACTGTTAATTTTTTTGCAATTAATTTTTTTAATTTACCCTTTAAAGAGGTGTTTTTCTCTTTTCCGGATGCGATATCAATTGCAAGCTTTTGTAAAATATCTTTTAATTCGACACTACTTTTATTTTGCCATTCTTCTATATTTTTGATTTTATTCTCTTTTGATTTAGCCATTTTACTTCTGATGTTTTGAAATAAATCTTGTTCTTAAAGAAAGCTTGCTGGAAGCTAATCTTAAAGCCTCTCTAGCAACATCTTCGGGCAAACCTCCAATCTCGAAAAGAATTCTGCCGGGTTTGATTACCGCAACGTAATGATCAACGTCTCCTTTTCCTCCTCCTCTTACTACCTCATCACTTTTTTTAGTGTAAGGCTTATGAGGGAAAATTTTTATCCATAGTTTTCCTTTTCTACTTGTGTAGTTTACTATTGTTTTTCGAGCTGCCTCAATTTCTCTTGATCTTATCCATCCTCTATCTAAAGACTGAATTCCAAACTCACCAAATGCAAGTTCAGACCCTCTTAAATCGAGCCCCCCCATTTTCCCTCTAAATTCTTTTTTATATTTTCGTTGTTTTGGCTGTAACATAAAATTATTCTATTGAGTAACTTGTTTTTTCTCCTTTAAAGATCCATACCTTTATTCCATGCTTTCCTGACCCGGGAACCTGTGCTTCTGTAAAGGCATAGTCTATATCCGCTCTTAATGTGTGTCTTGGCACAGTACCCCATTTTACCCGTTCTCTTCTTGCCATTTCGGCTCCCTTTATTCTACCTCCTACCCATATATCTATTCCTTTAATTAAACCACTTTGCTTTGCCGCATCGGCAGCCTTAGACATTGCCACTTTTGGATTTACTCTTCTCTCGCACTGCATAGCAATATTTTCAGCAACGATTTTAGCAATAGTTTCGGGGTTTTTTACCTCAAAAATTTTTATTTCAACATTCTGTTTTAAAAGTTCAGTAAGAGTTTCTTTTAGCTGCGCAATACCTGCCCCACCTCTTCCGATAACTATACCAGGCCTCGCAACGTTAATTTCTATTATAATTTTAGAAATCAGTCTTTTAATAATAATATCCGAAACTCCAGCAGCTTTAAGCTTTTGGTTAATAATTTTCTTAGCAGCAATATCGCCAAGAACTTTATCGGCATACACTTTTTTATCAGCGTACCATCTGGAACTCCAATTTTTATTTACCCCTATTCTAAATCCAACCGGATTTACTTTATGGGCTCCTCTTGCCATATTTTAATTATATTATTTAAATTCCCCGATTAAGGGTAAAAAGCCTTATCATTATAGCATTATTGACCTGCTTTTGCTTTAGGTTTCAATGATTTCTTTTTGACCTCCGAGCTATTTTTTTTGCTCGCAGATTTTTTTTCTGTTTTTGTTGCTTTACTACCCCCGTTCTCTTTTGTTTTAATAGTCTTTTCTTCTTTACTTACAGATTTAACATCGGCCTTTAACTCTTTTTCTGCTGCAGCTGACTTATCTTCCAGTTCAACTGTAATGTGGGAACTTGGTTTTAAAAGAAACCTTGCACCTCCTTTACCTGTATAATAAATTCTCCTCGATTGCATCCCTCTATCTAATCGAACATCTTTTACTATTAAGCTTGATTCGCTTAGACCATAATTATGTTTTGCGTTAGCAACTGCACTTTTAATTGTCTTTAAAACATGTATTGCGGAACCCTTGTTTACATATTTGAGCATATCCAACGCCTCAGATGCTTTCATTCCCTTTACTACATCGGCAACAATTCTTCCCTTTCTGGCCGATATTCCAACTTTTTTAGAAACTGCTTTTACTATCATAGTATAAATTTATATAATTATTTTTCGACCCTTCCAACAGCTCCGGTTGATTTTGCAATCTTTCCTTTTTTGGAATGTCCCGAAAACTTCCTTGTAAAGGAAAATTCTCCAAGCTTATGCCCAACCATAGATTCTGTTACAAATACTTTATTAAAATACTTACCATTGTGTACTTCAAAATTAAACCCAACCATCTCTGGTGAGATTGAAGAACGTCTTGCCCAGGTTTTTATAGCTTTTGTATCTCCTTTTTGTTTTGCTTTTAAAACCTTTTCCAGTAATTTGGCATCTACAAAAGGTCCTTTTTTTGAACTTCGTGACATATATTTAAATTATAGACTTAAATTTTTTAAATGCATTTTTTTCGCTTCTTCGTCTTATTATAAACTTATTGGATGTTCTCTTACCTTTTCTGGTTCTCTTTCCCACAGGATTTCCCCATCTATCTTTTTTGGGGCCACCCGTTCCGTGCCTGCCTCCTTTTCCCTGTCCAGCTCCATGAGGGTGCTTATAAGACATAGCTACCCCTCTAACTACTGGCCTAAAACCTTTTCTCCGTCTTCTTCCTGCTTTACCTAATTTAACATTTTTTTGATCGGGATTACTTACTATTCCAATTGTTGCTACGCAAGTTTCCTTTACAAGTCTATACTCGCCACTTGGCATTTTAAGTTGAGTATATCCCTTATCGCCACCCATTACCTGGATAGAAGTACCTGCCGATCTGGCAAGTGCTGCACCTTTTCCGGGGTACATTTCTACTGCATGTACATAAGTACCCTGTGGAATTAGTTTTAATGGCAAGGAATTACCAACTTTAATTTCAGCTTTTTCGCCACTCATAACAGCGTCTCCTACTTTTAATGTGTCGGGAGAAAGAATATATCTTCTTTCGCCATCAGCATACTTAATTAATGCAATAAATGCTGTTCTGTTAGGATCGTATTCAACCCTTTCTATAATGCCCAAAATTCCATCCTTTTCTCTTTTAAAATCAATACTTCTATAAAGTCTTTTTACTGTTCCACCCCTATGTCGAACTGTTACCCTCCCTTGGTTATTTCGGCCCGAGTGTACCTTTGATCTTTCGGTAAGAGCCAAAAAAGGCCTTCCCTTATAAAGTTCTGAACGATCAACAAGTATAGTTCCTCTTCTTGATGCTGTTGTTGGTTTTAATTTTTTTAGTGCCACTATTTAAATTTATTAATTATTTTTCTTCAAAAAGATCAATTGATCCATCTTTTAATTTAAAAACTGCAATTTTTTTATCCGATAATTTATTGGTCTTTCGGCTATACCTGCTGTATTTATATTTTCCTAATCGATTGATAATTCTAACATTTGCTACCTTAACTTTAAAAGCTTTTTCCAGCTCTTTGGCAGCTTCTAACTTATTAGCTGTTAAAGAAATTTCAAATGTTACTTTTTTTTGATTTTTATAAAGTGATAATGTTTTTTCGGTTACTACCGGACTTTTAATAATCATTGTATTTACTTAACTGATATGTTTTTCTCCCATTTAGTAATATATTCCAAAGCTCCTTTTTCCAAAAGAACTGTTGGATAATTTAGCAAATCGTAAACATTAATTTTAGAAATGCTTTGAACATAAACTTTTTCTATATTCGAAAAAGCTTTTAATGCTTCTTCATTTTTAGATGCTGTGATAATTAATACCTTTTTAGGAGCATCGAATGCTTTTAATACCCCCAACCCCATTTTTGTTAAGGACTTATCTCCTTTAAAAGAGAACTCATCCACCAGCTTAATCATATCCTTTTTAACAAGATAACTAAATGCACTTCTAAATGCTGCTGCTCTAAATTTTTTTGTTATCTTTTTTTTATAATTTGTTTCGTTGGTTGGTCCAAAGGTAACTCCACCACCCTTCCATATTGGAGATCTGCTGGAGCCAGCTCTGGCTCTACCTGTTCCCTTTTGTTTAAACGGTTTTTTTCCTCCACCGCTAACCTCGCTTCTATCCTTTGTTTTTGCATTGCTCTCCCTTTGATTAGAGAGATAAGAATATACATACTGAGAAAGAACCTTTTTATTAACAGGCGCATTAAAAACTGTATCGTTTATGTCTATTTTTTCTAGCTCTTTACCTGATTTGTTATATACTACTGATTTCATATTATTTTGATTTAATTAATACCAAACTACCCTTTGCGCCAGGAATTGATCCCGATACTACTATTAGATTATTCTCCGCATCAATCAAAGAAACTTTAAGACCTTTTATAGTTTTATTTATTGTACCCATATGCCCGGCCATTCTTTTTCCTTTCCAAACTCTTCCCGGTATTGTTCTCATACCGATAGACCCTATAGCTCTTTCTCTATCCGACTGACCATGTGTTCTAGGCCCACCTTTCATTTTGTATCTTTTTACTACACCCGCAAAGCCTTTTCCCTTGGTAATCCCCGAAATTACTACCTTTTCGCCTAAAGCAAAAATCTCCGGAGAAATAATTGTTCCTGTCTCTAAAGCCATAAGTTCCGAAGTTTCGGCAACTTTTAAGTCTTTTTTTAACAGTGGAACATATCCTATTTCCTTATATGTTCCAGTTTGAGATTTTGATGGTTTTTTTTGCTTGCCATATGCAAGTTCTACATGGTTGTTTCCGTTTACATCCTTGGTTTTTCTTGCTACATATCCTTCGGAAAGATCTACTGCTGTTCCAATAACTGCAGCCCCGTTAGACTCGAATATTTGAACCATTCCAATTTTTTTTCCTAATGCTGCCTTCATAATTATTTGATTATCTAAACATGAATATCTAAAAACTTTATGAAATCTTAATTTCTACACCTGCAGGAAGCTGCATATGAGTTAAAGATTCAATTGTTTTTGCATTTGCTTCCAAAATATCTACAAGCCTTGTATGCTCGATCATTCCTATATGCTCTTTCGATTTCGCATCGATGTGTGGACCTCTGTGTAAAGCCATAATCCACCTCTTATTAGGTAAAGGTACAGGACCTCTAACTCGAGCGCCGGTATCGACAACATTTTTGCATATTGCTTCGATAGTTTTATCTACTACTTTATGGTCGTATCCTTTTATCTTTACTCTAATTTTTTGCATATATTTTAAAGAGCCTAAACTTAATATATTTTATAGAATTAAACTCCGGCTTAAAGCCGGAGTTTAATTTATCTATATCATTATTTTATAACCTTTGTAACAACTCCCGCACCTACTGTTCTTCCTCCCTCTCTGATTGCAAAGGAAGTCTTTTCTTCCAAGGCTACCGGTTCACCCAATTTAATACTTACTGTTATGTGGTCACCCGGCATAACAAGCTGAGAGCCCTCTGGGAGGAGAATCTCACCGGTTACGTCCGCTGTTTTAATATAGAATTGTGGTCTATATCCGGTTCCGAAACCTGTATGCCTTCCTCCTTCATCTTTACTTAAGATGTACAGTTCTGCAGAAAATTCGGTATGAGCCTTTATTGAACCCTTGGCTGCTAAAACTTGCCCTCTTTCAATTTCATCTCTTTTAATTCCTCTAATTAACAATCCTACATTATCACCTGCTTGGCCTTCCGTTAACTGCTTCTTAAACATCTCTACTCCTGTTATTGAAAGCTCTTTTGCCCCTTCCATTAAACCTAGTTGTTCTACAACATCGTTAATCTTTACTTTACCTCTTTCAATTCTACCTGTAGCAACTGTACCTCTACCTTCTATAGAGAACACATCCTCAACAGGCATTAAGAAAGGTTTGTCGTAATCTCTTACCGGCTCCGGAATTGTTTCGTCCATTGCTTTTAGCAATGCGGCAATAGTTTCGTCCCCGTCTTTTTCTCCTGTAGTTCCATAAAATGCACTTCCTACTACAAAAGGAACCTTATCTACATCGTAGTTGTACCGTTTTAGATTGTCTTTAATCTCTTCTTTGATAAGTTCCAATAGATCTGCGTCCATATCATCCTTAAATCTGTTAACAAAAACAACAATGTGGTTTACGCCAACCTGTTTTGCTAAAAGTAAATGCTCTTTAGTTTGAGGCATTGGTCCATCTTCTGCAGATACAACCAAAATAGCTCCATCCATTTGAGCAGCTCCTGTAATCATGTTCTTAATATAGTCTTTATGACCGGGACAGTCGATATGAGCATAATGTCTTACTTCTGATTCATATTCAACGTGACTCGATGCCACGGTAACAATTTTATTGGAACCTGCTCTCGCAATGCCTCCCTTTGCAATATCTGAATATGATTTACCGGAATTCTGCCAACCTTTTCTTTGAGAATAAGCTACTAAGGCGGCGGTTAAAGTAGTTTTACCGTGATCGATATGACCCAAGGTTCCTACATTAACATGTGGCTTTGATCGTACATAATCTGCCATGTTAAGTTGTAATAAGATATAAAATAGTTTCTTCTGATTTTTTCAGAGAGAAAAAAATAAATTTTTATAAAAAATTCCCAGCCGAACTAAGTGGGAATTATATATCAAACCCCTTTAAACTTCAAGACATTTCGATATTTTTATACAAAATGCTGTGTATTATAGCATTGGTTTTTCTAATATAAAAGGGAATTTGCTTAAAAATTTTTAAAATTTTAGGAACGCATTAATTAAGAGTGACTGAGCTTTGTCTCTACTTAGTCCCCTGGACTCCAGATAAAAAAGTTCAACAGGATTTAGGTAGCCAATAGTTGCTCCATGTCCCGCCTTTACAGATGATTCGAGTATCTCCAAGCTTGGTACAACTTTTGCCTTAGATTCTTTTCCAATAAGCAAACACTTAACACTTAAATAGGTATCCGTCTCGATAGCGCCCTTTTCTATTCTTAATATCCCATCAAAATCAAATGATGACTGATCGTAAAGAACCGCTCTAATATCGATTCTCGAGATACTTTGGGAGGCCTTAAAGTTAAAAACCGATGCAGTTTTTAAAACTGAGCTACCCTTTCCGATATATTTTCCAACAAGCCTGATGTTTGGTTTTACCAAAATTGACCCAGGCATTTTGGTAAGATCTAGATTTACAACCTTCATTTTGCTTGGATTTAAATTTAAATTACTTGTTGAATGATTATACACTACGATACACACAGAGGAATCAAATAGTCAGATAATCCCTAATTTTTTATTCTTCTCTAATTGAGTACTCTGTAATTGAAAAGGTATCGGCAAAGAGACTTCTATATCGGGGATCGTATACCAGTAAAAGTGAAGGATAAGTCTCACTATTTTCGAGTGTTAGCTTTCGATATATTTGTGGTGAATTCTTTGACAAAATTGTACCTTCGAAAATCACACCCGATTGGCTACTGGCGCTGCTTACTTCTAATAAAGAATCAGTAACGGCTGCAAATTGAAAAAAATCGTAATTAACCGGCGATCCCGCCAAATTTTTGCTGTTTAGTAATATATTTCCCCTTGCTATAAAGAGGCATCCGTTTTGGCCGGTTGTTACAAAATTAGGATTTAGCGTAAGATCTCCATTTATAAATACAATACCCTTAATATCGCAAACCATATTTGATGGGAATTCCAAGTTACCATTGTATTCAAAATATCCATTAGACCCTTCTGCTACTCCAAAAGAAGTGGAGAATTTGGGATTGGACTGATCGACAATAACACTTATTCCCAATACCGAAGGAGAATTTTCCAAATTTGAAGCTAAAATCTTATTTTCAGCCGATGCGATACACATCCCAGTGCTGTATTGAAAAGAAGTAACGGCGGTATGGCGGGCATATGTAATATAATAAACCCTTACATAATATGTAGCGCCGTTAACCGGCACAAACGGAGTACCTGTTTGCGGATCGCTAAAACCATCCGGAATTACAGTTGTTGTAGGATCTAATTGGTCGACAAACTTATTGTAAAAAGTACTAAAATCTGGAGAGTTTGAAATATCTATATAATATCCCCATTCCTGTTGTCCCCAGTCGCTCCAAGAAAGTTCGTAAAAACAGCTTCCACCAAAGCCAAAAGTTTGATTTTGTATTAGCTCGGGCTGCGGAGGTATCTCCGAATCACTTTTACAATAAAGACTTTTAGGAGACCAGGTTAAAAGCGTTTTCGATCCATCAGACGGATCTATTCCGTATGCTCTTAAACTAAGTTCTGAATTATTTCTTACCGATGAGGGCAAGCTGTATTCAAAGCCCGTTTCGGTATTTCCTCCACAATATTGTGCGCCTTCTTGCGAACTTGAATTAGCAGTTATTATTGCTACACTCTCTTCTACCCCTTCGGCGAATTGTTTTGTTATCTCTACATTTATTGGAGAAGAAAAATTATCCAAGTCGCAGGCAAAGCCCGAAGTATAAACACAGTTAGTTGCAAGGTGCTGCCCTAGCGGCTCAGAAAGATTATTATTTTGAACCTCAAATGAATCTATGTTTGTGATAACATTACCTTTTCGCAAAACCTGAGATCTTAAATAATCGTACCATAAAGTTCCATCTGGCGTTTCTGTTGCATTATTATGATAAGATCTTAAAACCTGTGCTGTTGAAGATAAAAGTGATCTTGTTGGCAAAGTTCCTTGATTATTTATTAAAAGGTAGGAAGAAAAAGCAGGTTCTTTGGAAACCGATACAAGTTCGAAAGGGTTAATTATTGAACCCAGATTTAGCGCCGCCGCAGTAGAGGAAATCTCCAATCCGCTTGTACCCTGGCCAATAGAAAGATTACCGTTATATGTTGCGACCCAGGGAAAATTTACCTGGCCGGGAGGCATTGTAAAGTTAGAATATGTAGTGTTACAAGCAACATCTCTGGCTCCAAGCCTGAAGGTGTATTCTGCTGATAATCCTGGATTTAAATCGGTGTAATATGTATCACCAATTAAATTTAAAGTTGATGGGTTGGAAAAAGCCGGTGGTTCCAAGAGAGGGTCGGTAGGAACAGATCCAATGCCCGAGAGTACTGCGCCATCAAGATTACTGGTTAAATACGAAAAGTTATCTTTAATTCCAAAGGAGTCGGAAACTGAACCGGTTAGGCCAAAATCAGTTGGATTGAACCTCTCTCCATTTAAACTTGCCAAAGGCGAAAGGGTATCTATGCGCCATGCACCCTGTGGCGACTTAAAGTAATAATTTATATTAGAAATTATCGGTGAGCCGTTGTTATAGCTGTATCTATTTCCTGATTGATCAATACTTACAGCAGACAGATAGACATTATAAAGATTGTTAGGGAAAATATTTCCAAAATTTATACTTATAATTGCCGAAAAATCTTTTAAAGAATCCCACGGAGAGCTGGGAGGATTTACAGTTACAGCAGTTACATTTCCTATATCTATTACACTTGCATCTCCAAGTCCCGAAATCAAATTTCCGGAAGAAACAGAGCTTCCCCACAATGCCGATGAATTTAATGTACTGACAGAAAGGAGTTGGTTGTTATAGTTAAGTTTTACTCCTATAGCATTTGCATTAGCTGCCTTTTGAAGAAGAATTGACTCTAGCGGAGATGCCGAATTTTCGGAATTTGCTCCAACGCTTGGCACAAAGACTAATATAAGTTCCTCCAGTTGAGCATTTACTGGTATAGAACCAGTTATTTGCCAGCTTAGCGGATTATTTACTAAATTAATTGCCGAAATGCTATCGATAGACCCGGTTGCTCTTCCCCCACATTGATCCATCTGGACATTGTGAAAGCTTACAATGGGAGAAAGTGCCGGAACAACCGAAAAATTAACTGTTGAATTTGAATATAAAGCATTATTATATGCATTTACCTGTACCCTATATGTTTTGCCCGAAACTACAGGAACCGACTGAGCTAATGTTCCCTCGGGTACTGAGTAGATATTTAAGAGAGTAAATGTTGTTTCGTCCGTTTTTTCGAAAAGTTCGATTCTATAAAACCTGTTATCAGGGCAACCTGTCCCCCAGCTTGCAGGAGCATTCCACTGAATATTTACAGAAGATACACCGCTACCAATTATTTGATTATTTAAGGGAGAGGTTATAACCGGTGCAGCAGGTGCAGCTGCATTACAGGTTGGACAGGCGCAAACTCCTTGTGCGTTTGGCCATAACCCGGGGCAACAAAAAAACCATTCGGGATTTCCCGGGCAATAATAATTGTTGTAGATACTACTCCATTGCGGATTCCCGCAATATGTACCATCACCGGCACAATTAGGACGGTTATCGGTCCAACTGCAGGCAGGGTTATACCCGCAAGAAAATCTGCAAATTCCGTCTGCACAAAGCTGCTGTCCGGCAGGACATTGATCAGGAATTGGAGTTACTGCAACACACGACGGATTAGATTGACAACTAAAAGTCCAATAACCCTGTCCCGGACAAAGATTGAAACCACCGGTATTTACACATACCCCCCTTCTGTTTGTACCTTCGGGACAGTTACCCGCTCCACATGGCCATGTAGAAGTTTCTCCAACCGTGCATTCTCCAGGAATACATGCAGATGCCTTGTTAGCACCAGAAACTAAAAGCCAAAATAGACCAGTTAACACTATTATTGTGATTAGAAATTTAATTTTCACAGATAATATTATTAAATTTAGAATTACTAAAAACAAGCCCTATATAAGAACATTTTGGCAAAAGTACCTGTATATCATTTTCACTATTAAGCTTATCAGAAAAGCCGAATATTGTGGAAAAATTTTCAGGATTTTCGGGTTTAAGATCCAAACTTTGATTTTCTTTTTCTATCTTTATTAAATTACTTTTTTCGAAATAAGTAATTTTGAACTCGGAAGGATTAATAAAGTAAGTTAGGCCTGTGTAATTTTGCGATATATTTTCTATCTGTCTTAAAAAAGATACTATTTTAACCAAACCGACAACGGTCAAAATGATACTAAGTATTATTGTTAGAGTAAGCAAATTATTTTTCAAAATTATACAAATAAACAGTAGAAATATGCTTTTTATCGGGAAAATTAACATCTACCTTATAAACTATTGTTACCCTGCTGTAATTTTTACAGTTAACAATAAATTCATCATGAGTAATTTTTTTGTAGACTTCGTTTTCGGCTAGATAATAACTGATGTTCTCCTGAATAGGCAATCTAACCGGTAATATTGAGTTATCTTTAAGCTGAATTGATATACAAGGTCCCGCCCTACCATCGATACACCAAACATCCGCGGGGATGTAAAGCCCTTCTACTATCTTTTCTCCTATTACCTTAGAAATATTAAAATTATTAGGAGAAAGCCAAACATTATTATTTATTACAGAGTTTCCCCAGTAACTATTTAAATTATTCAAATAAATCAAAGATCCGATAGCAAACATAGCCGACGGAATAAATATTACCATCGCAACAATTTTAAATATTTTTGTTTTGGACATCCGTTTTCGAAATAATCAAATTCAATACTATCAATATATCTTTTTACTACCTAAATAGCAATTACGAAAGTCCTGCTAATGGTTTGTAACTCTTTCTATGAAGTTTAGTAATTCCTTTTTCCCTTATTGCGGCTAAATGTTTCGGGGCGGGATAGCCAACATTGTTTTCCCAGTCGTAAAAAGGATATTCCAAGGCAAACCTTTTCATTACATTATCTCTTGTTACTTTAGCAAGAATAGAGCTCATTGCTACACTGTAATAAATTCGGTCGGCTTTGATAGCTTTTTTTGTGTTTTTCCCAAAATCATTTGAAAACTGGCCATCGATAATAAAAAACGTTTTATTATCATTAAGTTCAAGAATTATTTGAGAAATTAGCATGGAAATGCTTTTTCCAACACCATGAATATCGATAGAATCAGCATCCATAAATTTTAAAATGAAAGATGATTGCTGTACCAGAGAATAAATACTTTCTCTAACCTTTTTCCTTAATTTTTTAGAATCATTTACATTTTCCAAAACAGGTTCGTGCTGAGTGTAAATATATGCCCCTACATATACAGGGCCTGCCCATGCCCCTCGTCCTACCTCGTCAATCCCTACTACTCTGGAGTAAATACCTTTACTTATAATATCTTGTTCAAAATTGGGCAATAACATATTTTGATTTTATAATACTGGAATTCTAAATTTTTCTTGCACTTCGTGTGCGGTTAGATCATCCATTTTAACTCCTTTAAAAGCTTCCGATATCTTTACACCGGTTTTTGGATCGGTTCTTGGAATTATATGCAAATGGGCATGCTTAACCCCTTCTCCATGAATAAGTGAATAAACTATAGGCTGATTTGTAACTTTCTGAAAATGTTTTGCAATCTTTTGAGCCACAAAAAAGAATTTATCGATATTATCAATATCCCAAATATAATCATAATGTTTTTTCGGAATTAAAAGGCAATGCCCCGGTGCAGCAGGATATAAATCTAAAAAACCGAGATGATCCGAATCTTCGTAAAGTTTTGTTGATGGGGCTATCCCAGCTCCTATTTTGCAAAAAATACATTCATCCATGCTTTAAAATATAAAAAGATAATGTTAAAGTTAAAAAATGAAAAAACGCACAAGAATTACAGTTATTATTATTTCTATTATTACTATAATTGGTTTGTACTACTTTAGTCAAAGTAGCAGGGAAACAAATATTGAAGAGCTTCACGAATCAAATCCTGTTAATGCTCCTTTGGTTTATAAAACCAGTACTTCTTCAATCAAAACATACAGCAGTAAGGTTGCTATTAAACTGATAACAAATCAACAAGTTGAACTGGAAGATACCACCCTGGTAAAGCTTTTTCCTTCATCTTTGCAAAATAACCAGTATACATATGCATTGGAATTTTCGAATATAGGTGTTGGGTTATCGGTAAGAAAAGCTAGAATTTTATCGTCTGGGAATGCCCCTACCGAAGTAACGCTGGAGGTTACCCGAGAATCTTACACCTTGCCTTTTGGGCTACTTGAGCTTGCAGACTGGGACGCCTATGAATACACTGCAGATGGCGATAATCTTAATGCAATAGTGAGCAAAAAAAATAAACTAATTACCGAATACTATCCTGCCGATCTGGTTGATCTTAATAAAGACTACCTGCTATATACAAATATTCCCGGGATTACTTTGAGAAAGGAAGCCGCAGACGCGCTAAAAATAATGCTCTCCGACTTAAAAAAAGAAACAGGAAAAGATATAGTTATTGCCTCAGGGTTTAGAAGTTTTAATGACCAATATAAGCAATACGCTTATTGGGTAAAAGAGCTTGGGCAGGAAGAAGCCGATAAAATTTCGGCTCGCCCTGGATATTCTGAACATCAACTTGGAACAGCAGTAGATTTTATGAGCGAAGACAGCGGGTTTGATTTTACCAATGAACTGGATAAAACTGCTGCGGGAATTTGGTTAAGGGGGAATTCCCATAAATATGGGTTTATTCAAAGTTATCCGGAAGGCAAAACAGAAATAACCGGATACAATCACGAAGCATGGCACTACAGATATATTGGAATAACAAACGCCAAAGCTGTAAAAGATAGCGGGTTAACACTACTGGAATGGCAAAAAAAATAATTTTTTTACCCACTTTACCTGTATCAATTCTCCTGTTTTACAACCTTTTTGTAATTAGTAACATTACACCAATAGAAAAAATTTTTTATTTTGTAATTTTAATTTTCTCTTTTTTTCTTCTTGCCTTTTTAGCGTACGAAGATCTAAAAGAAAAAGAAATTTCGGCATCACTTACATATTTATTGGTAGCCGTCGCTGTTGTTTATAACCTGATACTGGTTATTTCTCCGATTGAATTTTTGTGGGATGGAAATTATGTTTCCGGAATACACAACCTTCTAATGGGAATTTTAGCAGGATCGGTTATTTTTTTAATGGTTAGAGTAAGCAAAGAGAAAGCAATTGGTGCAGGAGATGTTTTTTTATTTTTTATAATGGGAGCTTTTTTAGGCTTTAATAAATTTTTGTTTGGATTTTACATTACAATTCTTTCAGCAACAGCTGCAGCATTAATTTATGCAATTAAGAAAAAGACTATAAAAAATATCCGTATTCCGTTTATCCCATTTATTTATTTGGGAATAATAATAGGATTTTTTACCTCTTCGAATTATTTGTTTCAAATTTTAGAGAAAGTTTTTAATTTCTAACAAAAATTATCTCATCTTGTTCGGCCATTGGAGCTAGCAATTCAATTGCATCCCCACTTGCAAGACAAATTTTGTATCCCGTTTTAGAGGAATATTTAAGTGATGGATCAACAGGCATAATTATTAAATACCTGTCTACAAGTTTAGATTCCAAATCAATGTTGTCTTTATCTATTCCAATATATGCCCCGCCAGATTCGCAAGATGGCAGAGTTTGCTTATCAAAAGGCCATAAATTATTTTCGTATCTATATTGCGTTATTGCATTACTTATTTGTGTAAGATCGTTAAGCCTTTGAATGTTTCTTAGTTCAGAGAAGATTTTTAACGGGTTAACCGATACCCATATATAGCCCGATAAAAGAACAATTAAAAAGAATACCAAAATAAACTCAATAAAGCTAAATCCAAAAGATCTACTTTGTTTTTTTCTCATCTTTTTTAAATTATCCTTCTTGAATTCTACCAGAAATTTTTATAGGATGAAGTAGATAAATAAAAAAAATTAAAAATGGGATCACTAAATACAAATCTTGAGAAAGCTAAAGAAAGGGTTGAGAGCCCTGTTGTAGCCATAACAGATTCGCCTGCATTAAAAAATGTTGAACCTAAAGCCGAAGTTTTATCAAAAAAAATTAAAAAAATAAAAGTTTTAATAGCAGAAGATGAAAAACCATTGGCAAGAGCACTGGAATTAAAGCTTCAAAAAGAAGGTATAGATACTGTGGTAGTTGCAAACGGTGAAGCGGCAGAGGAAGAATTAAAAAAGAAAATCTACGATGTAGCAATCTTGGATTTGGTTATGCCCTTAATGGACGGATTTGATGTTTTACAAAAAATTCAAGGTAAAAGTATTAAAACAATTATAATTGTTGTTTCTAATTTAAGTCAGGATGAAGATAAATTAAAAGTAAAAGAGCTGGGGGCTACGGAATTTTTTGTTAAATCAGATACCCCGCTGGCCACGCTGGTTGAATATATTAAAAATACTTATGCACAATGAGCTTATCAACTAAAGAAATATCGGAAATATTAATAGACCATAGCTATATAGATACCAAATCTATAGAGGAAGCACAAGCTGAAGCTGACTCTTTAGGGGTGGATCTTATAAATTATCTTTTAGGAGAAAAGTTACTCACGACTCAACTTTTGGGCCAGGCTATTGCCGAACATTATAATTTAAAATATTTTGACCTTGGATCCACTTCTAACGTTCCGCCAAGCGAGGTTATACTTAAACTTCCCGAATACATTGCTTCTAAGTATAAAATGCTTTTGGTAAAAGAGGAGAAGAGTTCTGTTACTATTGCAATAGACGATCCGACAGCAATTCCAAGTGTAGAAAAAAGAGTAAATCAGCTCTTTGCCGGTAAAAAAGTTATTTATGTTTACTCGTTGCTTGAAGATATTGAATCCATTTTGATCAGCTATAGAAAACCTCTACAAACAAGGTTAAAAAAAATAATTAAGTCAGCTGTCCATTTTGCGCCCGAAATTGTAAGTGAAATTATAGACGAGGCTCTTGAATTTAAAGCTTCGGACATTCACTTTGAACCGGCGGAAACAGGAGTAAGGTTAAGATTTAGAATTGATGGCATTCTAAAAGAGGTAACAACTGTTCCAAAAGAACTTTATGGAAATATTTTGAACCGTGTTAAAGTTTTAGCCAGATTGCGAATAGATGAACATTTTTCTTCCCAAGATGGTGCAATTAGAATGGAATACGACGATAAGTCTATTGACTTAAGAGTTTCTATTGTTCCAGTTTTAGATGGTGAAACTATCGTTATAAGAATTCTTTCAGTATACATAAAGAATTTTACTCTAGAGGATCTTGGCGTTTCGAGTAGGGATAGAAAGATTTTAGAAAAATCTTACAAAAAACCTTTCGGAATGATTTTGGCAACCGGTCCAACCGGATCGGGAAAAACTACAACCCTTTATTCAATTTTAAAAATATTGAATGCACCGGAAGTTAACATTACTACCATAGAAGATCCTGTTGAGTACAAAATTAGCGGAGTAAATCAAATTCAGGTAAATAACGAAACCAATCTTACATTTGCAAAAGGACTTAGATCGATAGTTAGGCAGGACCCAAATATTATTTTGGTTGGAGAAATTAGGGATACGGAAACTGCCGAGATTGCAGTTAATGCAGCTTTAACAGGACATCTTTTACTTTCCACATTTCATGCCAACGATGCTGCGACATCTATTCCAAGGCTTTTGGACATGAAAATTGAGCCATTTTTATTGGCAAGTACTTTAAACGTTGTAATTGCGCAAAGGTTAGCAAGAAGAGTTTGCCCACACTGCAAATACAGTATCGATTTTACAATGTCGGAACTTTCGGATTATATTAATAAACCATCTAATTATTTTGATACTAAAATAGCCACTTTGTATTCGGGAAAAGGGTGTGAAAGGTGCAATGGAACAGGTTATAAAGGAAGAATTGCTTTATACGAAATTATTTATGTAACTTCCGAAATGCAGGAGCTTATTTTAAGTTCACCTTCGAGTAAAGAAGTGTGGGATCTAGCCTCTAAACAAGGTGCCAAGTCTTTTTTTGATGATGGAATAGAGAAAATAAAGCTGGGACTTATATCGATCGAGGAACTAATAAGAGTTGCACCAATTAAACAAAGCAGTAAAGCAATATATGAAGAGGCAAAAGCGGAATAAAAAAAGAGTTAATCTTTCGTTTTTAACAGTTGAACTTAACACAAAAACTGAGAAAGAGTTTTTTTTTGAAAATCTTGCTCAGATGTTATCTTCGGGGATAAGTGTTGTTTCGGCACTCGAGGCTTTGTTAGAAGAGACCAGGAATAAATCTATTAATTTTCTAATCAGCGAGGTTAAAGAAGAGGTAGAAAATGGCCTGACATTGTGGAAATCGCTTGAAAAAAGAAAAGTTCTTCCATCACATCTTTTAACACTGGTAAGAGTTGGAGAAGAATCGGGAAATCTGGCAAAAAACCTTGCAATAGTTATAGAGCAGCAAAATAAAGACCGTGAATTTAGTTCTAAACTCCGTTCGGCAAGTTTATACCCTATTATTGTTTTAGTTTTACTGTCTGTTGTGGCATCGGCAGTGGCTTTATTTATTTTGCCCCGCCTGGCATCGGTGTATTCCAGTTTAAAAGTAGAACTTCCATTTATCACTACATTGCTTATTGAGCTTGGAAGATTTTTAGAGTTATATGGGTTTATAGCATTGCCGCTTTTTTTTATGTTTTTATTCCTTACGATTTATGTAATTTTCTTTAATAAAAAAACAAAAATTATTGGACAAAGAATTATTTTTAAAATCAAGTTAACAAGAAATATTGTTACCGAAACAGAAATAGCAAGAATGGGATATCTTATGGGGACACTTTTAAAGAGTGGCTTTACAGCTGCGGATGCCTTACAACTGTTAGGTTCATCTACTTCTTTTTATATTTATAAAGAATTTTACAACTATTTATTTGACGCAATTCAAAATGGTTGGAGTTTTAAGCAGGCTTTTTTTGCTTTAAAAAAAATAAATAGAATTATCCCTCTATATCCAAGGCAGATGATTATATCGGGAGAACAAAGCGGCAAGCTTGCCGAATCGTTTATCAAAATAGGCGAGTTATTTGAGCAAAAAAACGAGGAAACCTCAAAAAATATAGGAGCAATTATTGAACCTATACTACTTATTATAATATGGCTTGGAGTAGCAGCAATAGCTTTAGCAGTAATTTTGCCAATTTATAGTCTGATTGGGGATCTCACTAATATCTCGTCGGGGCAAACTACTGTAGAAAGCAACAAATAAGTTTAGTTGTATTGATAAATGAAAAAAGGACATCTTTATAAAAAAAAACTTAGAGCTTTTACCATTTTTGAAGTTCTGTTGGCTCTTGCCCTTTTTGCGGGGTTAATAACCATCTCTTTTCCTGTAATGCTATCTTTTGAATATCGAAATGACTTAGCTGTATCACGAGATTATGCAGTAAGTGCAATAAGGTTAGCACAGATTAATGCTCAAAGTGTTTTAGAAGATACAACCTGGGGCGTACGTATAAACACAGGGCTTATTACCGTTTTTGGTGGGCCATCCTATGCAGGTAGAAATCCGGCGTTGGATATTACATATCCAATTAATACAACTATCGGAATATCGGGAGTAGGCGAGATTTTATTTTCTAAAGTAAGTGGAAACACAACTAACACAGGAACTACAACTTTTTCGAAGGAGGGTAATAATTTTTCTATTACAATAAATGATAAAGGCAATATATCGTACTAAAAAAAAGGGCTCAGCCACAGTCGAGGCAATTCTGGCAATATCTTTGTTTGCATTAATTATTACAGGGGTAATTGGAGCTTTTTTGTACAGTGTGCAAAGTAATTATGCGGCAAGTGTTGTAAATCAGGCCAGTTTTCTTGTTGACCAGGGATTTTCTGCAACAAAAAGTATTAAAGATACTAGCTTTGCCTCATTGGTAAATGGTACTTATGGGTTGAGCAGTGGAGGTTCTAGTTGGAGTTTTTCGGGAAGCTCCGATACTTCGGGAATTTTTACAAGAACTGTGTCAATTTCTACAGTTGATGTGCTAACAAAACAAATTACGGTAACGGTTTCCTGGCCTCCGCAATTTACAGGGGTAAGCAATATTTCGCAATCAATGTATTTAACTAACTGGGATAGATTTGTCGCAGTTCTGGGTAACTGGGCAATTCCATCTACTCAAAGCTCCGTTAATGTTGCTGGATCTGTTACTATAGTTGGGCTAAGATATGTTGGCAACTACGCTTTTGCAATAACCAGTTCCGGTTCTAATAATTTTATTGTGTTTGATGTAACAAACCTTGCTTCACCCGTTCAGGTTACAACTCTCTCTCTTCCCGGAACTCTAAATTATATTTCAATAGCGGGGAATTTTGCTTATGTTACCAGTTCGTCTAACTCTCAGGAACTAAGCATTGTAGATATTTCTAACCCTCTTTCACCTGTATCTACTCCGTTAAACTTAAGCGGAAATGATGATGCAAGGAATTCGTATATTGACCAAAGCAATAACAGGCTGTACGTTATAAGATCTAACAGTTCCAATCCCGAACTCAGTGTTTTTAGTACTTCGGCGGCACCCTCATTAGTTTCACTTGGCGATTACAACACTACCGACACACTAAACGAGATTTCGGTGCAAGGAAATTACGCTTTTGTGGCCTCAACCAATAACAGTAGAGAAATACAAATTTTGAATGTAACTAATCCTGCTTCGATATCCTTATCTGGAACTTTAAACCTCTCAGGGAATACCGATGGTGTAAGATCTCGCGCTTTTGGCGGAAACAGATTAATCATTACAAGAAGCGACGGTTCTACCCTGCTATATAATTCAACTAATCCTTTATCAATATCATTAATATCAACTTACTCTGCAGGAGGTGCTGTAAACGATCTTTCTTTAGGAAATTCGAACCAATATATTTTTATGGCCACCTCAAATTCGGCAAGAGAGTTTCAAGTTGTAAATATAACAACCGAGGCTTCTCCTGTTTTGCTTGGAAGTCTAAATCTTTCTGGAAACCTTAACGGTCTAGAGTACGATGCAGCTGATGATCGTGTGTATACAGGTGGATCTAGCGCCAATCCGGAATTTTTAATTTTAAGGCCAAATTAAAATGAAACTAAAAGGGTTTACATTAATTGAAATTGTTCTATACATTGGACTTGCTAGCCTTGTGTTTTTATCTATCTCTTCACTTTTTAGCACCCTTTTACAAAGTAACTTAAAATCACGTGCTATTTCGGAAGTAGAAAGTAACGCCGTACAAATAATACAGCAAATAACTCAAACTGTTAGAAATGCTACCGGTATTAATTCTCCTGGCACAGGCAGCAGCGCTCCTGCTCTCTCTGTTTCTGTTCCAACAGGATCTTTAAGCCCAACTGTATTCGACCTATCTGCAGGTACTATACGTATGCAAGAAGGAGTAAATCCGATAAGTAATTTATCATCTAATGTTGTTACAGTGTCGGCTTTAAGCTTTAAAAATTTATCGGGTAACTCGGTTCAGTTTAGTTTTATTATTTCGCGTAACAATCCTGAAGGAAGAGCAGAATTAAATTATACACAAACATATAATGGTGCGGCAACAATACGGTAAAAAAAATGGTTTTGTAACCCTAACGGCAGTTTTAGTGCTTGGACTTGTGGCTCTTATAACTGTTAGTGGTTCATTACTCACTTCAAACGATAATTTCAGTAAAAATAAAACGTTGCGAATCTCAATTGCTGCAAGGCACCTAGCAGAATCTTGTGCAGAGATAGCATTAAACACATTAAAAAGTAATGTAGCTTATACCGGGAACGAAAACATGGTTCTTCCTTTTGGCACATGTTCAATTTTAACTATCTCGGGGAGCGGAAACAATAACCGGGTGCTGCAAACAAGAGCAACAATTAGTAACATTACACGAGAGTTACAAATCGATATTCAAACAATTAACCCTAATACCATTATTACTGCCTGGCAGGAACTAGATATTTAACAGATGTTGCAAAAAATTTTTAAACCAAAATTTTTAAGCCTTAAATACAAAATTGCTCTTTCTTTCGGATTGTTTTTATTTATTTCGGCAATTTTTTCCAACTTTCTCTTTTTTTTTCTTATTAAAAACAGCTATATAAACACCTATATGGCAGAACTTGCTTCCCGCAGCTTTATTTTTTCGCAACTGGTAGAAACGGAACTAAAAACTCCAAGTAGCTTATCCATAGAAGAAATATCACAAAAAATACTCGCTAATATCAATACACCCGGAGCTATATATTTACTTGATAATAATCGAACTTATCCTGAAAATAAGGAAGCTGTTTTAAGTAATCCATTTAAACAATGTAAGTCTTTACAAAATTTAAATGAGCAAGAAAATAAATCCGGAATTATTACGGCAAAGGGAGAGGAAAACGGATATCTTTACGGTTACAGCTTTAATCTCTTTAATAAAATTTGCATAATAGTAGCTCTACCAAACAGTATACCTGTTGAAAGAGTATATCCTTTATACACAGTTATTTTAGTGGCCAATACCTTTTTGTTTTTTGTTTTAACTTTTCTTTCTTACATAGTTGGTAAAAGAGTTATAAGGCCTATTATAAAACTTTCGGATGTTGCCAAACTAATTAGGAAAGGTAATATAAAGTTTAAAGTTCCTATCGATACAAATGATGAAATTGAAGTACTCGCAGATACTCTCGACTTGGTAACCAAAAGGCTTCAGGATACTTACGAAAATCTAGATTTGCAAATAAAGGAAAAAACAAAAGAGATAGAGAACAAACTTATCACTATCGGAAAATCAAATGAAGAGCTTGATCGCTCCAAAAAAGCTGTGTTGAATATTTTAGAAGATGTGGAAAATAAAAATAAAGAGCTTGAAAATACAAAAAAAGCATTAACTCTAGCAATAAAAGATGCTACCGAAAAAAAAGAAGAGGCGGAAAATAAAGCTTTAGAACTAAAAAAATTTCAACAGGCTGTCGAAAGTTCTAGAGACCAGATTGTAATTACCGATCCAGACGGCATTGTAATTTATGCTAATCCCGCTCTGGAAATAATTACAGGATTTTCGGTTAAAGAAACTTTAGGTAAAAAGGCAGGTAACAAAGAGCTGTGGGGAGGATTGATGCCCAAGGAATTCTACCAAAATTTGTGGAAAACAGTAAAAGTAAATAAACAGACATTTACAGGGGAGATTATTAATAAAAGAAAAAATGGTGAAAGGTATAGCTCTTTGGCAAGTATATCGCCTATATTAGACTCGCAAGATAATGTCGTTGCATTTGTGGCTTCCGAAAGAGATATTTCCGATACAAAAAAGAAAGAGGAAGCCCTTGCTAAGCTGGCTTCTATTGTAGAAAATTCGAGCGAAGCAATAATAAGTATTACCCTGGATAAAAAGATAGTAAGCTGGAATCAGGGTGCTGAAAAACTTTTTGGGTACAGCGCAAAGGAAAAACTTGGAAGATACTGCGGAGTACTGTTTACTGCTAGCGAGGCAGAAAAATTATTATTTGAAAAGTTGGTAAAAGGAGCAACGATAAAAGGATACAAAGGAGAAAGAACTACTAAATCGGGAAAGAAAATTGAGGTTTCAATTAACTACTCTCCCATCAAAGATGGTTTTGGAAATATTACAGCAATCGGAGCAATTATTAGAGATATAACGCGAGAGGCTGAAATTGATAAAGCAAAGACTGAATTCGTTTCACTTGCATCTCACCAGCTTAGAACCCCGCTATCGGCAATAAAATGGTATACAGAGATGCTAGTCGATTCTTCAGCAAATAACCTTTCCAATGAGCAAAAGGAATTTATAAAACAAATAGAGGAAAGCAGTTCAAGAATGGTTTCGTTAGTGAATGCATTACTTAACGTTTCCAGAATTGATATGGGAACATTTTCAATAAACCCCGAAAAGATCAATATTTTTTTAATCTGTGATAGTGTTATCGGCGAACTAAAACCCGATATTGTTAGGAAAAAAATTACTATAAGTAAAGCTTATTTTACTGATGAACTAGTTATGAATCTTGACCCCGATCTGATAAGAATAATTTTTCAAAATCTTATATCTAATGCAGTTAAATATTCCCCCGATAACAGTAAAATAGTTGTTACAATTAACAAGGAAAAGAATGATTTACTTATCTCTGTAGCAGATAATGGTTACGGAATACCCGAAGCACAAAAAGAAAAGATATTTGATAAATTGTTTAGAGCAGATAACGTAGTAGGTAAAGATGTAGAGGGTACAGGTTTAGGTCTTTATATTGTAAAATCTATAATAGAACAATCGGGAGGAAAAATTTGGTTTGAATCCGAAATTGATAAAGGATCAACTTTTTATGTAACTATTCCAATTACCGGAATGTTAAAAAAGCCTGGAGAAAGAAGATTATCAGTTACAACGAGTTAATTATTTATTATTACTTTTATGTTTATATTTATATCTCTCTTTTTTACAATTCTTAGATCGGTTGCAGTACCTGCAATCGCTATTTTACTTTTAAGGTCGAGTTTTTTGGGCGAACAGGGATCCACTTTAGCAGTAACAATCTCTCTTACTGTTGTCAATTTTTTTCTAATCTTATGGCAGGTTATAAAAATTATCCCCAATATTGTTCTTTTAAGAGCAGCCCATTTAGTTAAACTTTTAATCGAGATTGCAATAGAAATTGTATCAGTATTAGGATTTTGGATATATTTTTTGGGGCTGCAACCGGTATAATGATATAATTTTTTTCTAAACCTTTAATGTTAACAATTCTTTAGGATATGAAAAATCTCTATGTGTGTGATCTACAAAAAAGTCAGGTATTTGAAAATGAGACCTTTGTTATTTTTGAATCAGAAAGGTTACAGGATAAAAACGGAAACCCCTACTACTCTCTTGTTGTTGGAGATAAAACTGGAAGACTTCCGGCCAAAATCTGGGGAGAAAAAAAAGAAGAAATTGAGTTAAAAAGCCTTAAGCCGGGAAGTGTTGCCGAAATCTCCGCAAAAGTAGAGGAATTTAAAGGAAAACTTCAACTTAATATTTTGTCTTTAAGAGGTGTAAACGAAGGAATATTGGAAGAATATCTTGAACAAAGCAAATATAATTCGGAAAAAATGATGTCGGAGCTTTTGGAAGTGATAGAAAAAATTAAAGATAAAGATATAAAAAAAGTTCTTAAAAAAATTTTTTCTGATAAAGAGATCGCGCGTAAGTTTAAATACTGGCCGGCAGCTGTTTCTGTCCACCACGATTTTAGATCGGGCTTACTGCAGCATGTGTTAGAAATGCTTGAAATCTCTTTTGGATTAAAAAAATATTATCCCGAAATTAACTACGATATTTTAACAGCGGGAATAATTTTACACGATCTAGGTAAAATCTATGAACTAGATGCAACAGGCATAGTAGCCAGTTTTACTAAAGAAGGCACGCTTATTGGACATATTTCGAAGGGAGCACTTGTTTTCCATGATTTTGCCAAAGATCATTTACCCGAAAACACTTACTTGCATATTTTACATTTAATACTATCTCACCACGGAGTACTAATGTATGGGAGCCCTGTAGTTCCATCCTCTATAGAAGCGGTAATGCTATCCTTAATTGATAATCTTTCAGCAAAATCTCGCATTGCCGAAAAAGCCAAAAGCAAAATAGCTAAAGGAATGGAATTTAGCCCAAATATTTCTTGGCTGGAAAACGCCAAAATTTGGAACGGAGGAGAATCTCAGGATTTTTCGGATCAAATAAGTTTTACATAAACAGATGAATAAAAAAAAGCTTCCCGACTTAAAATTTAAAGGAATAAAATTTCAGCCCGACACTGAGAGGCTTTTTTTGGCTATTTATCCGGCAAGAGAGCAAATTGAGTATTTTAGAGATGTAATTAGAGGGCTTGCTAAAGAGAAAAGAAATTTAAATTTTGTACCTATAGACCAAATTCATTTAACATTAAGATTTTTGGGGGCGAACGTTACGGAACCTAGCCGTGATCTTTTAATTGAAACTTTTAAAAAATACGAAGGACAATACTCAAAACCTACTATTAAAATTAATTCTTTACAACTTGGGTTTGATTATCAAAACGATCCCAGGGTAATATTTTCAATGGTTTTGGAAGATAGCGGGTTAACCGAACTAGCAAAAGAGATTCATGGAATTCTTAAAATGTTAAGGCTAAGAGACACAATAAGATGGAAAGAAAAGAAATCTTTAGATTTTCATTTTTCAATTGCCAGACTTAAAGGATATGCCGGGAAAAATATCGGTAAACAGGTAAATAATAGTGTAAACAAAATTCATCTTCCGTTTCCTGCCTCGTATACTCCCGAAACTTTTGAAATAGTTAAGAGCAAAATAACCGGTGGAGCGCCTCTTTATAAAAAACTTTTTTCAGTTAAACTATGAATATACTAGAAGCCATATTATTAGGGGTAATACAAGGAGTCACAGAGTTTTTGCCAATTTCTAGTTCGGGCCATTTGGAGGTTCTCCCTCGATTATTTGGCTGGGGTACTCCATCAACTGTCTTTATGATTATGCTTCATGTAGGTACATTTATGGCCATACTAATATACTTTAGAAAAAAAATTTTTCTATACTTTCAGGCTTTAATTAACTTTTTAAATAAAAAAGCTGATAAATCGAAAAACGAATTACGAATTATTTTAAGAATACTAGTTGCAACAATTCCAGCAGGAATCCTCGGATATCTTTTAGAAAAACCATTGGTTGATTTTTATGATAACAATTTGGATAATAAATTAATTTTTCTACTTGTAGCCATACCGATGATAGTAATAGGAATAGTTTTTATTGTAGAAAAAAAATGGACAAAACACCACGAAAAAAAAATTGAAGAGATAAAGATAAATAATGCTTTAGTTATAGGGTTTGCGCAGGCACTTGCATTTATCCGAGGAGTTTCGCGCTCTGGAGTAACAATAATTTCAGGAAGATTAGTAGGTCTATCCAGAGCCGAAGCAGCAGAATTTTCTTTTTTAATGAGTATTCCTATTTTAGTTGTAACTTCTTTATACGGGTTTATAAATCTAGGCGGGAATAATGTTTCGATAGAGATTGCTCCTATTATTGTTGGAACAATGTTTTCGTTTTTATCAGGATATTTTTCGATTGCATTCTTAATAAGTTTTTTAAAAAGAAATAGTTTGGCTGCCTTTGGAATTTACCGTGTTATTTTTGGAGCTATATTAATACTTCTTTTTCTTTTTTAAAAAACTCGACAAAACCTTTTACCAATGGTAGTTTATTTTAGGTAAAAGACATCTTAATAAGCACCTAAGCATAGATAGTTACATTAAAAATACTTACTCTCAAAATTATGTTTGGTAAATCAAGAAAACCTTTAAAGAATTCGATTCAAAATAGAAGAATAAATTATTCGGCCATAAATAAAAAGCAACCAAATACAAGCGTTATAATAGTTGTTATCTTCTTATCGGTCTTTGGTTTGTTAATGGTTTTTAGTTCCAGCGCAGTTATCTCTTATTTTTCACACAATGGGGATACCTTTTACTTTTTTAACAGACAGTTAGCATGGATTGCAATTGGCTCCATTGTCGGGCTAATTTTTTACAGACTTAAATTGGTTCAGATAAAAAAGATTGGAATAGTTATGGTTATTGTTTCGATTCTTCTAATGATCTTTATGCTTCCCGAAGCTTTTTCTCCTACTTTGGCAGACGGAACTAAAGCTATAGATATTCCGCTTGTTTCAACACTTAACGGAGCTACAAGATGGTACGATCTTGGGATTTTCTCACTACAACCTGCCGAATTACTAAAACTGGGTCTTGTAATATATACCTCTGCATTTTTAACTTTGGATTCAAAGAAAAAAAAAGAACAGGAAAAAATTATTAATAGCAACAAGGACTCTTTTTTTAAATATTTTGTTAGTAATCTTCTTACAAAATATCAGCATTTTACATTAATGGGATTTATTGCGTTTTTAATTTTTGCGCAGCGAGATTTAGATACTCTGATTATTCTTTTCCTTATTTTTGTGTCTATCTATTTTGCGGGAGAAGAGAAAGAGGGAAAAGGAATAAAGGCAACATTTTTACTTGGTGTTGCTTCTATTATCGGAATACTTTCTATGGTTATTGAACAGTATCGAAGGATAAGATTTTTATCTTTTCTTGAGATTTTATTTAAAGGTGAACCTTCGAAAGAATTTAGGCTTGGTGAAAGTTTTCAAGTCTGGAATGGGCTTGTTGCCATAGGTTCCGGTGGGTTTTTTGGTCTAGGATATGGTGAATCTAGGCAGAAACTCTTTTTTTTACAAGAAGCATCGTATACTGATTCTATCTTTGCAGTTTTAGGTGAAGAATTTGGATTAATGGGTTCATTTATTGTTATTTTAGGATTTATCTATTTTCTTTCGGCAGGACTTAGCATAGCAAAAAATACAACCAACAAAACAGCCTCGTTAATTGCTACCGGTATAACCTTGTGGATTGTTATTCAGGCTTTTTTAAATATTGCTGCAAATCTTGCTGCTATACCATTTGGCGGCATGGCACTACCCTTTTTTACATACGGAGGAAGCAATACAATAATAATACTTGCCGCAATAGGGATACTTTTAAATATCTCTGCCAACAAGTACGAATAGGACTATCTATCCTGCTACAATTTTTAAAAAGCTAGCAGTTAAGAGCGCAATACAAGTAAATACTATACAAATTAAAACCGCTCTAAGAATACGATATTCACCTTTATAAGTTTTTCCCCTTAGTTTTAGATAAAAATCTACAACATCTAATTTTAGTTCTCTTGCCTTACTATTTTGGTATATACATAAAATTGTAAATGAAATCCACCAAATTAAAAATTGAAATAACGATGGTGTTGCGAAAACAAAATAGACTGTTAAAAATATTAAGAGCGACGAAACAAAAAACTTTGTAGTACTAGATAGCCCATACTTTTTTAAAGTTGTAAGTGCCAGTTTTGCTCCATATATTACTATTATCCCATACGACACTGTTCCTATAAGTCCAAATATCTGTATCACATTAGAAAAAAAAGGCAGAGAAAAAGAAAAAGATGCAATGCCCTTCCCTGTTAAAATTATCCTAAAGTTTTCCAACGAGGCTGTATTATTTCCCAGGGAAAGAATGCTGGACTTAAAGCTTTCGAAAGTCTCTGTAAATAAGCTAATCTTCACATTGTTTATAGCAATAACTACTACTAACACGGTGCTAAGAATAAAGGGAGATAAAAAAAGCAAAAGATGCGTAACAGTATACAAAGATTTTATTCTTAAAAATTTAGTAAGGTTACGGGTTTTAAATAACTCCTTACCCATACTTATAAGCTCTGTGAAGTTGCGCCTAAATCTTAAAAAGCCCGATTGTAGAAGAGAAATCCAGATTATAAAAAGACCGATGTTAAATATTAGAGTAACTGCCAACAAGTAACCTAAGAATTCTATTGTGCTTCCAAGATAATAAAATAACACTGAAAACATAATAATAGCCAATACTGCTTTGTATAGGTAACTTAACTTTACATTTTTTACAGCTAAAACAGAACTTAGTGAGATAACATAAACAAAAAAAAGATTAAAAAGAAATGAAGTTATATTGCTGTAGTCTAAAATTCCTGTCGCCAAAATAAGAATATACCAGAATAAAAACAAAGCAAAAAATAACCTGTTAAAACGAAGCAATAAAGTACTGTTACTTATATATAAACTGACAAAATAAAAAATGGAAACCAAAATCATTACAAACAATCCCGAAAACAATTTGGTGCTCGAATTTCCAAAAGTCGATGAGCTTCCAACATTTACCGAAGTTACTGCGGTAAAGATAAGACCCAAAGCAAAAAGTAATACAGGGATAAACCCAACAGGATCAATTACAATTTTTTTTCCTGCTAAAACCAACTTTCCTAAAAAAAGAGAAGTGAGTACAGCCATACTCACTATTAAATAATTAATTAAATACTGCGGTTCACTTTCGAAAGCTGTATTAAAAATATTTGTTAACACAAAAAATACCGGCAAAAGGAAAACCACAACTAAAGAGATTGTGTAAAACAAGTCCAAAACAGTTTTTAAAAATTTCTCCCGTTTTAAAGAGATCTCCGGAAATGGGATCTTAAAAGTTCTATTTGGTAACTCGCGAAACTTAAATTTAAGTATTTTCATTTACAAATTAATAATAATTTATCTAATTATTCCTTCGGATATTCGCCCTGCAAAACCTCCCAAAAATATTAAACCTGCAACAATTAAGGCCATAACAAAGTGATAGTGCGAAAAAGTTCTGCCCGGAATTAATGTTCTGGTTTTGGAGAGTATAGCAAAATCCGCAAAGAAAATTCCAGCAATAATCAAAATAAAAACCAGATTGATTGCATTTTTTGCCTCTAAATTAATGGCAAGCCTAGTGTTCCCCGAAACGCCTCCAGTCAGATTTGGTTCAATAACCGAAAGCCCGGGGGATGTTCCTGAAGGCTGAAACTGCACTGTTACAGAATCGGATAGTAAAACTGTGCCCTCAGCCCATGTTGCCTTTGCATTTATAATATTTGCCCCTACAGATAGATCTTTTAAATTGTAAGTAAAAATTCCCTCCAAAATATCGGCCTTACCAACGCTCGATTGATTGTTTAATATCTCCACACTGCTTGCTCCATGTGCCTTGCCCTCAATTAAAACTTGATTTGTTACAGTTACTGTTCCGGTTAATGGTTTTGTTATGTTTACCGATCTTTGAGCTACGGTAGAAGCTATTTGATCGGCTCTTGTTCCAAAATGTACTGCAATAATTATATTATTTGAAATACCCTGAAAGGTTCCGCTTACTATGCCAAATCCTATCTCCTGATATTCCGGTTTAACAATGTTTGCCTTATGTGTTGGACTGTTAAGCCAAGCATTCATAACAGCATTTACATCAAAAAAACCTTCAGCAAGATTTTCTCCAGCTAAAACATAGTTGTATCCAGCTTCCTGAAAAAAAGTCCAAGGAGATTTACCATCGGGACAATAATGAGACCAGCAATCGCTTGAGAGCATTGCATTTGCCTTAGCAAGTGCCGAATTATCGAGGTTAAGATTTATTTTTAAAGGTTCCAGTCCAAGATTTGCTCTTATAACATTGTGCTCTCTTAGTAAATTAACAGGATCAATAGAACTTTCGGAAGTTTGTGCCGAAAGAGAAATTCCGGTAAGAGAGTTAAACCCAAAGATAATAATTGCAAGGCCCAAAACAGCCATCGGTCTTAAAATACCTTTTTGATTTGTAACATTTTTTACTTTCATTAGCTTGTTTTGACTTTTAAAAGGAATAAAATTATTATTTACAGTATAAACCATTGGTTGGTATGAAAAAAGAAAAAACAGGGATTTTGGTATTTTTTAAGCCATTTTTATTTTCTGCTGCTATAACTACAGGCATATTTATTGCACTGCAGGAACTACACAGGCTTAACAATTCAAACAATTTTATTATCTTCTCCGTTATAATCGGGTTTATTTATCTTATAGAGATTTATATCTCCTACCAAAACAAAAGTCCCAGGCTGGAATTGAATCTAGATTTAAAAGATGAGATAAACGAGTTTTCGGAATTTATTCATAAAATAGTTTTACCGATTGCTTTATATATTGCTACAGTTTTATTTGGGAAATTTAATTACAATTCGGCTTTCCTACCTTTTTATCTTTGTTTTATATTTATTATCTTTTTTATTTTATTTACAAATATCACCTATTTTTTTGAACACAAACTAACGCAGGAAAGTAAAACTCATTATGTATACGATATTATAAAGTTTTTAATCTTCTTTTCGATTTCTAACGTGCTAATTAACCTCTTTTTTATTTATCCGCAATATGCAATATTATGGGGAGTTTTGGAAGGACTATTAACTTTTTTTATTATAATTTTAATGGTATGGAGAATTAATCTTTTAGGTTTTAAAACAATAGTTCTAACATGGGCAACCGCGCTGGCTACAAGTGGAGTTCTTTTGTTTTTAGGTTCTACAGAAGCCTTTAGCATAAACGAAAGCACTCTTATACTCCTATTTATATTTTACTTTGCAGTTGCTATAATTCACCATTATCTGATGAGATCTCTAAGTACAAAAATTGTTCTAGAATATCTGTCGGTTATTGCCCTACTAATGGCTGTAACCTATGGAATAAGGTAAAGGCAAAAGGTGTATTTTATTAACCAAATTAATTTTTACTGCCGGATCGTCTAATGGTAGGACAATGCCCTCTGGAGACATTTATCTAGGTTCGAATCCTAGTCCGGCAACCAATCTGTACTTCCTTTATGGTCAACTATAATGTCGAATGGTTCGAGCCGTTAACATTCAGCACTTTTTAATACACATATATAGTTCGAGCTGAATTATAATGATTAATTCAGGGTTTTTGACAATGTGCTTTGCTAAACTTTAGTTTTGTGCTACACTTGTAGTAGTTATTTTATATTGATTAATAAAGTATGAAATCTTTAGTACTTGGTGACCTCGAACAAGAAATATTGTCAATAATTTGGGCTTCAAAAGAACCTATGAATGTTAGGTCTGTGCTCGAACAACTAAAAGAAAAGTCAGCATACACCACAGTAATGACTGTAATGACTAGAATGGAGAAGAAAGGTATTCTTAAACGAATTCCAGACGGTAATTCGTTTGTATATACATATACTGAGTGTAAGGAAGAATTTGCTGGTAAACATTTAGGTGGAATTTTCAACTCGTTAGTTGATACCTATGGAGCATTAGCAATTTCGCAATTCATCGATTCAGTGAAAAGTGATGACAAAAACTCACAACTTCTCAAAGACTTTTTAAATAAAAATGAATAAAATCTACCTTACTCAAACAAATCGACTTTTTATAATTTACGTTATTTCTGGTTTTGCCTACACTACTCTATTAACTCTTCTCTCTGTACGAGTATTACCAGGTTTTTTTATGCAAACACTCTTTTTTATAGATGGAGTTATTAAAAATCGTACTGAAATTGCATCAATTACTTCAAGTGAAGCTTTTATTCAATCTATCATCTTCGGGCTATTATCCCTAACTTTATTATTTATTGCATCGAGGGGAGTTATTATTTCAATCCAACAGTTATTTTTGTCCCAAAAGTTTTTGAACTCTTTAAAAAGTAAGTCTAATAAAACCATTATTACCGTAGAGTCAAATGAAACCTCTGTCTTTACGGCGGGATTTTTTACACCGAAAGTATATATTTCATCAAAACTAAAGAGTTCGTTAACTTCTGAACAGTTAAAGGCGGTTTTGCATCATGAATTTTCGCATTGGAAAGATCATGATCCTTTGAGAGGATTTATTGTACAACTCATCAATAATATACTTCCTCAGTTTCCTTTTAAGAACAAGCTGAAAGATATTTACTTCACATCTGTTGAACTAAAAAGTGATGAACACTCAGAAAACATATTAGGAAAGAAAAGACCAATTATTGAAGCCTTATACTCGATTCTGAGTAATGACTTTTCCATGACCATGCAACCAAATTTAGCACATTTTAGTAATATGCCCGAAAGAATACCTGTATTAGTTGGAGCAAAGAAATTTAACTTTAAACTAGTTACTACTTTATCATCATTCTTTTTGTTTGCCTTGGTTAGTTTACCTGTTTTTGTATATACAGTGAAATTCTATAATTGTGAACACATAGAAGATTGTATTCAAATATTTGTTAATAATTTGCAAAACAATTCTTCTGAAAACCTATGCTCTATGCATTCGATGGATACTCCAACTTCCTGTACATCAAATTAATTCTAAAAGTTCTTGACAATTAATTATTAAGTTACTACACTTGTAGTAACTTAATTTGTTATGAACTATGAATGAAAAGTAAATCGAAAAAATCAGAGCCTCAATTAAAGGAATGCAGTTACTCAGTAAAGGGAATGCATTGTGCAAGTTGCGAGGTCCTCATTGAAAAGAAACTAATAAAACAAAATAATATTGAAGGAGTTGATGCTTCTACCTCAGACAACAGGGTAACGATAGAATATAAAGGAGAGAAGCCCACTTTAGAACAATTGAATAAATTGTTTAAAGCTGAAGGGTATAGTTTTGATGAAAGTGACAATAAGGATGCAGTTCAAGAGGATGTTGAAAAATTATTTCAAGTCGAAAATGGTAAGTTAACTTTTAGCACACGCAAACTTAACTCAATCCTTTTTATTATAATTGGAGTTGCAGGTATTTTCTTAATCTATAAACTATTTGAACGATTTGGTTTAGCTTCTGCTGTCTCTGTAAATGCAACATCTGCCTTGCCTGCATTTTTCTTTTTTGGCATTGTAGCAGGGTTTTCGAGTTGTGCGGCTCTTGTTGGTGGAATTGTATTATCCATGTCAAAGCAGTGGTATGAATTACATTCAACGAGTAATTCCTTTTCTGAGAAATTACAACCACATCTATTGTTTAACATCGGAAGAATTATTTCATTTGCAATACTTGGAGGCGTTTTAGGTGCAATTGGAAGTATATTTACCATTTCCCCTTTATTTACGGCTCTTGTCGCAATTCTCGTTTCAATTATGATGGTGTTGTTAGGTTTACAAATGCTTGGTATTAAGACTTTTCAAAGATTTCAGTTTAGAATGCCAAAAGTATTTTCAAGGTACATCGCTGATGAATCCAATTTTGCGGGTAAATATATGCCTATGATTATGGGGGCACTTACATTCTTTCTTCCTTGTGGATTCACCATTACAGCTCAGGGTTTAGCTATGGTGTCAGGAGATCCTATTCGTGGAGCTTTAATAATGTCATTGTTTGCATTAGGAACTTCTCCAATGCTTTTGTTCATTGGTATGTCGAGTACAAAGATGTACGAAAAAGCTCATGTAGCTGAAAACTTCATGAAGTTAGTTGGCATTCTCGTCATACTCTTCGGACTTTCAACAGTTAACATGCAATTAATTGCACTTGGACTTCCAAATTTAAATGACATTAGTTTCGGACAAAGCAGTATTACCCCAAATAATAACACAGAATCTTCAAATTCATCTCTTCCTGAAATAGTAAATGGGAAACAAGTAATAAAAATGGAAGCAAGTGCCTCAGGTTATACGCCTAATAATATTAAAGTGAGAGTAAATGTCCCTGTTCGATGGGAAATTAACGACACTGGAACTTCAGGCTGTACAAATGTCATTATCTCAAAAGGCCTTTTTGATGGTCAGATAGAGCTTGAAACAGGAAAAGTTGCGGTTAAAGAGTTTACACCTACAAAGGTAGGAAATTATAGATTTAGCTGTTGGATGGGAATGGTAACTGGTGTGATCGATGTTGTGGATGATACTGGTAAAACAGGAAGTGATTCGGGAACAACTAAGGAACAAGTTGTTGTTGAGTCTGGTGCAAAAGGTTGTGGCTGTGGCGGAGGTGGTGGAAACTCATGTGGAGGTTCAAAAAATAACTAAAACTGATCAAAATATCATTTTATGAAAAAAATATTAAAAAGTTTACCGTTAATAATTTCACTTGTATTTATACTTGCCCCTGTATTTGCATACTTAAAGCTAAGTTTCTTATCTGACCCAATTTATTGGTTTTATCAGTGGTTTTGCCATCAAAGACCGTGGCGTTCATATCACATGTTTGATTATCAGTACGCACTAGATGCAAGAATGGTTACACTGTTTTTAGGTTTGGGGATAGGTGGATTATTAACATCTGTAAAAAAGATGAAACCATTAAAATGGAAACAAGCAATGATTTTTATCATTATAATGCTTATTCCTATGGCAATTGATGGAATAACCCAATTGGTTGCTGAATTGAGTGTTATCAACAAGGTAATGCAATTACCATTCTATGAAAGTACAAATTTCATTAGAAGTATTACAGGTATTTTTGCAGGTGTAGGAATTTCAGTTGCCTTATTCCCATATATTAATAGTGGCGAATCTGTTGGTTTTAATAAAGAGTATGTTAAAACAATACTTTTTGGCATGTTTATAACGTTTTTATCAATCCCTCTTTTTGTGTATCTATGGTTTTTATCTTCTACTAAATACGTTCCATCATCAATGTTTATTGATTCATTGCAGAGATTTCCTGGATACAACTATGAAGTAACCACTGGTGGTGGTCATTCGACTATTAATAGAATCTTTAAAGAACCTACAGATCCATATAAACAAAGAGAAAAGTATTATCAGAATGAGGCTAATGGAAAATGTAATGTAACTACAAAAGAAAATTGCGATTAACAATTGACAGGCTACTACAAGTGTAGTAACATAGCTAAGTATGATCTAGATTAAATTTTTAATAATAAGTAATGTCTAAAAAGAATAAAAATATGCAAGAAACTACCACAATTAATGGGACAGGAATATCGATTGGGATTGCAGTAATTGTGGTAATTGGGTTTGTCTTCCTCATAGGCTCTGGAAATAATAATTCTGCTGATGTAAAAGGTGCAAGTTCAAATGTCGTCAGCACTTCAGGAGATAAACAAATTATTGAAGTGACAGTTACTGGTGGCTATTCACCTCGTACAATTAACGCCAAAGCAGGTGTTCCAACAATTATTCGTATGAAATCAGATGGTGCGTATGGTTGTGAAAGAGCTTTTAGAATACCAAGTTTAGGAATTTCAAAGACATTACCCGCAAGTGGTAATACTGATATTGAAATTACTTCTCAGAACGCAGGTACCAGCTTAAGAGGTTCTTGTAGTATGGGAATGTATAGTTTTGTAATTAATTTTAATTAATATTTAATATGAAATACCAAATAGATATTTCAGGAATGCACTGTTCGGGATGCAAAAACTTAATAACTATGTCATTAGAAGATATTGGGTTAGAAGAAGTTGTTGTTGATTCTGAAAAGAATGTTGCTATTTTTGTGACTTCTAAAAATACTGAGGAAGTCGAAAAAGATCTTCAAGAAGTATTTAAAGATTTAATAGACTATAAATATTCTAATCTTGATATTATTGCTTAATTTTTATTTCAAATAACTATGTCAAAATATATAACAATTTCACTCGTCATTATTTTCTTTGTACTTGGAACTGGTCTCGGCTATGTTGTATCACCACAGTACTCAATGAATCAATATGAAAGCAAACAAATGGTGGATTTAGGTAAAGCAGATAAATATGTTGATTTACGATATATAAATGCAATGATTGCACATCATAAAGGTGCAATGAAACTAGCAGAACAGGTTAAAAATGAATCCCAAAGACAAGATATTAAAGATCTTGCAAATATGATCTTAACAGATGAACCAAAAGCAATTGCTGAATTATATCAATGGAAGAAGGATTGGTATAACGATACAACAGAAGTCGCTTCAATGGATGTTCCTAATTTAGGTACATATGATGAAAAGTTGGATTGGAGATTTTTAAATGCTCTTATTACTCATCACGAATCAGGAATTGAAATGACTATGGAGATTCAAAAAAAATCAACAAGAAATGAAATCTTGAACAATGCAAACGCAGTCGAAGACTTCTTACACAAAGGTAAGATCAAATTAAGTCAAATGAGAACTGATTGGTACGAAGTCAAATAATTAACCTACTATCATATAAATAACATGGAAAAAATAACAATACCTATTAAGGGAATGCACTGTGCAAGTTGTGCATTAACCATTGAGAAAGCAATTTCCAAAGTAAATGGAGTTGACTCAATTAAAGTGAATTATGGCACAGAGAAAGCTACTATTGAGTTTGATAAAACTGCAACATCAATAGACCAAATGAGCGAAAGAATAAAACCATTTGGCTATGAATTGCAAAATGAAGTTGCAATGCCAATGAGTCATGGAAATATGTCAGCAAATGAACATGCAGAACACTTAGGACTTGATAAAAGCAAGCAAGAAAAACTTAAGGAGTTGGATAAACAAAAATCTGAAGTTGAATTTGTCCTCCCGATTGCATTGATGATCTTTGTATTAATGATGTGGGAAATTAGTGCAAAATCATTCCCAAATGTCGTTCCAGCATTCTTTCTCCCAATGCAACTGTACTCTACAATGATGATGATTATTTCTTCTGTAGTTCTGTTTTGGATTGGACAACCTTTTTTAAATGGCATAGTAAACTTTATCCAATATAAAGTCGCCAATATGGATACTTTAATTGGTATTGGCACGTTAACGGCATATCTCTATAGTTCTTTTGTTGTTTTATTCCCAAATATCGCACATTCAGCAGGGCTTCCAGAGACAAATTACTTTGATGTTGCGATCGTGGTTATTGGATTTATTGTCTTCGGTAAATATTTAGAAGCACGATCTAAGCTTAAAACAGGGGAAGCAATTGAAAAGCTGATGAATCTACAAGCTAAAACTGCGTTAGTTGAAAGAAATGGTGAAGAAATTGAAATAGCAATTGATATGGTGCAACTTGATGATGTCGTCATTGTTAAACCAGGAGGCAAAATCCCTGTAGATGGCGTTATTATCGAAGGTAAATCTTCAATTGATGAATCAATGGTAACTGGTGAGCCAATTCCAGTTGATAAAACAGTTGAAGACAAAGTTATTGGAGGAACAATAAATAAGCAAGGTACATTCAAGTTTAAAGCTACGAAAGTTGGTTCAGATACTCTTTTAGCAAGCATTATTAAAATGGTTGAAGAAGCACAAGGTTCTCGAGCACCTATCCAAAAATTAGCAGATCAGATCTCAGGAGTATTTGTGCCTGTAGTACTCATAATAGCTGTTTTGACCTTAATAGTATGGTTGGCAGTTGGAAGTCAATTTATGCCATTTAACGAAGCTCTAACCTATGGATTACTTTGCTTTGTTGGAATTTTAGTAATTGCATGTCCATGTGCTTTAGGTCTTGCTACTCCAACCGCAATTATTGTTGGTGTTGGTAAAGGTGCTCAAAACGGTATTCTCATTAAAAATGCTGAGAGTTTAGAAAAATTGCACAAGGTAAATACTATCGTTGTTGATAAAACAGGAACGATTACTAAGGGTAAGCCTGAAGTTACAGATATCCTTCCTTCATATGCAAATGAGTCTATTGATGGAGTTGAAATACTAAAATTAATCGCTTCTTTAGAAAAGAACTCGGAGCATCCATTAGCTGAAGCAATCAAAGAAAAGGCGAAATCTATGGATGTACAACTTACAAAAGTTGATGATTTCGAGATCATTGAAGGTAAAGGATTGAAAGGTACTATTGATGGCAAGATGTACTTTGCAGGAAACCTGAAACTTATGGATGATTTAAAGCTTGATTACGATAAGGATTTAATTGATAAATTGTCGAAACAAGGTAAGTCACCAGTACTTTTTACTGATGATAAAAAGGTGTTAGCAACAATTGCAATTTCCGACACTATTAAAGAATCAAGCGCAGATGCAGTTGCAAGATTACATAAGCTTGGTGTTAAAGTCGTAATGCTTACAGGTGATAATCGAAATACGGCTAAATACATAGCAGATTTGGTTGGAATTGATAAAGTCTTTGCAGAAGTATTGCCAAGTGAGAAAGCAGACAAGGTTCGTGAACTACAAGCAGAAGGTTTAGTTGTCGCTATGGCAGGAGACGGCGTAAATGATGCGCCTGCACTTGCTCAATCTGACGTAGGAATTGCGATGGGAACAGGTACTGATGTTGCAATTGAATCCGCAGATATAACATTACTTGCAGGAGATATTTCAAAGATTCCACAAGCTATCAAGTTGTCAAAGAAAACAATGGCTACGATTAAACAAAATCTCTTTTGGGCATTTATCTACAATGTTGTTGGTATTCCGTTAGCGGCTGGATTACTCTTTCCAATTTGGGGAATTCTATTAAATCCAGTATTTGCAGGTTTAGCAATGGCATTTAGTAGTGTTTCAGTTGTTACAAATTCACTGAGACTGAAGTTTGTAAAGATTTAATTTCTTAAATAACTAATGTATGAAAAAAGAAGTTTTAGGAGGTTTGATCATTGTAGCAATTGTTGTTGGAGGTTTAGTTTTCTATTCATTTAATAATAAACCAAAGTCCGATACTTTAACTACTCAAGTTCAGCCAACATCAAATACAACGCTAACAAGTACGTTAGAAGAAACTGAAGCGTATGTATTTACAGAAAATAAGGGTGAAACACTTCAAGTAGTTAATGAAGATGTTCCATTAATTCAATCGCATTAACGTATAGTAGTTTAGAGCGAAAAGAAATGCGGCAATTATCATAGATTTCTTTCTGAATCTGTTTAG
>JAMQHH010000001.1 GCA_025993875.1 Candidatus Dojkabacteria bacterium
ATTTTCGCTCACTAATTCGCGCCCTGTTTAAATACTTGTTTTTCATTTACTAGATTGTACATTAAAAGCTCATATGCTTTTAAAGTAATCTAGACCCGAAAAAAATTTAAATTCAGTTTATTCTGAAGTGCTAGAAGGACTTAATAAAGGCGATCAGGTAAATCAGGGCAAGGGGTTCGGGCAGGATTTTTCTTCAACAGAATTTGCAGCCGAATTAAGAGGCAAAGGTTGGAAAATCTACGAAAAAACAGGATATTATCCTGTAGTTTATTGGGTTGAAAGTAAATCGGGAAATGGGCCTTTTATGAGTGTATCGACCGCTATACTATTGGTTAGCCCGGACGGAAAAACATACCCAATTTCCTTTGCACTTGAGGTTGCGATGCCCTGGCCACAAGAAATTGAGAAGGAAGGCGACGAAAAAGGATTGCCCGCATTTGAATCGGACGAGTATGCTGATTTAGCTAAAGCCTTTTTCGATAATGTAGTTGGCCCTTATTTTAGAAATAAACTAGAAAAAAATATTAGAGATAAAACTAATATTCCTAAAGAATAGCATCCATAGAGCTACAATTTCCCTTCTAGAAGTCTCTATTGTTCTTGCCAAGATTGACTAAAATACCAAAGGAAAGAAAGTAGAGAAAGCGTGAAACACAACTCAAGAGAACTTATAGGCAATATCTCTGCAATGTTACGTAAATTTGCGTAACATCTGGCTTCCAAAGCGGGCAACTTGAGATTTGTCTAGATCTTAACTTACTTTCTCAATATAGAATTAGAAATCTTCAATGTGGCAGGAACCAGACAAGTTTAGGCTTGCAGATTTCTTTATCTGTTAATGGTTCTAGTTATTTACCTATTACTTCGTTTTTAATCTCGTTATTGCTGTAAAGCATAAAAGTGTTAAATAGGTTAACCCATTCGCTAAAAACTATTTCTCCAAGTTCTTTATCTAAACTTATACCTGTTCTTTGCTTAATTATTAATTGCTGTTTTCTTGTAAAAATTTTTTCGAATACTTTATGTTTAACAGGGTTGTTAAAGTTAAAGCAGTAAGAAATAAACTTTAAATAGCTGTTTTTTAGTCCTAAACTAATTGATGGAAGGTTATTTTTTGCTATCGAGATAAAAACCGGATTAACACTAGGAACAGGGGAAAATTCTTTAGGATTAATTTGATTAAGACTTTTTGTTATAAACCAGGGCTTAAATCCAAGCGAAAACAGGGTTTCTCCTTTCTCTTTTCCCATTAGCCGCTCTACAAATTCTTTTTGGACAATAAAAAACACTTCTTCTGGCGGATTTTGTGATTCTAAGAGTTTACGGGTAATGCTCGAACTTAAAGAAAAGGGAATATTCCCAATAACTTTATATTTAAAATCTTTGGGCAAATTCCATTCCAAAAAATCTTTTGCCACAACAGTGATATTTTTATTATCTAAATATCGCATTTTTAGATCGGCTGCAAGTTTTGGATCCTTTTCGATAGCTACAACAGTTTTAGTTTTTTTAACAAGAAATTGTGTAAAAATGCCTTTTCCGGGGCCAATTTCTATAACTGTATCTGTATTCTTAAATTTACAAAGGCCTACCAAGTGTTCTGCTAAAGCTTGGGACTTAATAAAATTCTGGGAAAATTGAATTGTGTACGGTCTGCTATGAAGTTTTCTAAAGTTTTTAAACGTCTTTTTTCTCAAGGATATTTACTAAAAAATAAAAAATCACCGGTATCTCTACCAGTTTATTAATTTTTTTAGTAAAAATTTACCATAATTTATTTGTTTACCTGTATGATTTTATCATAAATCTATTGCTTTTGTGGTAAAATCTCTTGCATATCGGAGCGTAGTTCAATTGGCTAGAATACACGGTTTGGGACCGTGGGGTTGTGGGTTCGAGTCCCGCCGCTCCGAATTGTTTTCCCATAAAGAACTAGAACTAACTAAAGAGGATAAGACAAAAACTCGTGTGCAAATAAAAAATTACTGTATTGCTAAGACGATTTGGGCAAGAAAATAACAAATATTCTCTAATGGGATTTTCTTAACACGAAAGATTACCAACCTTGTAGTTTTGCCTTATCTTAATCTTTATTAACTAGTTCATTTATATTATGGATCCAACTACTATTCATCTACTCAAAAAGCGAAACGAGAGAATAATTAACCTTGTTCTAAAAAAAATCGAATTATTATGCCCTGGAAGTGTAGACCTAATTGGGATAGCAGGATCATTTGAAAGTGGAGATTTTCATAAAAATTCTGATCTGGATCTTTGTATTATTGCCAATAATGAAAAAGCAAGAGTGCTTAACAAATGCTTTATTCTTAACGATATTGGTTTTGATATATACTGCTCCAAATGGAATAGATTGGAAGCAATGGCACAATACCCAAATCCCTATGTATCAAAATTACTACATCTAGATATTGTTTACTCAAAAGATGATGAATCGAAAAAAAAGTACATGGATCTACGGCAAGAGCTGCTAAAAAATATTTCAAATAAAGCTGCCAACGAGCTAAAGGCATACAATTTTTATAATCAAGCTCTAAAGGAATTCGGGAAATTTATTCTTTGTGAAGACGCAGATTCTCTTTTACCGCATTTATTTGAGATCTCAACTAATATAGAGAACTTTTTGTTTTTGCTAAATAATAGCTACCTAAGAGCGGGAATAAAAAGAGTAATTGAAGAATTAGGCAACTTAAAAGAATTACCGGAAGATTTTATAAAATACTACAAAAAAATATTTGTTTACAAAGATTTGATTGACCTAAAAGGCAATGTTACTGTGTTAATGAAATCTTTACTGACCTTTGTCTCCAATAGAGAATCCGAAAAAATTAAAAAAGAATCTCTAAAACAGTTAACCCCCGAAGATTTGAAAGGCTTGTACGAGGAAGCGTTCTCAAACTGGAAGGGCAAAATAGAAGAGGCAAAAGATAAAAATGATTTCTATTCTCAATTTATGGCAATTGCAAGCTGCAACAAATTTTATAATGAGATACAAAACAAATATGGAATCGGATTGATTAAAATTTTAGATAAATATAACCCAAAAGAGATAGATAAAAATATAGAGGTATTCGAGTCGGGGTTAAATGAGCTATCAGAAATTTATGCCAAATATGGTCAAAAAATTGTAAGGTACAATAGCTTTGAGGAGCTAGAGAAGGATTATATTCTTTAGAAAAAGTTCTGCAAACAAGCTAGCGATAAATACATACCTTCTCGTCGCAGATTAAACTATTGTAATTTTTCCGACTTTTAAGCAAACTCGACACCATCTATGCCGTTGTACTCCCCCGGATTATTTGTAAGAACCTTGTGCGAAAAAACCAAAGCTGTTGCCGCAACAAGCGCGGTTGCCATAGTAACTTCACTTTCCCTAATAATTTCCGCAGCTTTTTCTGCCACTTTTCGGTCAATTTCTTTTATTACAAAATATTTGTCTACAAATTCTTTTACTTCCTGTCCAAGACTCTCGTCAACAAAAGTCTTGCTCGCAAGTAGTTCTAAAAGAGTAGCAGCCGAAATTACCATCGAAAACTTTTCGTAAGCTCCGGGAAGACTTCCTTTCCCTGTTTTTAAGTATTCTGTTATTACATCGGTATCTACAATAATTGTTGTTTTCATATAAAAATAATAATATTTATTCTAATTTGTAATTAAGGGCATAAGTGCCTTTCTTATAAATTCTTTTTCTTTTTCGTTATGTCTGTCCCAAGGCTGCATTTTTGAAAGTTCATCTTCAATAACATCTGCGGGCTCTTCTGGTTTCTCTTCAGGCTGGGTAGCTACAGCTACTTCTACCTTAGCAGGCACCGCCACCTCAACCTCGGACTTTTTTATCTCTTCGGCAGGTATTTCGGCTTCTAACTCTTCCTTTACTTTTGGTTGCACAGCGACTTTAACTTTTTTCTTTGGAGCCTCGGAATCCAGGTCAACAACTTCCTCCATCTCAATTCTTATTACCTTGTATCTTGGCCTGTTATAAGAAGTTAGCGTTACTTCTCCAAATTCATCGGCTAACGCTAGGATGTCTCCCGTTTTATTTTTAAGTTCTGTTAACGAAGCAATAACCTTGTTGTTTTTTGTTTTATACATATTAGATAATGCAAAAGTAGACTATAAAATTATAGCTAAAATGTTAAATAAGTCAAGGCTGCTTTAGGATTTTATTAGTGCCGAGGAGAGGAGTTCTGCGGCTGTTTTGGTTTCCGGCCCTTCCAATATTATCAAATCACCTTTTTGCGAATTTTCTCTAATCCAAAACACAACATCGTTTAAATCGTTTAGCATTACACTTTTAAAACTCTCAACACCACTTTTTTTATTTATCAAAAGACTTTCTGTTGTTAAAAGAAAATCAATTTTGTTATCTAAAAACTCTTTTAGCTTTAGGTATTCTTTTCGTTTATCCTTCCCAAGCCACAGAAATCCGTCTGTTACGAGGATAACACGATTAAATGTTAAAAAATTAATGGCATAGTTTACCCCAGCTTTTAGGTTTTTTATACTGGCAAAATTTTTATATGGATAGAGAATTCTAGTATTGCCATCTCCTTCGATTAAGTTCCATTCTAAAACCTCCATATTCAGTTCTGTAAGAATTGATGAAGCTTCTTTATAGGAGAGTTTGAAAAAATTAAACAGCAAATATATAACTGCTGCGACCTCATCTTCAATATATTCTCGGGAGGTGTTAAGCAAAAATTTTTTTTCATTGGAATCGTTTTCTTTATATGTAAGCTCGGCTTTTTTCCCTTTTGCTAATTTAATATTGGCATATACTGTCGAATCTTCTTTTTTGTCGGATATAGTAACTACACTATTAAAAAGTTTCTCGAAAAGGTGTTTGACCGGAATTTCAGGATTTAGTAAAACAACTTCTGTGGTTGGCTTAAGCCTTGATGAAATTTTTTCGAAATCTCTATTTTTGCCATATATCAAGATTACCGGATCAATTTCGCTAATTATTCTTAAAATGTTTCCGGAAAGACTATTGGATAGTATCTTTATAACAACTGTGCCATTTGTATTTGCCACGTTTCTTAATACAGTGTGCCAGTTATTGTTTCTAAGTTCAAAAAAAGAAGCTTCGGAAAGTTTTGCCGTAGATATTTTAAGTAGCTCCTCCAGTACTGTAATTTCCCAGTCTCCTACCAAAAGAATTATATTTGGATTCTTTTTTGTTGTTTTTAGCCTTTCTTCAAAAAAAACAAGGGCGATTTGATTATACAATGAGGTAAACCCTCCACTTATTATTACGAGTAATCCTGTTATTATAGATGAAGCCAGGTCTAAAAAAAGCAAGATACCGATAGAGATACCAATAAATAAAAAAATATCCAAAAGATAAAGAGGAGAACTGGCTGTGAGTGTAAGCAGGGTAGCTCCGCTACTCGATACTGTCCGTTCGAGTATTAAAAAGGGATAGCTAATAAACCAAAAAAGTATAAGTAAAAAAACAATTAATATTCCACTAACAGCTAAGGGTCTGGCATCCAAGACGCGGTAACCTATAAGGTTTTTATACAAAACTCTCTGAAAAAATGCAAAAAGCTCAAATACCCATATAAAATAAACCAATAATGCCGCCACTAAAGAGACAAGGGGAGATACAAATATGGCCGAAACAAGCCCAAACAGTATAAATTTGATTAGCTGAACAAACCAAAGCCTATTTGCATGGTTATAATCCCACCTTAAATAGTTATACAGGTTTTCCATACGGTACTCGCTTTTATGCCAGTAGGCAAGATTCCACAGCACGTTTTTCAGCACTATTAGTATTGGAGGAATCCAGAGTAAAAGTGCAAAAATCAAAAACTCTCTCATAAGTAATTTTATTAATAACCATATTCTTTCAGAAAGTAAGCTTTTTGGCAAGAAAAGTTTTCTTGCCTATTTCTTAAAAGATCTTTATACTTATCTGTATATTTAAACAAATTATTATGGATATAAACCAGGTTATTCAGCTTGTTCTTGCTGTTTCAGTTTCTTTTGCGGTTGTTGCGATCTCTTTACAGATTGCCATTTTAGTAGGAAGTTTATCAGGGATGGTAAAGGATGCCAGAAAACCTGTTCAAAATGTTGGTGAGTTAAGCGATCTTGCGCTTGAAGATTATAAGACCATAAGAAGGGCCATTTATTCAGTAAAGAATTTATTTAGTGCCTTTAAGGCTTTATCTAAGCTTTTCCCTGGGAAAAAAGGCGATAAAACATCAACAGACACAAGTGCGAAAGTGGAAAATCCCGCTTGAAATAGCACTAATTTTGGAATATAATATATATCTAATAGATATTAATAAAAATATGGCAAGTAAAAAATCAAAGTTCAATAGAGAGAAGGTTCAAAAAAGAGAGGTAATCAGTAAGTTTTCAATGCACGAAAAAGATACTGGTTCTCCAAAGGCTCAGGTTGCTATTTTAACCGAAAGGATAAAGTATCTGGCCGATCACTTAAAGACTCACAAAAAGGACAAACACTCTCGAAAGGGTCTTTTGAAAATTGTAGGTGCAAGGCGCAAACTTATTAAATATATAGAAAAGACCGAAGATAAAGCCTCTGTGTCCAAATTTTTAAAGCAGGTAGGCTTAGAATAAAAAATTAACTTTAAAACTTTATAAAATCCCAAACTTTGTTTGGGATTTTTGTTATCTTGTTAATGTATGCTAGGCTTTAAAACTCACAAAAAAAAGAATATATTTAATAAGGCAAAGTCGCGCGGAGATTTACAAATGCGATTTATCCCCACATCTACCGGAGGCAGTAAGGTGTTGCGTAACTCTAAGGCAGAACCACAGACAGGTATTTTAAGAAAGAGAGTAAAAGGTAATCCCCGTTTAGATGAGATAAAAAAAAGAAGGCGCATTCTATTTCGGCAGCAATTAAAAGAGCTATACATTCGTAATCGTTTTAAGCTAGGTATTTTCTTTGTCCTTTCGCTAATCTTTTTGGCAGGCTTTGTTGTTTTTATTGTGATTAGGAGTTTTGGAAATACAAAAATCTCACAAATTATTGTAATAGGAGAAACCGAACATATAAATAATCAAATAAAGGATCAGCTATCAATCTATAGCTCTAAAAGTCTTTTTGATATTTCAATAGAAAGCCTTAGGTCGGATATCTCTAAGGCGTACAACCTTTCTGGAAAGCAGATAAAGCTTTATAAAATAATTCCTGACACTTTGAAAATTGAAATAGTAGAGAACTCGCCAAAGCTTGCAGCTATAAATTTCTTCGGAATATATCTGGTAGATAACTATGGCGCGCTTATAAAGCAACTCGATGTATCGGCAACTCCGGTAACTCAGAGTGAAAGAGAATTCTTATCGTTAACTAAAAACCTAGACTCCGAAATGGTAAAGGCAGAGTATCTTTCGATAAATAACCTTCCAACAGGTTTTGTTATCAAATGGGATGAAGTAGAGGTAGATAAAAAGGAGGAAGCGTACAATCACCTGGTCGAACGCATAAGTTTAAAGCAGGAGGAATTTTATAGAATTGCAACAGAGGAGGTAAGCAAGGGAGATTACAAATATTTACCTCTTATTAAATCGTATTTTGAACTTTTTTCTGAAGGTGATTTTATTGATAATGACCTTATCGACTTAACACTTTATTTTGCAGAGGAATTAGGAAAATTAGGGATAATTTCTACCGAAAAGTTGTGGCCTAGTGCTGGCTCAATAGTTATTAAATCAGAATCGCAAAAAGAGTTTTGGTTCTCTAAAAGAAGAGATAAGGACCAGCAACTAATAGACCTTCAAACAATGGTTTATGGCGGAAGACTTAACGAAGGCTCAATTTTTGATTTCCGCTCAAATAACTTTTCAATTAGATAGAAATGTAATACTATATTTATATAGCAAGTAGATTTGCTGCTTGTAGTGATAATGCTTGAAAATAAAGGCTTTAGATTGTAAACTATGAGCACAGGTAGAATTATATAGCGATTCTTTCTTTAATTAATTATTTATAAATATAATGGCTAATATTATTACAGGGATAGATATAGGTTCGCATAAAGTAAGTGTTGTAATTGCAATGGTCGATGAAGATAGCAAAGCAAGGGTTATCGGAGAAGCATCTTATCCGTCTGTCGGAATAAGAAAAGGAGAGATAACAGGGATAGATGAAGCTATAAACTCTATCGCTTCGGCTTTAAACGGAGCCGAAAGAATGGCAGGTCTTACTGTTTCTTCTGCATATGTATCAATTAACGGGAAGCAAATAATCTCAAATAACAATAAAGGTGTAGTCGCAATTGCCGATTCGGAGATTACCGAAGACGATGTTTTTAGAACAATGGAGCAGGCAAGAACAGTTGCTATTCCTCCTGCTAGAGAGATAATTCATTTAATTCCAAGGGAATTTATAGTTGATCAGCAAAGTGGTATTAAGGTTCCAATAGGTATGACTGGTAACAGATTAGAGGTAGATGCACATATTATTTCTTCCCCGGTTACTGCAATACACAATCTGGAAAAATGCATTCAAAGTACAGGCTTAAAAATAGATTCAATTGTATTTACTGGGTGGGCTGCTGCTCAATCAGTTTTAACTCCTACAGAAAAAGAATTAGGCGTGTTACTACTTGATATTGGCGGTGGAACTGTATCTATTACAACTTTTGTTGAAGATGCCGTAACTTACAGTACCTCCATACCTTTAGGTGGAAGCAATATTACAAGGGATTTGGCGGCTGGTTTACGACTTTCTTTAGACGATGCAGAAAAGGTAAAGGTTACAGCAAACGACCTTTTAAAAGAAAGTGAAGAGGTTAAAAAGATTAAGCCGGTAGAAAAAAAGGAGAAAAAAGAAAAGTCAGAGGATCTGGAAGATGAATCTTCTGAAAAAAGAAGCGATATAATTAATGTAGCGCATTTAGGTATAGAGGGAGTAAAAACAATTTCGAGAAAACTTTTTTCGGAGATTGTTGATGCGCGGGTAGAGGAGATTTTGGAACTGGTAAAATTAAATATTGAACAATCTGGTAACGAATATAAATTACCTGCAGGAATTGTTTTAACGGGAGGGGCTGCTCAAATTCCCGGGATTACCGCAATAGCTAAAAAAGTCTTCGGAGCCCCGGCAAGGGTAGGAATTCCTCGCGGTCTCGATGGACTTGTAGAAGGAATTTCCTCTTCCGCCTATTCCGTTGTTTCGGGTTTACTTCTTTATGCTTTACACGACGAAGTTACTCGTGGGGATACAAAGTATACACCAAAAGGCGGAATTAAATCCAAAACTCAAGGAGGCTCTATATTTGATCGGCTTTTGGGAGTAATTAGAAGAGTTCTGCCATAAATTATTCTCACATAACCAACAAAGTTTATTCTAAATTATATTCTCTTGAATGAACTCTGAAAGCCCAGGGAGGCAAAAAGTATAAATTTTGTACTCTTGTATTTTAAAAAGACAAACACCTAATCACCTTAACCGATAAACTCTCTAGCCCCCGTGAATAAATTTTTTGTACAAAAATATTCACAAACAGCATAACAATTGCTTGAAAAAATTGTTTCACTAAAGTATTCTGTATAAAGTAAATTGTTGTTACAAATTACAAAATACCATCTGTCGAAAGACTTTGGTAGTTTATAAATATTAGAACTATTAATATGTTGGTTAAACCGCAAGCAGCTCTTTCAGCTAAAATAAAAGTAGTAGGTGTAGGTGGAGGTGGAGGTAATGCTTTAAATACAATGGTAACTGATTATAATATTCAGGATGTAGAATTTATTGCAATCAATACAGATGCACAGGCTTTAGAAAATTCAAAGGCAGATATTAAATTAAGAATAGGTGAACAGATAACTAGAGGTCTAGGAAGCGGAGGAAATCCTATAATAGGGCGAAAAGCCGCAGAAGAAAGTGTAGAACTTATTCACGAAAATCTTGCTGGAGCTGATATGGTATTTATCACTTCGGGTATGGGCGGAGGAACTGGAACAGGAGCATCACCAATTGTTGCCGGTATAGCCAAAAATTTAGGCGCTTTGACTGTCGGAGTGGTTACTAAGCCATTCCAATTTGAAATGAAAAAAAGGATGGATTCGGCAATAAAGGGAATAGAAGAGCTAAGGGATAAGGTTGATACACTTATAGTAGTTCCCAATCAAAGACTTTTGGAGATTTTGGATAAAAATGTGTCCTTTCTAGACGCAATGAGAAAAGCCGATGATGTTTTGGCACAGGCAGTAAGAAGCATCTCCAATCTTATTACCCAATCGGGGTTAATAAATGTTGACTTTGCCGATGTAAGAAGCGTAATGGATAATGGGGGGGCAGCACTAATGGGTATTGGTCAGGCCGAAGGAGATAATAGAGCTGCTGTTGCTGCAAAGCAAGCAATCGAAAGTCCACTTTTGGAGATCTCAATCGATGGGGCAAAAGGAGTTTTATTTAATGTTATTGGTGGAAAAAATCTTGGAATGTCAGAGATAAGCGCTGCTGCCGAGATTGTAAAAGATAGAATCTCACCCGATGCTACATTTATTTTTGGTGCAAGTATAGACCCATCGTACGAGGACAAACTGGAAGTAACGGTTTTGGCTACTGGGTTTGATGTAGATTACTTTAACTCCGAAGTTATGGGTGGAAATTTTTTCGATAAGCCAAAAACCCAAGATCGCTCTCAACTTGCCATACAAAGACCTCAGGGAGGTGGTAGTGCTGCAGGACTAATAAATAGAGGTCAAACTACAATAGATGATGAAGATTTAGACAATCTGCCAAGCTATCTGAGAAAGCAAAAGTAGTTTAAGTTTTTTTATTTATAAAAAAACTATTTAATCTACCGGTCTGGCTATTGCAACATACCTCTGCGCATTATTCCCGGCTGGGTAGCATGTAAATAGAGTTAAAGTCCTCTTACCTTTAGTTCCTGTTAAAATCGAAACATCGGTAGGGCTAACAATTTTGCTTTTTTGCATACGAAATTTGTACGTTCTAGAGTCTATTTCTATAATAATTTCATCACCAACTTTTAGGTTGTGTAACAAGCTAAATGCAACCATCGGGTTAGAGGGTGAAGGTGAATATGCCTGGCTAATACTATGACCGTAAATGACTATGTTATTTTCAACATTCGAAATTGGGAGACCGGTGCTTTTAAAATGAGCTAAAGAATTATTTAGAATTGGAAGATAATTTTGCTCGTTTGTGCTATCAACATTTGCGGTAACCGGAAGTCTGTTTATACCAAGAGATTGTATAGTTATATAAAACGTGCCGGAAAACTGTGAGCTTAGATTATCTTCCGCCAAAATATTTTCTTCCAGTGCTTTTTCAGTTAGATCTGCAAAGCTTTCGGGTGTAGAGATAAATTGAGCAAAATCAATATACTCTTCGGATACAGGGGAAATAGTCCCCTGGTCCAAATAACCTTTTTGTAGTGCTATACTTTGTTGAATTTCGGGGTAAATTTGTCGATAAATAAATAGTACCCCTGCAAAAATAAAAATTGATGGTATAATTATACTTGCAATTCGCGAGGAGCTTGCAGCGTTTTTTATACCTCTGTATAAATCTGCGATTAAGCTTGATAGGGTAACTTTTTTTGGAGTATCCCATCCTAGCTCTGCAATTGCTATATTTTCGCTAGTTTTTGAATTAAAATCGTTATTTTTGTCGTAAGAGTAAAGTGACATCTTTGTTTAAATAATTTACTACAATAACATCATATAATAATTATTACCATATCTAAATGTCAATCTCGGGAGAAGATAAACAAAAGGTAAAAAATTTAGTAGCCTCTGGGCAGAGACAAGGTTACATTTCGCACGATGAAATTTTAAATATTTTTCCGGAAGTAGAGGAAAATCTTCAGTTATTAGAATACATTGTATCTTCTTTACAAGATTCTGATATCGAAATTATAGATGTTGCCGAAGGAGATGGAGTTGCTTTAAGCGAAACTACACAGTCCAAAATGACTTTTGAGGAAAAAATAAAAATATTAAAACAAATAAAGTCGCATATAAGTACCGATCCAATAAGAGCATATCTCCATGAAATAGGCAAAATTCCTCTTTTAAATGCCGAGGAGGAGGTGTATTTTGCAAAAAGAATTGAAGATGCCGAAAAAGAGTTTTCTAAAGTTATAAAAGAGCTTGGCTCCAAAAAAATTGACGAGGTTTATATAAAGGCTGCAAAGGCGTTGGAAAAAGGTAATAAAAAGAGTGTATATGTGGATTCGGCAAAAAAAAGAATATCAGAAAAAGATAGAAAGTTTTGCACCAAGGTTTTGAAGGATGGAATAGAGGCAAAGCATCTTTTAACTACGGCTAATTTAAGACTTGTGGTTTCTATTGCTAAAAACTATGTAAAAAGAGGTTTAGACCTGTTAGATTTAATTCAGGAAGGAAACCTGGGTTTAATGAGGGCAGTTGATAAATTTGAATATAGAAAAGGATTTAAGTTTTCTACCTATGCCACCTGGTGGATTAGGCAGGCCATAACCAGAGCTATCGCCGATCAGGCTAGAACTATACGGGTTCCTGTTCACATGATCGAGACAATAAACAAATTAAGCAAGGTATCTTCCCAAATTGCATCTAAATTGGGTCGAAAACCAAGCCCAAAAGAGATAGCCCGCGAACTTGGAATCTCAGAGGAAAAAGTTCACGAAATTATTAAAATAGCTCAGAAGCCACAATCGCTGGAAGCTCCAATAGGTGATGATCCCGAAAGCAGTAATTTATCGGATATTATTCCGGACGAATTTACAGCTCCACCTTCCGAAATGGCTCAATGGTCTTATTTAAAAAAACAGATAAACGAAATACTTGCAACTTTGTCTGACAGAGAAAGAAAAGTTTTAGAATTAAGATTTGGGCTTAGGGATGGCGTTGCCCGAACATTGGAAGAGGTTGGACACGAATTTAATGTTACAAGAGAAAGAATTAGGCAAATTGAATCCAAAGCACTAAGAAGAATGAAGAGCGACGAAATTGCCCAAGCTTTAAAAGATTATTTAGTATAAAAAAATATGTCTTCAGCAAAAACACGTTTTTTAATTTGGCTTACCCAAGCCAAGTTTGATTTAGATGCGGCTCAAAATTCTTTTAACAATAAATTTTTTGAATGGACCTGTTATCAGTCAGTTCAGGCTGCCGAAAAAGTGTTAAAAGCAGTGTTAATTCATGCTGGTTCCAGGCCACCAAAAATCCATAAACTTGGTGTTCTTTTAAGTATGTGTAACCATGCAAACCCAGAGTTTAAAGTTGTTAGACTTAATTATAGAAAGTTGGAAACTTTTACATTTATTTCCAGATATCCATTTATTTTGCCGGGTACTTATAGCACAGTACCGCACGATCTAATTACCAAAGATGATGCTATAGCATGTATAAATATTGCCAGGGAGGTAATACAACAAGTTGAAGAGTTTTTGGGACAAAAAGAAGCATCAGATCAAGAAGCAATGGATATGGAAATTGTGTATTATACAAAAGAAGAGATAGATTCGAGAATAAATTCGTTAAAAGAACTTTTATCTTCAGATATTACACTGAATGCCAAAAAGATAATTTTATTCGGGAGTTTTGCCCGCGAAATTACAAGGCCAAGAACTTCGACAATGGATATTTTAATTATTGCGGATACTAAACTGCCTTTTATAGAAAGAATAAGTTATTTAAGAGAATTAACTAGAAATGAAGAGCCCATTATTGAACCGCTTATTTATACCCCGGACGAATTTGATCTGATGATAAAAGAAGAAGGAGAAGGCTTTTTGGAGAGTGCAATAGACGAGGGCAGGGTGATTTGGGAAAAATCCGCATAATAAACAAGCTTATTGTTTCATTTCTGCAAAAACTCCGCCTGTGTCTACCTTTTTTTCGGATAAGGGCTGGTAGTTTTTATTTTGCCTCGTCGTTTGCCCTAAATTCTCTTATTACATTTACTTTGATTACACCCGGGTAGCTTTGAGTTTCTTCTATTTCTTTGGCTACTTTGTATGCAATTGTTTTAGCATCTTCGTCGGAAGATTCTTCGGGTTTAAGAATAACTCTAACCTCTCTCCCGGCATGTATTGCAAAAGCTTCCTTAACGCCTTTGTGCTTGGTCGCTATCTCTTCCAGGGCTCTAACTCTTTTTACATATTCCTCATAGCTGTCTCGCCTTGCTCCTGGTCTTGCTCCCGAAATTGCATCGGCAATTCTAACAATTTCGGCCTCAATGCATTTTGCTTCTTTATCAAAATGATGAGCTTCTATAGCGTTAATTAGCTTTTCGTCTTTATAGAACTTTTTAGCTATTTCGGCCGAAATATGGTGGTGCTGTTTTCCTTCTTCTGGTGCTACCTTACCGATATCGTGTAATAAACATGCAAGTTTAGAAACATTTACATCGGCACCAAGTTCTCTAGCTAAAAATTCACCAATCTTTACCATCTCTAGTGTATGTTTTACAAGATTCTGACCATAACTAAATCGGTATTTAAATCTTCCCAAAAGCATTACAATTTCGTTGGGGAGATCGTTAAAGCCTGCTTGATATGCAATCTCTTCCCCAGTTTTTTTAATCTCTCTAAGAATATCTTTTTTTACTTTCTCAATTGTTTCTTCAATTGCTCCGGGATGTACACGCCCATCTCCTAGCAGTTTTCGCAAAGCTAGCGATGCTACCTCCCTTCTAATTGGATCAAAACTGGATATTGTTACCTGATTTGGAGCTTCGTCTATTATTAAATCTACACCTGTTAATTTTTCAAAGGTTCTAATATTTCGCCCATCTTTCCCGATTATTTTGCCCTTTAAGCTTTCATCTTCGATTGTTAATGTGGTGGTGGTAGTTTCTGCAACATAATCTGTTGCAGCACTAAGCATAGACTCAACCAGTACCTGTTTTCCAAGCTCATCCGCTTTAAATTTTATCTCTGATTCAGCTTCTCTAATTTTCTTTGCTGCCCAGCCCGAAAGCTCTTTCTCGGTTTCCTCTTTTAAGGCGTTGGCAGCTTCCTGCCTGGTCATCTGAGCAATTTCTTCCAGTTTTTTATTTATCTTTTCTCGCGATTGGTTTAACTGGTTTTTTGTATTTTCAATTGATTTTTCCTTTTGCTCCAAAACATCATACCTTTTTTCCAGAGATTCCGTTCTTTCTAAAAGCTTTTTTTCTCTTTCGTTTAGAGATCTTTCCTGGTCCTTAAATTGGTCTCTCGATTTTCTAAGATTTTCCTGAATTTGTCCTTCAATCTCTAAAGCTTTTTTTTCGGCTTCCAAAATTATGTTTCTGGCAATTTGGCTTGCCTTTTCTACTGCTTCTTTTTCCGATAATGCTTTAAATTCGGTGCTTTTTCTAATTGCGTCTTCTATTATTGTTTTATTCTCGGCTTTAATCTTTTTAAGCTGAGCATTTTGGCTGTTTATAAAAAAACCTGCCCCTGCAATAAGCCCAACAAAAGCCAATATCACAAGTAGTGTTAAGATATCCATAGCTTTAATCTAAAATGTAATCTGAGAATGTTTTTACAAAGTTACGCAAGAAGAATATAAAAAGTTACAAACTTTACTTTATATTTTTATATCAGTTTTGTTTATTAATATTAAGTTTAATCCGATATAGCTCTTTTAAATCAATCTATTCTCCAACACGCTTTGCTTATAAAAAAACACTCTGCTAGATTATACCTTAAAAATTAAGATCTAGTCGAGCCGATTATATCTTAAAAATTTTAATTAGGAGATCGACAATGCCACCTCTTTTTGGAGGTAATATAGCCGATGAGGGCTGATTTTTTTCTTTTTTCCCGTTATTTAAGGTATCTACTGACTGCCCCTTTGGTATAACTCCCTTTTGGGCAAGCAGAGTAGAGAGCTTTTTTATCTCTTCGTCCTTAAATTTTTGCGCTGAAGCCATATTTTGAGTTGTTCTCTCGGCGTCAAGTGCTGTTTGCTTGGAAGAATCAAGCTCGGATCTTAATCGTTTTATTTCTGTTTCCATTCCATCAAATTTCTGAGCTTTTTCAACCATTTTTTTAAACTCATCGCCATCTAAAAGTTTTTTTGTAAGGTCGGCTTCGGTTACTGCAGTGTTAAGATTAGTATTCATCTCTTGGGTTGTAGGTTCCCTCCCAAGAATTTTTAGGTATGTTGCTTTTATTACAGCCTTTCTTTGCTCTCGATCCATTGGCATTGGAGGGTTACTCCCACCGACTGTGTTTTTTGGTACAAAAGTCGACGGCTGTGGATTATATGTAGGAGAAGGAAGAGCACTACCAGAATTGAATCCAAAAGGATCGTTATTGGTCATTGTCCCAAAAGGATCAAAGGCGGGTTTTTTTGACGGAATAATTTTGTTATTAGCCTGGGGATTAGCTTTTACCTCTTTTAGATACTCATCAATAGATTCCGCTAACGCTTTACCAATATTTTCCAGCCTGGAATCATCTTTTAAAATTACAATATCGGAAGGATTATCAATGTATAAAATCTCTATTGCTGTAGAAATTGTATTAGTTTGATTCAAAATAAGAAGGCTTGTCATTTCGTGGTCGTATTCACTTCTTGCGCCGTTATTAATAAAGCCGGTTTTGGTGCAAAGATGTTTTAATACAGATTCTGCAAGTCTTTGTGAATCGTTATCAACTGTAGAATTACCTCTAAACCACGATTCTACGCCGGTTTTTCCGCCATCGTTTACATGTATTTCTACAAAAATATCTCCACTATCTTTAGAAAACCCTGAGTTATTAATCCAGCTAATTCTATCTGTTAAAGGTAAATCGAGAGGTACATCTTTATACTGGATATTTAGCCTGGCTAAGTGAGGTAAGGTTTTTGTTAGTATTTTTCTTGTAAGATCAGCTTCCCGCAGGTCACCGTAAACCTCTCCCGGATTTTCCAGCGTATGTGCTGCACCTATTAATACTCTTGCCATATAACGAAAAACTATAAGTAATTATACAAAATTTGAGAAAATTATGCAGAAGAATAGTACACTAAAGAATACCAAGTTTGCTCATAACGTTTTCGAGTTCTTTGTCACTGCTAAACGCAATCACTATTTTTCCTCCTTTTCGGGTTCTCGAGAGGGTTGTTTTTTGTCCAAAGCTGTCCTTGAGCTTATTTTCGAGTTCTGTTGTGCGCTCGTCCACAATTCTCATGTTTCTTCTTTCCAGGGGCTTTTTCCCTTTGTTAAGCCTTCGAACAAGCTCTTCTACTGCTCTTACCGAGAGATTATCTCGAATTATTGTTTTATAGGCAGCAATTATGGTATCTTTCGAGTTTAACCCTAAAAGCGCCCTGGCATGCCCTTCTGTTACTTTTTCCTCCAGTAAAGCTCTTTTTAATTCATCCGGAAGCATTAAAAGCCTAATTTTGTTTGCAATAGCCGGCCTAGAAAGACCAATGCGTTTTGAAATCTGTTCAGGGGTTAAATTAAAAGTTTTTGTAAGCTGTTCAAACGCAAGCGCTTCTTCCAAAGGATTTAAATCTGCTCTTTGAACATTTTCTACTATTGCAAGTTCCAACATCTCTTGGGGAGAGGATTCTTTTACAACAACAGGCACATTTACTATTCCAGCCATTGTTGCAGCTCGCCACCTTCTTTCTCCGGCAATAAGTTCGTATTTCCCAGTTTTTTTATTCTTCGTAACCAATAAGGGTTCAATTACTCCGTGCTCCTTAATTGATCGAGCTAATTCTTCGAGCTTTTCTCTTTTTATTTCTATTCTTGGTTGGTATGGGTTTGGAACAATATCTTTTGAGGATAAGTTTGGAATATAACCGGATTCGCTGCCTTCCGTAAACTCGGGTTTCCCAATTAATGCCGATAAACCTTTTCCTAATCCAGAGTTTTTTGCCATATTAAAAATAATATATTATTAATCTTTTTTGTGCAAACCAGGGCGTTTTAGCGCCGGAGCACTTCCAAATTTTTCAATTATCTCTTGGGCTAATAATCTATAAGAAACAGCCCCCACCGACGATGGCGCATATTCGTGTATTGTTAGTCCTCTAGATGGGGCTTCTGATAATTTAACGTTTCTGGGAATCATTGTTTTAAACATTCTATCTTTAAAAAACTCTTCAATTTCTTTTCCAACATCTTTACTCAAATTGGTGCGGCCGTCGAACATTGTTATAATCACTCCACCTATATCGAGCTCGATGTTCAGGTTAGATTTTATAAGTCTAATTGTATTTACAAGTTGCCCAAGTCCTTCGAGCGCAAAATATTCTGCCTGCACAGGGATTAATACTCTATCGGCCGATACTAAACCATTAACAGTTAATAATCCAAGTGAAGGAGGGCAGTCTATTAAAATATAATCGTAATCTTTATAGACTTTTTCCAAACCTCTTTTTAATATTGTTTCGCGGGATAAAGTGTTTACCAATTCGACCTCAGCGCCTGCTAATTCAATACTTGCCGGTATAATATCGAGATTATTTACCCGAGTTTTTAGCACTGTTTCGGATAGTTCTGAGTCTCCAGTTAAAAAACTATATATCGATCCATTTTCATTCTGAGAAAACCCAAGCCCGGAGGTCAAATTTGATTGCGGGTCAATATCTACAAGTAAAACTTTACTTCCACCCAATGCAATATACGTGCCGATATTTATAACGCTTGTTGTTTTTCCCACACCTCCCTTTTGATTAGTTATTGCAATTATCAATTGTATTCGGGGGTAACAATTAGTGAAATTTTGTTTAAAGGCCAGTATCTTAAAAGAGCTTTACCTTTTATCCAGCCTTTTTCTATAAAACCTATATCGGTGTATCTAGAATCGTGGCTGTTATTACGGTTATCACCCATTACAAAATAATCACCTTCGGGAATTGTTTTTTCTACCCCCTCTTCTAAAAATGACCCTCCATTTGTTTTAATTTCAGAAGAGATATAATCTTCGGTAATCAGATTTTCGTTTATATAGACTTTTCCATTTCTAAGCATTATAGTTTCACCCGGCAGTCCAATTATCCTTTTTATAAGATCTTTATATCCCGGTTTTTGAAAAACTATTACGTCGCCCCTGTTATATCCCAGCCCAATAGATTTGCCAAACAAAGTGTCGCCCAGCCATAAAGATATTTTATTGGTTAAGATTATTTGACCGTTTTCGAAAGTCGGATTCATCGAAATCCCGTCTATCTGGTTAGGTGTAGCAATAAAAATATATACAAAAACACAAATGGCAATAGCTACAACAACAGATTGCAGAAACTCTACAAAGGGATTAATTTTTTTTGTTGTCGCGTCCGAGCTTGTATTCATTAAGTTCTGTTAAGTTTTAGTTTAATACCGCTATTGCCTAGTTTGGCTTCCGAGATATCGCTATCAAAGCTCTGCATTATCTTTAGATCGATTAGTCCTGTTTTCTCTTTTATTTCATTCTCAAACTTTATTATTGCAGCCCTTATCATTTCATCCTCTGTAAAATATTCTGCAATAACAGATTCACCCTGAATAAATTTTCTATTTTTTCTCTCCGCTTGGATTACCCTTATTATCTCTCTTAAAAGCCCCTTTTCGGCTAATTCCTGGGTAATTTCGATGTTTAATCCAACTTTGATTTTTTGAGCCAAATCTTCTGCTACTTCCAGTTTATCACCCTTTAATATATTTTGAGAATTGGCTACCGTTAAAACGTTTAATTCTTTGGAAATCAGCTCTTCCATCCACGGTGCCAGAGCAGGGAGATTAGGATTAGTGCTTTCAACCAATAGCTCCGACAATGGTTGCCTTACTTTTAATTGCTTTTGCGTTCGTATAGAATGGCCCAATTCGCAAATACTTTGTATAACTTTCATTTCAGCTTCCATATTGGAATACTGGTCTAAAAATTTTGCATCGAATTTTGGATAATCGCAAAGGTGGATAGATATTGGGATGTTTGTACCGTGCTTTCCCGCAAGCTCGCCATAAATATATTCGGTTATAAATGGAACAAAGGGAGCTGCAAGCTTTAAAATCTCTATAATTACATAATACAGTGTTGATAGTGCATCTATATCTCCCTCTGCAAATCTATCTCGGGATCTTCGAATATACCATTTCGATAAACTGTCTAAAAATTCTTTGATTGTTCTTCCTGCTCTGGGAATCTCAAAATTTTCCATATACAGGGAGCACTCCTTTATTGTTTTTTGCAGCATTACTAAAATCCATGCATCAAGCTCATCATCGATATCATCAAAAGGTATGTGGTCCCATGGATGATCATCGGAGTTCTTTCGTGCGTTTCCAGCTAACGATTCGTCGAATTCAAAATTATGTAAGTTAGCATATGTTACAAAAAATGAATAAATATTCCAAAGAGGAATCATAAACTCCTGAGCATAAATTTTTAGGCTTTTAGTACTTACTGTTGCATCCTCTCCACCCGCAATCGGGGATAAAAAGAAGTTTAAACGAACTGTGTCGGCGCCAAATTCCTTTATTAAAATCTCTGGCTCAACGTAGTTTTTTTTGCTTTTGCTTAACTTTGCCCCATCGTCTGCTAAAATTGTCCCGTTTACTACAACGTTTTTGTATGGTTCTTTGTTAAATAAAGCAGTAGAAATTGCTAAAAGAGAGTAGAACCAGCCTCGGGTTTGATCCACACCTTCGGCAATGTATTCGGCAGGAAATTTTTTTTCGAACTTCTCTTTGTTTTCAAAGGGATAGTGAAACCTAGCAAATGGCATTGCTCCCGAATCGTACCATACATCTATAACATCTGGAACACGAGAGTAAAATTCACCATCGTGCTCAAAAGTAATATCATCTACATAAGGTTTGTGTGGATCGGTAATCTCTTTTCCTGAATAACCTTTAAGTTCCTCAAATGAACCAATTACAATTACCTTGCCGCTTTGAGATTTCCATATAGGTAAGGGCGTACCCCAGTATCTGGACCTGGAAATCCCCCAATCTTTTATTTCGGCAAGCCAGTTACCAAATCTACCTTCTTTTATATGTTTGGGAGACCAATTAATTCTGGAATTATTTTCTACTAATTGGCTTCGTAGACTACTCATTTTAATGTACCAGGATGTTATTGGCTTATAAATAAGTGGAGTGTTTGTTCTCCAGCACATAGGCATATCGTGAGTATAGTCTTCGTGTTTAAATAATCTTCCTATGTTTTTTAAATCTTCAATAATCTTTGAATTTGCCTCTCTATAATTCAATCCATGGTATGCTGGTATTTTTACGGTAAAATCTCCCTGATCGTCCAATACATCTATGGAAACAATACCAATCTCTTTAAATATTTCGTTATCCTCTTCCCCATATGGAGCCAAATGAACAATCCCTGTGCCATTTTCGGTGTTAACATGAAATCCTTCTACAATTACAAAGCAATTTTTTTTGCCTTCAAAAAAATTAAATAATGGAATGTATTTTTTTCCGATTAATTCAGAAATATTGATATTTCTTTCTATTGAATAATCATGACCTGAAAAAATTTGTTCTACCAGTTTACTTGCAACAATATATTTTTTTCCTGTAGTTTTTTCTAAAACTACAACATATTCAATCTCTTTCCCCAATGCTAGGGCAAAATTAGTTGGCAGTGTCCATGGAGTAGTGGTCCAGGCTAAAAGCGATGTGCTTGGATCGTCTGCTAAAGGAAACTCTACAGTAACGCCGGGATCGGTAAAACTCTTATATCCGCCCAGTGCCACTTCGGCATTAGATAGGGTTGTTCCGGCTCTTGTAGAGTAGGGCACCACTTTAAAACCCTCGTATAAAAGACCTTTACTGTAAATTTCCTTTAAAGACCACCAAATTGACTCTATGTAATTTTTATCCATGGTGGCGTATTCCTCTTCGCTATTTGTTAGCCTGCCAATTAACTCCTCAAGTTCAACAATTTTTCCTCTTCTTTCTATAACCAATTCTTTGCACATTTGATTAAATTTTTCGACCCCAAGTTCTTCTATATCCCTTTTTTCTTTAAATCCAAGATTTTTTTCAATTTCGTATTCGACCGGCAAGCCCTGGCAGTCCCATCCTAAACTTCGTGAAACTTTATAGCCCTGCATTGTCCAAAATCGAGGGTAAAGATCTTTCATCGAAAAGGTTAGAGCATGGCCAATATGAGGGTCACCATTTGCAGTTATTGGACCATCGTAAAATGTCTTGGTGTTTTCTCCGCTACGGTTTTCAATAGATTTTTTGAGAATAGTGTTTTCTTTCCACCATTTTAGTATCTCACTTTCGAGTTCAGAAAATTTTGGTTGAGCTACAGGCTTTGTGAACATAAATATGGTATTAAAATTTATCAATACTAAGGATTTTACATTGTATTTATTAAATTTAAAACAGCTTTGAGTTAAAATTAAGTGTGGAAGAAAGAAAATACAAAACAATTTTTATAGGAACAGGTGAATTTGCTGTAGCTCCGCTAAAAAAATTATTGGAGCTACCTTTTATCGAGCTTTTAGGTGTAATAACTCAACCCGATAAGCCTGCAGGCAGGAAAATGGTTTTGCAACCATCTCCTGTTAAAAAATTTTTCTTAACTCTTTCTCATTCTTCCTCGATTAGAATTTTACAGCCGGAACATATTTTAGAAATCAAAAATAGTGATTTTATTATTAATAAAGATATGGATCTTTTTATAGTTGCATCTTACGGGCAGATAATTCCTGATGATATTTTAAAAATCCCCAAATTCCCGGCACTTAATTTGCATGGGTCTTTATTGCCTGTTTTAAGAGGGGCTGTTCCAGTTAATAAAGCAATATTAGAAGGTCTTTCGGAAACGGGAGTAACACTTCAAATTATGTCGAGTAAGATGGATGCAGGCGATATTATAAGCCAAAAAAAAGTAGAGCTTAAGGGAACAGAAAGAACCCCCGAACTTATGGCGACTTTATCCCAAAAAGCAGCAGAAATTTTACAGGAGGATCTGCTTAAATTTTTAGAAGGTAAATTAACTCCGGTCGCGCAAGACAGTTTTAAGGCAACATTTTGCTTTAAAACCGATATTGAAAAAGAAAAATCAGAAGTAAAATTTGATACGTCCGTTACTACCGCCGAAAGAATGGTTAGAGCTTTACTTAACTGGCCGGTTGCCAGAATAAAACTAAAAGATGGAAAGATTTTAAAAATTTATAATGCTGAGATTGAAAAATCTAATAGTACTAATACAGATTTTAAAATATATAGGGCCGGCTCAAAACTTTTATTGGATCTATTTGATGGAACGTTAAATCTTTTAGAAGTTCAACTGGAAGGCAAAAGAAAAGATGTTGCAAAAAATTATTATTTTCTTGATGGAATGCTTTAGCTAATCTCTGTGTTTAGAGCTTTTCGTTTTTTTTTAGGCTCCTTTTCGATTAGCGGAATTTGAGATTTATCTTCCAGATATTCTTCGTCGGGAGATTCAGTAAGGTATTTTGCTCTATATACAGCCAGAGTGGTGTGTAAAAACACCATTATTAATGGTCCATAAAGTATTCCTAAAATACCAAAGTAACTTATGCCTCCAAGTACAGATAAGATCGTAACCAGCGGATGTAAATTTACAGTATCTTTCATGAGCCTTGGCCTAAAGGTTGTATCAATAACATTTATTATTATTGCGCTATAAACAATTAATCCGATCCCTAATACAACTTGTGCCGTGTTTCCTGTACTTGCACCGCTTAATATCATCGCTATTCCTACAGGTGCCCACACCAACCCCGATCCTACAGGTATTAAAGAAAGAACAACCATAATAATCCAAAGTAAAACAGGTGCTCCAATTTGCATAAAGATCATGGGAATTAAAACAGCTGTTGCCTGTAGTATTGCTACAACAAAGCTCCCTCTTATTACACCCTTTGTTGTTTCTTTAAATTTTCTAAATAAAAGTAGATCCAGTTTATCATCTAAAGGTGAAAGCTTAGAAAATTTTTCGGCAAGGGTTTCGTAATCGGGAAAGATAAATATTAAACAGATTATTAATACAAAAAGTGTAAATAATACACCTGTAAATTGTTGCACAATAGGTAGTAATTGGTCTCTAAGCCCTGCTATTAAGTTTATAAACAGATCTGCCAGATTAATATTTGTAAGTTCAATTCCTGCTTTAAAACTTCCTAAAAATTCGTTGATTTTAAAAATTCCTTCATTTATGGCATTCTCCAGGCTCGAAATAATATCGAAAATGTTGTTGGACTGGGTTATATTTTGAATCTCGCTTATTGTTAGGATAATTAAGATTGATACTGGAATAATAAAAAATAGAAGAGTTATTATTATAGATAAAAGGGTAGAAAGTGACTTGCTTTTAGTTTTTCTTAAAAACCATTTGTAATACGGATGGAAAAGTTGAACAAGAATAAGAGAAAAAATCAAAATATTTAAAAACGGAGAGATAATCTGAAAAGCCCCTGCTATTACCAAAAGCATTAAAAGCAAAAAGAACAGATATTTTATTTCCAGATTCTGCAGATATTTCATATCAAAATATTTTGTATTATGTATAGGATATCTTAAAAAAAGAAAACTATCAATTGTTATTGTGGATTAAAAGAATTATTTGGTTTATAATACCCATGCATTTATTCCGCCTTAGCTCAATGGTAGAGCAACCGGCTGTTAACCGGTTTGTTGCAGGTTCGAGCCCTGCAGGCGGAGAACATAATACCCTTCGAAAAGCTACACCTGAGTAACTTTAATAGCTTAGTGTTTATAGTCTTTATAACATAGCCATACGCTAACCCAGTTTAAAGATATTGCACATTCCTATTCGTATCTTAACGCATCTAAAGCCGAAATCTTGCTTGCTCTTCTGCCCGGGTAAATTCCAGTTGTCATTCCTGTTAGTATTGCAATTATACAAATAAGGAGAAATAGCTCGCTATTTATGTATGTAACGTCAATAAATTCTTTTGAAGGTGATATATTCGAAATCAATCCGCTTGCTACTTTCCCCGCAAAATATCCTAGCGCCGTTCCGGCAATAGCGCCTATAAAACTCATTATCATAGATTCGGTTAAAAAAAGCCTTTTTACCTCTTTATTTTTCATACCTATTGCTTTCATTAAGCCTACTTCTTTTGTTTTTTCCAAAAGCGATACGGTTACAGTATTAAACATACCCAAAGTACCAACAAAAAGAGCCATTAACCCAAAAATAAATGATACAGTTCTAACAATCGAAAAAATACTATCAATTTCCCCTAGAGTATCTAAAACCGAAGTTGTTGCGTATCCCATCGAAGCGATTTTTTCTCTGATTTCTTTTACTGCCACCTCGTTCTCCACTTTAACCTTAAGCTGAGAATAATATGTTATTCCGATTGAACGTAGATCTACAAAGGGAACATAAAAAAACGGATTATCCTGTTCATCTACAATGCCCACTATCTTATATGTTTCCCACAACGATTCTATTTTAGAATTTTCATCTTCTAAAAGATTTGGAAGAACAACAAACTTTGCCGATAATTCCTGGGTTTCAAAACTAGCCTCATCCAGCGCTAAAATTGCAGCCATAGCCTTATTGATTACCGCTTCTTTGGGTGTGGTTGAATTTATTTTTAATTGTGTCAGTTCACTCTCGGGGTTTACTAAAAGTTCTTCCAACGTAACAGTTTCCAGCCCTTTAATCTCTTGGACCGGAAAAGGCATTGGTTCAACCGCGGTAAGGTTATTATCAAAAATTTTACCTGTAATTTTCCCGAGTTTTTTAGATGTTTCTTTTATTAAATCGCCCTGAACACCATAAGCCACTACATCAATTTCGGCATTTTTAAATTTTACTTTGCCCGCAACCGCAATAATCGGCATTACTTTTTCCACACCTTTTATCTCTTTTATACTTGAAATCGATTCATCCGAAATCTTTTGCAGCCCTCCTGCCTGTGGATATATTTCTATAAGTGTTGTTTCTTGAACGGAGGAAATCCGATCAACAATAAGATTTTGCAAACCAAATCCTATAGAAATTAAAAAAACAATGACAGCAAACGCAATACTTAAACCTGTAATAGTAACAAGAACCCGCGATTTTCTACTCGAAAGATTTTTAGCGCTTAAATTTATTAAATTTACCCAGGTAATTGTACCGTAACTTTTTCTACTTAAAAGATTTTCCCTAATACCCGAAATTTTCTCCCCTTTTTGTGGAGAAAAAAAGAATAGAGCAGATAAAGATATTGTAATTATAAAATAAATCAAAATAAGAAAAGAGAGGAGAATCGAGTCTATAAAGAAATAAATTGTATTAAATATGCTTCTGAACATTTTGGTTTTATTTTAGTAATATCTTTTTTATTCCACCCTTTTTTAAAGTGTCTATAAGCTGGTCTCTTTGCTCACCTTTAAATATCCCGCTAATTCTTCCGTTAAACATTTTTATAACGGTGCTTGCGTAAGTTAAATACTCTAGATCGTGAGTTACCATAACAACTGTTTGTCCTTTTTTGTTTAGTTCTTTTAAATGCTCCATTAGTTTTTCGCCCGATAAAAAATCCATATTTCCTGTTGGTTCATCTGCAACTAATATTTGCGGTGAATTAACTAAAGCTCTTCCCAATGCAATAATTTGCTGTTGCCCCGAACTTAATTCTACCGGTAAATAATCTTTCCAGTTAGTCATACCTACCGCTTTTAACTGAGTTTCGGCAAGTATCTTTCCTTCCTTTAACGGCTTACCTAACAAAAGTGTGGGGAAAGCTACATTTTCTAAAACCGATACGGCTTTTATCCAGGACGGCTGCTGGTATACCATGCCAATATATTCTTTTCTTAAAAGTGATCTTTCATCGTCGGAAAGATCATTCCAAACATCGTGTCCCATAATTTTTACTACTCCTTTAGTAGGTTTTTCAAGACCCAAGATCGAATGCAATAATGTGGACTTCCCACACCCCGAAGGACCATAAATAATAACAAATTCCCCCCTTTCTATTGTAAATGAGATATCAAAAAGTACACCTATCTCCTGTGTAGGTGTTAAAAATGATTTCGATATGTTTTTTACTTCAATAATATTCATCTATGACAACAATATTTAGATTTTTCATTAAAAATTTTTACCTAATTCCTGATCCTACAGCATCAGAAATATTTTTAAACCCATCTATTTTAAGGAAATTCGATATCCCATAATTAATTTCCGATACAAGAGTTGGCCCTTCAAAAATTACTCCAGTTACAACCTGAACTAAAGATGCTCCTAGTTTGATTTTCTTGTATGCATCTTCTGCCGAAAAAATTCCCCCCACGCCTATCACTATCAGTTTATCACCAAAATTTTTATAGGTATATTTTATTAGTTCATCGGAGAGTTTTTGTGTGGGTTTTCCACTTATAAAACCTTTTATATGGTTTGGAATTGTATCGTGTATTAGCAGTGGATCGCGTACTTTTGTAAGGTTCCCTATTACAACACCTGTAACTTTATGCTGAACAATAATTTTTAAAAGAGCATCTAATTCTAAAACAGAAAGGTTTATTGGCATTTTTATAAAAACCGGTTTGGAAACATTTTGTTTATCAAGTTCCACAAGAAGGCTTTTTAATAGTTGAGGGTTTGTAAAAGGCTCTCCACCAAAAGTATTTGGACAGGAGATATTAATAGTTAAAAACTGTACTTTTTTATTAGGTGCGAGTATCTTTACACTTTCTAGATAATCAAAAACTCCTCCGGCTTCCGAAACGGTTTTTACCGAGTTCGTTTTTCCTATAGATGCTCCAATAACAAACTTTTTACTTCTATGCTTTAAAAGTCTTTTCGAAATTACATTAACGCCATTGTTTTTTAATCCGTAATTTACAACAATACCCCGGCTTTTTTTTAGCCTAAAAAGTCTAGGTGGAACATTTCCTTTATAAGGCTCAAAAGTTATTGATCCAATCTCGGCAAAAGAAAATCCTACTTTATCTAAAATATTTATTAAATTTCCTTCTTTGTCGTATCCTGCACCAAGCCCTACCGGGTTTTTAAATGTTAGACCTGCTATTTGTTGCTTAAGATGTGGGTTTTGAAAATTAAACAGAAAGCCGGTTAAACTTCTTGTTAAAAAATTTGTGCCTAAAAATCTTCCCACAAACAAAAAGCAATTATGAACATATTCGGGAGGAAAAGAAAACAGCACAGGTCTTAAGATCAATTTATAAATTTTTTTTATTATTCGGGATTTTAGTGAAATTAGGGTGTTCATTGTTATAATTTTTTAATTAATAAAAAATAATATGTCTAATATAACGATACCTCTATTTTTTGAATCTGTAAAAGCCGGCTTTCCTTCTCCTGCAGACAATTATTCCGAAAAAGTGCTGGATTTACACTCCTTTATGGTAAATCGGCCCGAAGCTACCTTTTTTTTACGGGTAGGGGGCTTTTCCATGAAAAACGCAGGAATTTTCCCGGGCGATATTATTGTGGTAGATAGATCTATCGAGGTTAAAGACAATTTCATAATTGTAGCTGCTTTAAACGGCGATCTAACGGTTAAGAGGCTTAAGATATTAAAGAATAAAAAGGTTAAATTGGTTCCCGAAAATCCCGAATACAAGGAGATAAATATATCCGAAAGCGACGAATTCGTTATCTGGGGAGTAGTTACAGGTGTTGTAAGAAAAATTATTTAATAAATTCAGAATATGAGTCTAAAGTTATTTGCTTTAATTGACTGCAACAATTTTTTTGTTTCCTGCGAAAGAATTTTTAGACCCGATTTAAATTTAAGACCAGTTATTGTACTTTCCAATAACGACGGTTGTGTTGTTTCGAGATCCAACGAAGCCAAGACGCTCGGAATTCCAATGGGAATACCTTTGTTTGATTGTAAAGATATAGTAGAAAGATTTAACATAACTGTTTTTTCGAGTAATTTTGCACTCTATGGGGATATTTCTGCCCGAGTTATGAAAATTTTAAGTTACTTTGCGGAAGATATTGAAATTTATTCGATAGACGAAGCATTTTTATCTCTGGAAAAAACTCTAATGGAAGATCCGCTGGTTTATGCAAAAAAAATTAAAGAGACAATTTTAAAATATACAGGAGTTCCGGTTTCGATAGGGCTTGGGCGTACTAAAACTTTAGCCAAAGCAGCAAGTAAGATAGCCAAAAAACAAACAGACGGAACCTTTTTTATTACCGAAGAAAATAAAAAAAATTATCTTTCTAAGTTTTCGGCAATAGATATTTGGGGAATAGGGTATAAAAGCAGTAACAAATTAAAGCAGATTGGAATTTTTACTGCAGCAGATTTTTTGAACGCAGAAAAAAACATAATAAAAAAGATTATGGGCGTAACTGGAGAAAGAATCTGGCTGGAAATTAGTGGAATCTCTTCCATCCCCATCTCTTTCCAGCAAAAAACTAAGCACGGCATATTAAATTCAAGAAGTTTCGGAACTCCCGTAACTTCATTTGCCGAACTTTCGGAGGCTGTTTCCCTTTTTACCGAAAATGCAGCAGTTTCGTTACGAAAAGAAAATGCAGCAGCATCTGTAGTTGGGGTATTTGTAAGATCTTCGAAACATTCTCCCGAGCAGTATAAAAATTTTTCCTATTGTACTTTAAGTTCACCTACATTTTTTACGCCTCACTTAATTGGTGCTGCAATAACAACATTAAAACAGATTTATAAACCCAGAATTAAATATAAAAAATGCGGAGTTTTTTTTACCGGAATAGCTCCAAAAGGAGAGGAGCAGATTGGAATATTTTCCTCAGATCAAATCAGTTCAGAATATGAAAAACATAAAAATTTAATGGACTCTATCGATAAAATTAATATGAAAACCGGTAATAGAATTTTTTTTGCGGCACAGGGAGTAAAAAAAAGATGGAAGCCAAATAGAAAAAATTTGTCTCCGCTTTATACAACAAACTGGGAGGAAATTCCTGTTATAAGTTAGTTATGTTTGGAGCTTCTTTTACTTTTAAACCGCCTATTGTCAATTAAAAGAAAAATTATAACGATTGAGCCTATTCCGATAAAAATTATCCCTGCAATAAAAAAAAGTCCGGGCTGGTTATTTAAATCTATCTCTAAAGTAATTTGAGGAAAATATCCCTTTTCAATCGATGTGTTTATGCCTGCAACTTTTCCGCCCGAAGGAGCTTTAGAACTCTCAATTAAAATCACAGGAGCTATAAAAAAAAGTCCGACAAAAAGAATTAGCGCCATAACTTTGGCCGGCGAAAGTTCAAAGCTCTGTTTAACATTGGATACTTTATGCAGCCTAGAATATTTCATACTAACAATATACAACAGAAGCATGTTTCTTTCAAAAATTTGCAAACAAACTTTTACATATAAAGATCTAGTTTTTGGTTATGCTCATAGTAGGTTACCGAATAGTGGGTATTACCGGAGCTATCGTGAAAGAAAAAATAGTAATCAGTTTGCTTTGGATAAAAAGCAACTTTAATTGATGCAATGCCCGGATTATTTATTGGACCGGGCGGAAGTCCGGTATATTTATAGGTGTTAAAAGGCGAATCTATTTGAGTGTCGGCAATTTCTACTCCAGGGTCGTTTTTTCCTGTTATATAGTTTATTGTTGCATCAGATTGCAATAGATAGCTATCGGTTAACCTATTATGTAAAACTCCCGAAATAAGTTCTTTATCGTCTGTCCCACTGGCTTCTTTTTCTACAATGGAGCCTAAAATTATAGCCTGATATATGTTTTGCACATTATTTTGCGAAAGGTTTAGCGATTCCAGGTTAATCTCCTGGCCTAATTTTAGGGAAAAATTTTGAACCATTTTTTCAACTATCTCTTTAGTGGTTAGGTTGGCGTTTAAAAAGTAAGTGTCGGGAAATAAAAATCCTTCCAAAGATGCTTTAACAGGTTTATGCCTTTGCAAAAATTCTTTGACTTCTCCCGAAAAATCTACATTATCCGGATTAGAAGTAATAGAATTAAATTCTGTAATCGAAAATTTACTTTCTGAAGGAAGGGCATTTTTTATAACATCTCCTATTTGAGAGATTCTAAGACCCTCTTTTATTGTTAGCTTAGTATCAGGAGAAGATACTCCCTTTTCTAACATTTCAATAAGTTCAATCGCATTAACGTTTTCAGAAATAGTATATTGTCCAAACTTAATATTGGGAGAGATGTTGTTAAGTCTGAGGTAAATTCTAAAAGCCTCTTCATTTTTTATTAAACCGCTTTGCATTAAAGATGGAATAATCGAGATAAGCGTCTCACCTTCTAAAACCTCTATCTGGATTGATTTTCCATGCAAATCGACTTTAGTATAAATAGAATCGTTATAGAAATTCCAAAGAAAGATTCCAGCTCCAAACACAACAAATAGCACAAGTAATATTACGGTAAAACACCCGCCAATTCGCTTTTTCTTTTTTTTATCGTTGACTTTAGACACTCCAAACACGTCTTTTTTAAATAACTTTGGCTTCTCCATTTTTATAATCCAAATATTCTTGTAAAATAATTCTTGCCGATTCGCTATCAATATCTTTAGTAACTTTTTGTTGTTTAGCAATGTTCGAAGACATTATCTCGTTCCAGTATTTTACAGGTAAATTGCTAATGAGGGCAATTTTTTCCCCAACTGTCCTTATTTTTTTACTCATCTGAGTCTCCTTATCGTCTAGACCAAGTGGCTCGCCAACTATAACTTCTTTTGGCTTAAGCTTTTTTAAAAGAGAAACTATTAGTCCCAGCATCTCTTGTTTGTGGCGTAATTTTAATGCCTTATGCCTAAAAGCAATCTGCTCGCCGTCGTCCGAGATGGCTACTCCTGTTCTTTTTTCTCCATAATCAAGGGCAATTATCATAATTTCTGACTAAATAATTTATACCTATAAAAATAACAGAGAAGTTCTTGTTTTGCAAAGAGATCTGATATAATAACGAGCCCCATCTTTATTTACCATGAATCATTTTATAAATTTTATCTTTCCCAAAACTTGTGTAGTTTGTGCTAGGAAGGGAGAATATCTATGTTCCATCTGCCTAAAAAAATATACCCGTCCAAATATGGTTACAATCTGCAGTGTTTGTGGCCGAGAGAGCAGGATAGGTTTTAATCATAAAGAATGTAATAACCTAACATTTCTTGATGGCCATATCTATGCTTTTGCTTACGAGGGAATAATAAAATCGTTAATAATGGATGTTAAGTTTAAATATCAATTCGCAGTTATCGAGACTTTTTCAAAAATTTTGTCGGATTACCTCACTTTTTACAGATTTGATGATAGCTGGACAATTTCTTTTGTGCCAATGAGCGGTAAAAGGTTTTTGGAAAGAGGTTTTAACCAGGGAGAACTGCTGGCAAAACAGATTGCCAATTTACAGCTAAAAAAATGCTGTGGTTTTTTAAAAAAAATCAATAGAACTCACAGCCAGGTAGGACTTGGCGGAAACGATCGAAGACTTAATCTACTAAATGCGTTTATTGCAAAACCTAAAATGCATATTCCCGAAAATATAATATTAGTGGACGATGTGTTTACAACAGGAACAACGTTAAACGAATGTGCAAAAGTATTAAAAGAAAATGGGGCAAAAAAGGTAGTAGGACTAACTATTGCAAGGTCGATCAAATGATAGGCTAAAATTGCAACTCCCAGGTGTCTCTAAAGATGGTAATAATTAGCCTCTAACAGGGAAAATTGAAATTGAGGCACTTCCGAAAGTGTTGTACAGAGGGGATGTTATTCTCCTCGAAGATGCAAAAGAACAGATAATTCCGATTTAGGCAGTTTCTTTGGAACCACTTGTGGACGTCTGGATTAGATCCTTAAAAAAATAAATCACAGATAATTAATATGGTTTAAATCGAGATCTACTCTTTACAATTTACCAAAATCAGCTCTTCTGTGCTATAATTTCTTAGCGGCAAAACCTTCCCGGTAAGCCAAAATAAGGTTTTCCGGGGATGTTTTTCGACGGTTTCCAATTGCTCTTTAAAACAAGCCGGGAATTTAATTGCTTGTCCCGTAAAAATAAGTAATTACTTTGACTAAACGTCAATCCAATTACCAAGGTATTTAACAGCGCAGTTAATGCTGTTGCAAATTTATTTGCAAAACCAGCTTTAGCTTTTGCTTAAGTTAAATGCTGCAGCCCGAAAAAAAAGTAGAGCTGCCGTTGTATAACTTTTTTCTCTGCGAAGGTTTTACGGCGAAATATAGCAGAGGTGCTTTATCTAATTTTTAATTTCTTTTATTTAGGTAAAAAAGACTATAAAGGAAACAAGATAGAGTTTTTGTAGATTTTTATTCTACCTTGTAAATAAATCTAATAAGCTTGTAATAATTTTATCGGCAAAAGTTTTCCGGACATCCCGTATAGGGATCATCTCCACCAAAAGACTCCACATATGTGGGGTTTTTTGTTTATACTTTAATCGTTGTGGGATTTTATATAAAAATTTGTTAATATAAACCCTATGGATATATTTGGAATTTTGTTCTATCAGCCGGTTTATAACCTTTTGGTTATTTTTTATAGAGCGTTTTCGGAAAACCTTGGACTTTCTATTATACTAATTGCTTTAATTTCTAGGCTTATTTCGCTTCCCTTTACGCTAAAACAGGCAAAGCTAATGGAATCGAGTAAAGAGATGAACGAAAGAATAAAAAAAATTAAGGAAAAGTACAAAAACGATAAGCAAAAACAGCAGGAAGAAATGGTAAAAATTCAGTCGGAATATTTACCCGCGCAGCTTTCGGGATGCCTGCCTTTAATAATTCAGTTTATCCTTTTAATTAATATTTATCACGTTATAAGCGATATAATTTTAAAAGGTGTAACCAGCTTTAACAATGTAGCATACGGGTTTGTTCCCACTTTCAGCGAAGGATTTACATTAAACACAAAGTTTTTAAATATTTTGGATTTAACAAAAACACCGGGGAACTCGGGATTAACTGGAATTGATGTTTTGCCTTATGTAGTAGTAATAGCTCTTGTTGCATTAACTCAGTTTTATTCGATGAGGCTTTCCATGCCAAAATCGGCACCCGTAAAGAAAAAAGATGCAAACGAAAAGAGTATAAAGAATAAGGAGAACCCCGCAACTGAGGATTTTTCCGAGATTATGCAACAAACAAGCAAGAATATGGCAATAATGTTTCCGGTAATGATTGGGTTGTTATCTTTAAATTTTCCGGTTGGATTAAGTTTGTACTGGATTGCGCAAAGCACATTTGTTATAATTCAACAGCTTATTTTAAAGCGTAACAGAGATAGAAATTTATCTCCCGGTTTAGGTATTAAATAATTACAATAAATCTATGAAACTTTTAGCAAAAAAAAGAAATATAAAAGGAAAACAGGTTAGCGCATTAAGAAGGTCTTTAATTGTTCCGGCTTCGGTTTTTGGGCCCAAGAGAGAACCCGAGAATTTGGAGGTAGACGAAAAAGCCCTATACGCAATTTTTAAGGAAGCAGGATACAACAGGTTTTTTGACTTAGAGATAGAGGGAGCGGAAAAATCAAAAGTTTTAATAAAGGAGCTTCAAAGAAATCCTGTAACGGATAAAATTTTAAGTGTGGCTTTTTACCAGATTGCAGAAGATAGAAAAATTACTGTTGAGGTTCCTATTCGATTTATTGGTGAATCTTTAGCAGTAAAACAGAACTTAGGATTTTTAATTGCACAGTACGATACAATAAAATTAAATTGTTTACCTAAAGACTTGCCTTCCGAACTAGTAGTAGATTTAGCACCGCTCGAAAAACCAACAGATACAATTTTAGTATCCTCAATAACTCTTCCGGCAGAGGTTACGCTCGATAGCAGCGTAGATCCGGAATCTGCTGTAGCATACATTGGTACAGCTCAAAAGGAAGAGGCATTGGAGGCTAAAGCTACCGAGGCAGCAACAGCTGCAGCAGAAGCAGCTCCGGCTGGAACAGATGAGGCAGCTGCCGAGAAAAAAGAGTAGAGTTTCAAAGATTTATAGGGCATTAATCTTAAAGCTAGTTAATACTTCTCTGCTTGAGTGTGCAAGTTTATTGGGCAAAAACCACTATACGGCATAAATCATTTAACTTTGTAACCCAGCTATCCTATAACGCAGCGGATTATAAATCTGTGCAAAACGTTAAATTATGCAGGTATAAGTGATCGAAACCACCTAAAAATTATCTTAATTCCCATTCTAAATAAAATAATATACAATAAGTATATGGATCCAACAGATAAAAATTCTGCGCAGGCAAATAAAAGCTTAAATATCTCCCCACTTGGTGCGGGGTACGATTCAACTTTGGAAATTGCCGAGTTAAGTGAAAGGGTAAAAAATTCAAATATTCCGGTTGATCTTAGAAGCAGAGCGGAAGCTATGATAATGCGCCTTGTTAAAATGACTCATCAAGGCAATTACTCTTCAGAATTTGAACCTGTTTCCGAATATATAAATTGGATAACGCAAATACCCTGGGAATTTGAATCCGAGGAAAATATAGATATCGAAAAAACAAAAGAGGAACTTGAACGGTATCATTACGGTTTAGAACCGGTAAAAACAAGATTATTGGAGTATCTTGCCGTATTAAAGCTTCAAAAGGAGATGCAGGTTCAAACAGCCGAAAAAGTGGCATCTGCTTCTACCGGATCTGCCGAGATGTCAAGGCTGCAGGGAAGTTCATCTCATGCGCCAATTCTATGTTTTGTGGGAATTCAGGGTGTAGGTAAAACTTCTATGGCAAAGTCAATCGCCAATGCTTTAAACCGTAAATTTGTCCGAATTGCTCTTGGAGGTTTAAGTTCGGCAACAGAACTTAGAGGTATACCAAAAGGAACAATAGGAGTTGCAGAACCTGGTCAAATAGTTAAATCACTTATAAGAACTAAGTCTATGAATCCTTTAATTTTACTCGATGAAATAGATAAGGTAAGTAGCCAAACAGGTTTAAGAGCAGATGTAATGGCTGCCCTCCTGGAAATATTAGACCCCGAACAAAATTCCACCTTTATGGATAAATATATAGATTACCCAATAGATTTATCAAAATGCATGTTTATAACTACTGCAAATAATCTTGGCGGAATCTCCGCAGCACTTTTGGACAGACTGGAGGTTATAAGGTTTGGGAGTTATACTGATAACGATAAAGTGATGATTGCTAAAAATTATTTGTTACCAAAAGTTAGAGAAGCAACAGGGATAACAAAAGAGCAATTGGATTTTGAAGACGATGTATGGCCACTGGTAATAAGACCTCTAGGTTTTGATGCTGGGGTAAGACAGCTCGAAAGAACACTAACTGAACTTGCAAGAAAGGTAGCATTACAGATAGTGAGGGGTGTTTTAAAAAGTGTTAAAATTACCAAAGATAATTTTAGACAATATATTCCGGAGGATATTGGAATATATAGTTAAAGAGAAAATAACACCTATTCCCCTCTAAACTCCTTATAATCTTTATCTTTTTTAATAAGCTGCTCAATTGCACCTCGTACAATCTGTGCTTTATGCATTCTTTTATGCTGGGAAGACCAGTCTAAATATCTTTCCATCTCTGCAGGTAATATTAAAATAAACTTGGAATCAAGCTTAGATGTAGCAACCTTTAATGCCTCTAAAATTTTTGCCTCGAGATTTTTTGTGGTATATAGAACCGAAACAACATTTTTGTTGCCACTAAATTGATTTGGAATCGAACTACTGTCTATTTTTTCGAGGGAAAATAGCACAACAATCTTTTTTTCGTCTAAAGCTCTTGCAATTTCAAATCCCGACTTAAAATCCGAAATTGAACACTCGACCACTAAAATATCCGTTTCCTTTATTAATTTTTCAATTTTATCGTGAGACTTAGCAGAGGGCTTTTCGATAGCTGTGTCGTTTAAATTGTGCCCAACCTTTTTTAATAAAGAAAATTTTTCAACAAATTTTTTGAAACTTTGGTCTTTGCTGTTTAATGGGGAAGAGATTAGAATCTTCATAGGACAAAAAAATTTAAATATTTATATACGGATTATATCATTCACCTTTATGCCCCGCAAATTACTAAAAAACTGGATATACCCCGAGATTTTTTGTATATTAAATTAGTCAATATAAATTAATACCCTTATGCTTAATTTTTTTAAAAAGAAAAATTTTCCTCTTCCGGTATCTGCAGAGGAATTATTTTTGGCAATAGATATTGGTACAGAGTATGTAAAGGTAGCTGTTTATAGGCTGGATGGAATGGAAGTTGAAGTTATAGGCTACGCCAGAAGAAAACAGATGGAGAGCACAATGTATGCTGCATATATTGTAAATTTAAAGGAGGCCAAAGATACAGTAGATAAATGCATAGGAGATGCAGTTTTAATGGCAAGAGAGGTTGTTTCAGAAGATAATTTTAGTTTGCCAAAACAGGCAATTATCGGAATCGCCGGTGAACTTGTTCAGGGAGTTACAGTGGTTGTTAATCTCGAAAGAAACGCTCCCGATACTCCTATTAATCAATCAGAGATAGATTCGATTATCGCAAAACTTAAAAAACAGACTTTCGAAAGTACAAAAGAAGAGATATCTCAAGAAATAGGACTTAAGCCTAATCAAATTGACGAAATTGATACTTATATCAATAGCGTATATGTCGACGGAGTTAGAGTCTTAAATCCTCTGGGATATGTAGGAAGCGAGATGGTTTATAATATGTATTCCACCTTTGCACCAAAACTGCATATAAATAGTGTAAAGCAGCTTGCAGAACAGCTTAATTTATCTATTTTAAAGCTGGTAGTAGAGCCTTATGCTTTATCCCTTGCTTTAAAAGATATTAGAGACAAAAATGCGAGCTCAATTCTTTTAGATATAGGAGGCGGCACAACTGATGTTGCACTTGTTCATAACGGTGATTTGGCAGGTACAAAAATGTTTGCTATTGGAGGAAGGGTATTTACAAAAAGCATTCAAAAATATTTAAATCTCGATTTTGATCAGGCCGAACAGATAAAATTAGATTATTCAAACAATAAAGTTGATTCAGAAAGAAAAAGAGAGGTTTCTACAATAATCGGAAACTCCACAAAGATCTGGCTGGATGGTGTTGAGATAGCGTTATCCGACTTTGACGATGTTACAACTTTCCCTGCAAAATTTTTGGTTTGTGGAGGGGGTGCATTATTACCCGATATTCAAGAGGGGCTAATTTCTTATCCATGGCAAAACTATCTGCCTTTTCCTAAACATCCGAAAGTAGATTTTATTTTTCCTAATCATATAACTAAATTAACCGATAAAACCAGAACTGCAACATTGCCTATGGATGTAACACCATTGGCTTTGGCTCGAATGCATCTGGAAATTTAAAACATATGTCAGTAGTTTTAACAGATAAAATATTTGTAGACCCAAACGATGAAGTTCTTTTTGTAATTGATGCCGTAAATTCGAAAGAACGGGATAAAGTAATAATTATTATTCCGGAGAACGCATTAATTTTAAGCAGTTTTATAACTTTAAAAATTCTTTATAGAGAAATTATCAGGTCCAAAAAGATTGTTATAGTGGTAACTGAAGACTCGTTTGGGTTGAATATTGCTCAAAAAGCTGGCTTTGTCGCAGTGCAAAAAGTTTCTCAAATAACCGAAGAGCTTTGGGATATAGCGTTTAGTAAAAAAATTAAGGCGCAGGATTTTTTAAGAAACAAAAATAAAAATATCGGTACACCTAGCGAAGACCCTAACCTAAAAGAGACACAAGATCGATCTTTTGTTTCGTTACCCACAGAAAAAACCGAAGAGTTGCCACAAGAGATAACAAAACAAGTGAAAGATGAGCAAGAAGTATCGGATACTAATAAATTTAAGGTCCTACCTAAAAAAATTATAAATATAAATGGGATAGAAGTAATGGTGGGAGGAGATATCGCTTTGTTATCAAATTCTGCCGAACATGATAAAATAGAGAAAGAGTACGTCGACAGAAATTTTATGAACAAACAGGAGACTGATAAAGTAAGCTCTGGTAAGTTTACCGGGAGGGATTTTACAAAAATCGTTAAAAAAGAAAACTTTTGGACAAGATTAAAAAAAGGAAGAAGACCAAATAGAGCAGCTATTTTGGATCCGGATGCTTTGTTTAACAAAAGGCAGCAGCGCCAAAAAATATTAAGTAGAATAGGAATAATCTTGGTGGTTGTGTTGGGCGGCGTTTTTACTGCCTGGTTTTTAATTGATAACTATTCTTCAGTAGATATTCATGCTACCGTAAAGCCTGAAGGTGTAAAAGAGCTTGCTCCGGTGCAAATAACAGGAAGTATATTCGAAACACAACTAAATTTAGAAGAAAAAATAATACCTGTTGTTGAATATACAGTCGAAAACGTAAGTGCTTCTCGTACAGGTGATGCAACCGGGCAGGGCACAAGAGGCACAAAAGCTCGTGGTCTTGTTACTATTTATAATACATATACAGAACCAGATCCACAGCCGATTTCTTTACCTGCTGGCACTAAAATAACTAATATCGGCTCTAATTTGGTGTTTGTTTTATTATCTGATCTTGTGCTGGATGCTCCGGTAAAAGACGGATCGGGTATTTACAACACTCCGTTAATTGAAGATATCGAGGTAGAGGCTTTTGAAATTGGAGAAAAGTACAATCTTCTTGGAGAAGGTGCATCAAATAACTTTTTGGTAGATGGCTACGAATCTTCTAAAATTAGGGTAACTAAATTTACCCCATTTGCAGGAGGAACTTCCGAAAGCTTTGTCTCTGTTTCTAAAGAAAATATCGACAATTTAAAGAAAACTTTTTACGAGGACTTAAAAAAACAAGCTGAATCTAGAATCGTTAATCTTATCCCACAGGGTTTTACTTTGTTGGAAGGAAGTATTTTAATAAGCGATGAAAAAATTGAATCCTCCCCAAAGGAGTCAGAGGAGGCTCCCGATAAGACTTTTAACTTAAACCTTTCGCTAAAAGCCAGAGGATATGCCGTAAGAACAGACTATATAAATTCTATGGCAAGATCTTTACTACTCTTAACGAAAAGTGATAAAGATAATATCGATATCGAAGAGATAAAAGAAGCAAATATTACTTTTGTCTCAGAAGCTGATAACAAGATTTTAATCTCACTGGCTTCTAAGGGATCTTTTAAAAACATTGTTGATAAAGATATGCTAAAAAATTCGATTGTTAACAAGTCTTTTGAAGAGGCTAAAGCGATTTTAAAGGGGAACCCAGATTTATCGGATGTTAGAATCATATATACGCCATTCTTTGTACCTCAGTTTCTTCAACGTATTCCCTGGTCGGTAAATAGAATTACGGTTACATTAAACTAACACTACTTGACAATAAATTTCTCAAACTGATAATATTAGCAACAGCAACTACTAGCTGCTAATTTTTACATTATTTTATTATTTTTAAGCTTATGGCAAAGCAATCGTTAAAGCTAAAACCAGTAGGTGAATATATTCTGGTAAAGCCTCTGGAACAAGAGGAAAAGACAGCCTCGGGCTTAATTCTGCAAACTTCGGGTAAGGGAGAAAGACCTCAAAAAGGTGAAATAGTAGCACTAGGTACGGGGAAGAAAGACGACAATGGAAAAGTTATCCCATTTAGCGAGGGGATTAACCCTGGTACAAAAATAATATTTAAAAAGTACTCTCCCGAGGAGATAGAGATAGATAGTCAAAAATATCTTTTAATGAAGGAGACAGACATTTTAGCCGTCTTGGCAGATTAATTTTATTTTTTTTATTTCAATACTATGGCAGCAAAACAGGTAATTTATCACGAGGATGCTCGAAAAAAATTAAAAAACGGAGTTGATAAACTTGCAAATGCAGTAAAAGTAACACTAGGACCCAAAGGTCGTAATGTTGCTTTGGAAAAGTCTTATGGAGTTCCGCACATTACTAAAGATGGGGTATCTATTGCAAAAGAAGTAGAGCTGGAGGATAAGATAGAAAATATCGGAGCAAAAATTTTAATCGAAGCAGCAAGTAAAACTGTCGATGCAGCAGGTGACGGAACAACAACAGCTGTTGTATTAGCGCAATCACTGATTTCCGAGGGATTTAAAAACGTTGCTGCAGGAGCAAACCCGATGGAGATAAAATCGGGCATAGAAAAAGGTTTAAAAGCAGTTATAGAGGATCTTAAAGATAGTGCCGTTTCTGTAAAAGGAAAGGTAGATTACGAAAGAGTAGCAACTATTTCGGCAAATGGTGATAAAGAGATAGGGTCAATTCTTGCAAATATTATTGATAAAGTTGGCTCAAATGGAGTAGTAACAGTAGAAGATGGACAGTCTTTTGGTTTGGTAGAAAGATACGTTGAGGGAATGCAATTCGATAAGGGATATGTTTCACCTTACTTTGCCGTAAATACTGAAGATCAAACTGTTGTTATCAATAAACCTGCAATTTTAATTACCGATAAAAAAATCTCGGTTGCCAAAGAGCTTTTTGAAGCACTTGAGAAAATTGTTGTAGCAGGAACCCGTGATGTGGTGATTATTGCAGAAGATGTAGATGGAGATGCACTCGCAAATCTTATAATTAACAAACTTAAAGGACACCTCAATGTTGTAGCGGTAAAAGCTCCAGCTTTTGGCGATAGAAGAAAAGCAATGCTCGAAGATATTGCCATACTAACAGGGGGAACCTTAATAACAGATGAGTTAGGAAGAAGTATCGATAAAATGGAGGCAGGGGATTTTGGGAGAGCAGATAAAGTTAAAGTTACTAAAGAAGAGACCACAATAATTAACGGACATGGTGATAAAAATGCTATAGAGGCAAGAGTTTCCCAAATTAAAAAAGAGATCGAAAATACCTCTTCGGATTACGACAAAGAAAAATTACAGGAAAGACTTGCCAAATTATCGGGGGGAGTAGCCATTTTAGAAGTTGGAGCTGCAAGCGAGATGGAGCAAAAAGAACGAAAAGATCGTATTGACGATGCGTTACAGGCAACAAGAGCTGCAATTGAGGAAGGTGTAGTTGCAGGAGGCGGAGTAGCTTTGTTAAATGCTTCCAAGGTTTTGGAAAAAGTAAAAACAGATTCTGCAGACGAGAAAACAGGCTTGAATATTTTAAGAAAAGCTCTGGAATCTCCATTTAGGCAGATAATGGCTAATGCCGGTAAAGAGGCAGCTGCATTTATAAACGATATTAAAGATGGTAAGGGGTACGATGCTCGAACAGAGGAAATTGTAGATATGGTAAAAACAGGAATAATTGACCCTGTAAAAGTAACTAGAACAGCGTTAGAAAATGCAGCTTCTGTTGCTGTAATCTTATTAACAACAGAGGCAGTTGTAAGCGAAGTGCCGGAAAAGAAAAAGGAATCAATGCCGGGAATGAATCCGGGCATGGGAGGAATGGACGAAGGAGATATGATGTAAAAAATTGCTCAAAAGAGTGTAAAAATCCCGCCTTTGGCGGGATTTTTATTTTGTTCTTTAAATATATTGTGTATACTTTTTTTATCTAAGGATTGCACAAAAAATTTATGAGAATAATAATAGTAAACTATTTTACCTGGTGGTATTTGTTTGTTGTAAAAAAAGCTTTTACAACTTTAGTTTTTAACCCCTTTGTTTTTTCACTCTATAAAACGAAGACATTGCCTATGCTTAAAAATTTTTCTGTCCCTTTATTTAGAAGTACAGAGTGGGGTGGAAAATATTTTAGCTTTTTTATTAGGTCTTGTTGGATAATTTTGGGAACCGCCATTTCATTTTTAAAAGTTATTCCGGGGTTATTTTTTTGGCTGGCAATAACTTTCGTTCCAGTTTTGATCTGGTTGCAGGTTATAAATTTTTTGATTATTAATATCAATGGAGCTACTAAAAGATAAAGAAAAAATAGGAGAGTATGGTGCTTATTCAATTTATTTAAATTATAAGAGCCTTTTAGGTGCCCGAGGCCTTAGAAAGCAGATATCTTTCACCGAAAAATTGCTGGGTAGGGTTTTACTGATTATTGGGTCGATCTCTTTTGGAGCTTGGATATATCTTTACTTAATGGCAGGCAAATTTAACTGGGCTACTTTAATTCTTCCGCAAAATTTTCCGGATTTTTTTATTACAATCTCTCTTTTTCTTTTTACACTAGGAAGTTTTTTGTTAAGAAATAAGTCGGTGTTTGATCGTGATATTGGGCTTGTTAATATTGATGAAATTAATAGCCTAACTAAAAAAGGCAGATTATTTTTAGATAAAAATTTAAGCGAAAAAATTCTTAATTCTATCGATTATTTTTATTACATAGATTATTCCCATTTTTTTCAGAATTTCTTTTTATTTATTTTTAAGCAAAAAAAGATAGATAAACTAATCAACCAGAGGCTTGGGTTGTCTTTTTCACAGATAAGTTTGGCAGTAAAAAATTTTTCAACAAAAAAAAATCCTGAATTTAAAAAGATCTTTCCCGAACTTATGCTTTTGGCATTTGATCTGGCTGTAAAAAACAGGTTAAAAATAATTGACGAGGTTGTGCTGGCGACTACAATTCTTAAATATTACATTAAAAGTTTTTTACTAGAGTTTGATGTGACCGATCTAGAAATTGAAAGCCTAAAACAGTGGGTGTTCGATTCGATAAAATTAAGGGAATTTAAAAAAAGATGGAAAGTTATTTCCAAGTTAAAGCCTGTCGGAGCAATCAACTCTGCATTTACTTCCAAAGCTACCCCGATTTTAGATAAATACTCAACAGATTTAACAAAACAGGTTGCTTTAGGGGAGTTCGGCACTGCACTTGGCAGAGAAGGTGCTATCTTAAATATTTTAAAGTATCTGGAATCTTATCAAAGTACTTCGGTTTTACTTTTGGGAGATCCGGGCGTAGGTAAAACAAGGGTATTTTTAGAGCTGGCAACAAGGATGGTTATAGAAGATGTCCCTAAATCCATTTTAGATTCAAGATTGATATCAATAGATATATCAGAACTTTCCGCAAAGCTAGAAAATAAAGAGGAGATCGAACAGGTAATAATAAAAATGATGGAAGAGGTGCTTGGTTCAGGAAATATTGTATTGGTAATTGATCATCTTGCGCAGATATGGGATATTTCGGGAGGTGCAGCAGGTGAACTGGTAGATTTACTGGCGTCTTTTGTAAAAAAATCAAAAATAAAATTAATAGCTTCATCTAATTATTCAGACTATATTAAATTTATTAAACCTCAGCCTTTATTGGCCTCACTTTTTACTGTGGTCGACCTACCCGAGCCGCAGCCTTTTTTAGCAATGCAAATACTTTTAGACGAAAGTGTTTTATTAGAAAAAAAATTTCAGGTAAAAGTTGAAACTTCAGCTATAAAAAGAATCATAGAGTTTGCGAACAAATTTGATACTCATAAAAAAATGCCTGCCAAAGGGCTGGAACTTTTAAACGAGGTTATTTTGGAGGTAAAAAATAAGGGTGAAAATCATATAAATTCGAGAAGTGTGGAGGAACTTCTAGGAAAAAAATTAGGAGTAAGTGTAGGGTTTATTTCTCAAACCGAAGCTGAAAAACTTTTACACCTAGAAAGTGTATTGGGACAAAGAGTAATTGGGCAACTGGAGGCTATCAGTTCTGTTTGTAACGCTATTCGGAGAACAAGAACCCGAGTTTCTTACTCCAAAAAACCAGTAGCGTCGTTTTTGTTTTACGGACCTACAGGGGTAGGGAAAACAGAAGTTGCAAAAGCGCTTGCCCAAGTTTATTACGGAAGTGATCAGAAAATAATCAGGTTAGATATGTCGGAATATAATGAGGAGGAAAATCTTTACAGATTAATCGGCAAAACTGACAAAGATGGAAATTTTGAAGGAGGATATTTAACCGAGTCGGTAAGAGCAGCGCCATTTTCGCTTATACTTTTAGATGAACTTGAAAAATGTAATAAAAAGGTGCTGGATCTTTTTTTGCAGGTACTCGATGAAGGTTCGTTAACCGATGGCATAGGTCGCAAAATTGATTTTTCCAGTTGCATTATTATTGCAACCTCAAATGCCGGAACTCAGGCTATTACTGAACTTATAGAAAAAACAGATAATTATAAAGAGGTCGAAATAGCATCCAGATCCGAACTGGAAAAAGTCTATAGAATAGAATTTTTAAACAGATTCGATAAAGTAATTATGTTTAGACCTTTAACAAAATCAGAGGTAAAATTAATAATTGAAAAATTTTTAAATATTTTAGCCAAAAGATTGCTGGAGCAAAGTATAGTTTTAAAATGGGACGATAAAACTATAGAAAGTTTATTATTAAAAGGGTATAGTTATAAGTACGGAGCTAGAGAAATTTTAAGAACAATAACCGAGGAAGTAGAGGATAAAATAGCAAATTTAATAATCGAAAAAAAAGCAAAACCAGGTTCGATAATAACTTTTGCAGGTCTAACTCCCGAAGTTAGTATTAGCAGTTAAAAACAATTTATGAAAAAAAATATTGTATCACTAGGATTTTCGGTTTTGATTTGTGGAGTATTATTATTTTCCCCGACGCAATATGTATCGGCTCAACAGCCGTCTGTCACTACAACAATAGCTGCAGGATTGGATAATTTAAATTATAAAATTCCTTGCCCAACAGTTTTTTGTTCGCTGGAAGATGTAGTAAATGCTGCAGCCAATTTGATAAGGCCAATATTCGTACTAACTTTTATTGCTATGTTAATTTATGGAGCATGGCTATGGCTTACATCACAAGGGGACGATAAAAAGCTCGGTACGGCAAAAAAAGTAATTATTGCTGCAATTATAGGTTTTGCACTGGCTGTTTTTGCACCTACAATAGCACAGTTTATTGGCGGGCTTTTAGGGGTAAGTAATGTATTTTCGTTACCAACAACATAAATATGTTTAAAAAAATAACTGCTACAATTACAATGCTCATTACTGCAATATTTTTGGTCACTTCTTTGGAGGTATATGCTCAGCCGGCAAACACTAATCAAACAGGCCAAGGCTCATGCGAGGGTGATCCCTATAAAATACCTGCACAATGCGAGGATAATTTTGTAATTGATCAGGAATGCCAGACAATTAAAATTTTAAGCCCGCAAAGTGAACAGGCAAGAACCTGCTGCCTTCATAAGTGTAAAGATGAACAGACTTCCGTAACAGGAAATACCGATAATATTTTAGATCAAAAGGATCTTTCTTTCTTAAATGTTTTTGGAGTAAGGCTTGGACTGGATTTTTCGGAGTCCGGCCGAACAAAAACAATTACCACGTTAATTAATCTTGTTATTACAACAATTCTTGGAATATTTTCTATGTATGCACTTTTTAGAGGAGTTTACCTTGTGGCAATACAAAGGCCTGTTTTAATAAAACCCGAAGATATTTCTAAGTTAAACAAACAATTTACAAGTTTAATTGTAGGGTTTGTTTTGGCCTGGGGTATAATTTTTATAATTCAGGTAGTGTTTGCATTTTTGGGGCTAGGCAGCTTAACAGACTTTAATTTCGAAAACGCAGCAAACGGTATAACAATAACTATTAAGTAAGTAATTATTAAAATGAAAAAACATTTACTTTCTATATTGTTTTTTATTTTGGCTGCCTTAGCTGCAGGAGCTTTTCCCATTGCTTATGCGCAATCAACAGAAAATAATATTGATATTGGTTTGCCCGAAGTTGCAATAAGTCCGATTACAATCCCTCTTTTTGGCGCACCAATCGATTTAGGAAATTTTTCAATATACTCCTGGGCAGTATTTTTGGGAGGAATTATCTTTGCCCTAATTATTGCTTATTGGATATTTTTGTTTTTAAGAGCAGGGGTAGAGGCAATGCAAAGTAATGGAAAACCCGAAGTTTTAGCCGATGCAGGCAAAAAGGCAAGATCAATTTTAATTTCGGCTGCATTAACTTTTTTAGTGCCAATTATTTTAAGTGTAATTGGAGCTATTATGGGTATAGGCAACGTTTTGGCATGGCCAAAGATGTTTAGTTTGTGCAACACCAAGGTTAGGCAATATATTGATGAAAATGGAGATCTCTCAACCGTATTCGATTCTCCTGCAGGCAAGAGTTTCTATTTTCAATATTATATTGAAAATCCAGATACTGCCGATTCAAATTGTTTTGCAGATTTAGGTAATAAATCTATTTATAGATAAATAATTCGTATTTATGAATAATATTGAAGTATTAAAAAGAATAAAAATAACTTGCATTTTTCTTTTGATGCTTATTACCCCTTTAACTTTGTCAACAGCTGTATATGCTCAAACCGATTCCACCTCTTTATGTGGGCTTTTCCCATGCGATCAATACACCCAGGACAGCAAAAATATAGATGTTGGATCTTTAATTAAATTTGGTTTAAGTGCTGTATTTGTTGCAATTATAATTATTGGAATTTTTTCGGTAATTAGAGCTGCTTTAAAAATAATTCAAAGTGAGGGAGACCCTAAAAAACTGGAGGAGGGAACAAATGTTTTAAAGGGAGTATGGTTTGGGCTGGTTATTATCTTTTTGGGGGTATTTGGGATAATTTTTATATTAATATTTTTTAATGCCCAGGGGGCAGCAGATCCAAATACAAACCTGCCACCTGGAGTTTTAACAAATCCGTAATTTAAGTTAAACTATTGACTGTAGTAATTTATAATGATAAATTCAGAGGAGAATATATATAAATATTTAAAATTAGTATGAAAAAAATTGCTCTTTCGGTGTTATTTCTTGCCATTTCGTTTTTTTCTATGCCTTTCCCTGTTTCTGCTGCAGGTACAAATAATCTTGTCTGCCAAATCTTTCCATTCTTAAGTTCAGTAGATGCATTTGGCATAAACTCTCTTTGCAGTGGTGTTACTGATCCTTCTGCGGCAACAAGTTTTATAAGATTTTTACTATCAGCAGTATTTGTTGGGATAATAATTATCTCAATCTATGTAGTAATCAAATCGGCATTAAAATACATACAAAGCGAAGGGGATGATAAAAAAATAGGAGAAGCAAGCAAAGCAATAAAAGCAGTGTTTATAGGTATAGCAGCTCTTTTTGTAGGAGTAATAGGAATAATAATAGTGCTGGCATTTTTTAAGGCAACAGGGGCTTTAAAAACGGAAGATACACCAGACATAATTGATAACCTGCTAAGTACACCTTCACAATCGAAATAAGCACAGAGGTGATTCTGAGCCTTTTAAAACTTTTTTGAGGGCACTAAATAAGTATACAAAGATAAATTGAAAAGAACTTTGCTGAAAACAATAAAAACCGTTCCTTTTTCCCAATGGACAGGATTTAAGAAAAATTTTTTATTGCTACTTCTTTCTCTCTTATGTTTTATAAACTTTACGCAAACAGTTTCGGCCCAGTTTAGCAGCTCAGTTTTATCGGGTAACGATCCGGCCAGTTACGTTTGCCCGGGTGAAGATCCAGGCCTTCCGGTTAAAAGTGCAGACGATACTTGTAGTGCAGCAGACGGTAAATGTCGCACCCTGCCTTATTTGGATTCCACTTCTGGTTATTATGTTTGTAAATCAGACACCGGCATTGTAAGAGCAACACTAAAAGCTCCGCCATTGCAGCAACTTGAACTTTGGTTTAGAAGAATTTTGTATGCCATATGGGCAATTGTAGGATCTTTTTCTTTTGTTATGCTTATATACCTTGGTTATCAGTATATGATTCGCGGAGGAACAAGCGATCAGGAACTGGTAAAACTAAGAAAAGCGATTATTAATTACGTAGTTGGTTTTGCTTTAGTTTTTCTTTCTATTCCAATTTTAACTACCTTTTTTACAGTACTGGGAATAAATAAAAATGTAACTTGTTACGATGTGGCAATGCCTGGTTTTCAATTTTTCTTTTCGGAACTTTGCACTGATCCAAAGTATATACTTGTAAACGACCCATGCACATATTACGATAAAGCTGAGGGATATGCGTGCCCAGAAGTGGGAGAGACAGGTGTGAGGTGTATTATTAATCCTACGATTAACCCAACAGAGATACAATACAAATGTATATCAATAGAAGGATCATCTTCTGGCGCTGGAATTTGGAAACTAATCGAAAGTGGAGTTCATGAAGAGTTTTAAGTTAAATTCAATTTATCTTGAACAATTTCCTTATCTGGCATAGAATAAAAGTAGCACTTAATTCTTTTTTGCTATGCCTGTTTTAACCATAAAAAACTACAAAATAACCGATATTTTAGATAAAAGCCTCTTTACTACCAATTTTAGTTCTCCCATAAAATTAAAGCAGGATGTTTTTTCTATACTTCAAAACGATCTTATATTTGTTTCTAATTTAAATCTTAATTTTTCAGTTAAAACATATTTAACTTTAGGTATAAATTTAGAAAATTCCGAAACAGAAATACAAATAGCTAAAAATTATAAAGAGAAGTCCTTTAAAATTACTCAAAACAATCAAGCTTTAGATACCGATCTTTTTAGCTTTCTGGAGCAAAAACTGGGTATAAAGTTTAAAGAGAAAAAACTTATCACTAAAATTTTTGATATATCGCATGAGGTTTTTAAGTCCAAAGAAGATGTGGCTAATTTTCTAAGTAAGTGTAAACCTAATTTGTTGGTGTTGAAAAACTATTCTGACACAAAAAATATTGATGACTTACTAAGTTCAGTTACCGAAGATAAAAAAGAAAAACTAAAAAAGGATGCCGAAAGTCTTGCCGATATTGAAGATCGCCAAATTAAAATCGAGAAAGGAATTGATCTTTATCAAAATGGTAAAAAGATTATCGAAACAAAAAATAAAGAAAAACAAACTCTTCAAAACGAGTTGGATGTATTAAGACAAAAGTTTTTATCAGTCGAGCATTTTGAGAAAAGACGCGCAGAGCTCGAACAAAGCATAAAAAGAATTGAAGTTGTTGGATCTGTCGAAAAGGTAGCAATCCTAAAAAAAGAGAGGTTAAATAAAATTATCGGATTTCTTAAGAATATAAAATCTCGAGAACCTACCGCAGGCCCAAAATTTGATTGGGAAGATGAAATAGATAAAAGTTTTAGATCGATTAATGTACAAATTGCAGTTTTTGGTATTTTACTTATAATTCAAATCATCTTTGGAATATTAACTTTAATCTTAAGTAGAGATGTAAAATCGTGGTTTTTTAGCCTTGCAATTTTTTTGTCCCTAATAATCTTACTTATTATTTATAACTTATTAGGTCCCAAAACCTCTAAAAGAGTATTATTAAACTCCTTCGACGCAGGTTCCCAGGCTAAAATTCCCCAAGTTTCCTTTCTAACACAGGAAGATAAGATATTTGTAAACAATGCATATTTAAATGCTTACAGATCAGAATTAGAAACGATAAACAAAAGTATGCAAAAGGCTTTAGGGACAGATGGTTCTTTTATAGATCTAAAAGCTATGGTGCAAAGTACTGAAGGTAAATTAGTACAACTGGAAAATGAAATTAGTAAAATTAACCACGATATGTATACAACGGATGAATACTATAAGAAAAGACGAGAGCTTGATATACTAAAAATAGAAAAAGAAAATCTCGAATTTAGCTGGGGCAAGGAGGATCAGCCGTATCTTTCCCGGTTAAAAAGTGCCTTTAAAGAAACAAACGTGGGGCTAACTCTGTCCGAGCAGGGCACTCGTGTTTGGGAAGGATACCCGGTAGTAATTACTGGGTGGCTAAGACTCTCTGATGGGTCTTTGCAAATTTTAAACGATTCAATAACCGAACTAAAAAACAAAGCTCAAATTTTACAACTTGATGTAGCAATATAAAATGAACAGTGCTATAAAAAAACAAAATCTATCTAACTTAGTTATCTTTCTTCTTGTCGGACTTCTTTTTTTAAATCCGATAAATAACGTTATTGCTTTAACTTCCTCCGAAATTGTCGAAGAAAAAAGAAAACAGGAAGAAAAACTTGCTCAAACAGAATCTGAGATAGCAAGGCTAAATAGCGAAATTGCCGGTTATTCGTCGGACGTGAATATTGCACAGGCATCCATCCCCGAACTGGAAAATCAAATTAAAAAGATAGAAGCCCTGATTGAAGTAAATAAGCTCGAAATTGAACAGACCCAAAGAAAAAAAGAGCTAACAAAATTAAAAAAAGAAGAAACAGAGCTTTTAAGACGAGAAAGTGTTAAAAGTTCGTACTTTGACTGGAGAATTGATGTAGCCGAAATATCAACTCTATTTGTTTCCGAATTCGATAATAAAATGTCCGAATTCTTTTCTACTGCGGTTGTCAATAAAACAAGTAAGGATATTATAGAATTAGCTCAAACAATAGACAATTTGGAAAGTGACATACAAAAATACAATAAAGAGAACGAAGATTTAAAAAAACAAAATTCAGATTTGGAGTATAAAAAAAACGAAGTAATGGCGAGAATTGCATACCTTAATTCAATTATTGCAGGTAACAATTCTTCTATAGGTAACCTGCAGTCGGAAGTAAAAACTCTGCAATCCAATATCTCTTTTTTAAGTGAACAGCAAAGAGTTGCCGAAGAGAGGGAAAGACAACTCCTCGAAAATGATGATGGTGGTGAAAGCGGTCCAGGAAATTCTTTCGATACTTCTGATGGTACAGTTCCATTTGCTATATTTGGAAGAGGAAGAGATCTTTATCAGGGGCACGGTGTTGGTTTAAGCCAGTGGGGAGCTCATGGGTTTGCTCTAAATGGCTTCGATTACAACTATATTTTAAGGTTCTACTATACAGGTGTAGATTTATCGGGCGGGTATGAAGGTGCCACAGTAAATGTAGATGGGTACGGAGCGATTAACATAGAAGATTATGTGGCGGGACAGGAAGAAATAGCAGGACGAGCATGTGGTTCGGCGGAGCAGGCTCTAGCCAGACCCGATAAATATGTTGTCGATAACCCTAACAGTATGTGGGATTGTTGGCCGGAGGAAGCAATAAAGGCTTTTGCAATAACATATAGAACTTACGGATATTTTTATAGAGGGTTTTTGTATAGGGATGGGCGTTCGCAGGTTTATAATGGAACGGGATATACAAGGTGGGCAGCCGATGAAACACGGGGGATTGTTATAACATATGGCGGTGCTCCTATCGAAGCCTTATATTCTTCCGATAATAACCAAGGTTTTGGTACAGCAAATAACGATACCAGATTTCAGTCGTACAGTGGAGCCGGCACACCATATCCTTATTTAAGATCGGTAAACGACAACTCTATGGCGACAAGAACAGCATATACAGATTTTACTTACCGTACAGGAAACTACGATATCTCACATATAAACAGCATGATAGATTTTGGTGTATCCAGGCCTGATATTGTCGGAGGATTATCGGGGTACTTAGCAGGTTTAAAAAATACAATAGGTAATCAGGCTGCATCCTTTATTGTAGAAAGGGATCCATCAAATAGAGCCGACAGAGTTAAATTTATGGGGTATAATGGATCTACAGCATATTTGGGGGGGTACTGGTTTAAATATCTGTGGAATGAATGGAGCTATGCTATTGGTGCAAACGACTATTTATATAGCCAAACATATTTTTTTCAATCTATATAGGGTTTTTATATGAATCCAGGGACACAAAAAAAACCGAATAATTTTTCCAATAATTCAAATAGCAGCCCTTCCGGTTCTTATCCTGCTGCACAACGATATACTCCTGAGCAGATTGCTTATATTCAAAGAAGAATGTATGTGCAGGAAATGGAAAAGGCAATTCCTCCAAAGTCCTCTAGCATATTGGGAACAATAGTTATAAGACCCAAAGGCACCACATTTGGAACTCAAAATCCCGGGGAAAAGGTGTTTGTGCTGGTTAGAAGGCACTGGATAGCCAATGTTGGCTGGATATTTAGAAGTACATTATATCTATTTATTCCATTTATAGTGGCTGCATTACTACCATTATTAGTAGACATTATAAATATAACAAATAACCCTGTGCCTTCGAGGATATGGATAATCATAATTGTTTCATATTATTCGGTAGTGCTAACTTTAACAATAAGAAATTTTGTAGAATGGTTTTACGATCTTTTAATTGTAACCAACCAAAGAATCTTGGATTACGAATTTAGCCCTTTTACAGGATATAATATAAAAGAGGCAGCTTTAGAAAATATTGAAGATATAAAGGAGGTTTCAAAAGATTTTTGGGGTGGTATATTTAGATATGGAGATATCGAAGCGACAACTGCATCCAGCGAGGGAAAATTGAATTTCGATCAGGTACCTCATGTAACACTGGTCAGGGATATATTATCAGACTTAGCTAACATAGCCAAAAAATATAAGAAAAATGGAGATTAATTTATCGAAAGAAATATTAGAATTTTTAAAACTAGCCGCAATTTTATTTGGGCTTTTTCATGTTTTGTTTGGATTTGTCTTATTTGTTAGAACCAATAGAATAAATAGCATTTTAAGAACAAGTAGTTCCTGGATAATTTCGATTATTGGAATTTTTTACATTACTTTATTAATATTTGTCGTTTTATTACTTATATCGATTTAATATGAAGTTAAGAGTAGAGTTTTTAAAAGGAGAAAATCGGGATAACGAATGGAAGGGAGCATTCTGGTTTCAGTCTGATACCGAAGATTTTCAAATATATTCTGTTATAAGAATAGCCTCCGAGGCTAACGTAAACCTGGAAATTATCGCCAAAACTTTCTGGAACGATTTGCAGGACTCGTTTATTGACCTTGCAAAGAAACATTCCGATATGGCTTTAAGACTGGAGGATGCTGTGTGGAAAATGAAAGCAAAAACCGAAGCTTTATTATCGAGAGATAGTGTAATAATGGAAAAAGGGATAGATATGGAGATGGGAATTCTAGTCTTTTGTGAAAATGTTGCCTATTGCGCTGTGATTGGGGAAAGTAAGATATTAATTTATAGAAATGAAAGGATGTCGGATATTAGCCAGGCGCTTATAGATTCTAACTTAACAGGATTTGTTAAGTTTGGAAGTTTTAAATTAGAACCCGAAGATAGAATACTTTTGGTAATTTCAAAAAACCTATCATTAAATTTTGCTGATTTAACAAATGCTGCCAAAGAACTCAATATTAACCTTTTAAATAATAACATTACTAAAAACCTTGATTGTGTTTTGTTTTTAGGAAGTGAAATATTAGATTGGTATCAAGAGATTGCTAAAACTACGGATATCGAAGAGATAACTCCAAATCAAAACAATCCCGGTTTAGAAAATGAATCCGAATTTCCCGAGGAGAGCAATTTTGAAAAACAGCCGAAAGATATCAAAAAAGAAAGTGCAGAGGAAATTTTTCCTGATAAAGAGTATAGCTTTCCCTACCAAGAGCCGAAAAGAACTAATGGTTTTTTGGGTAGCATTAAATCTAGATTTAAATTTAGCAACAGAGCTACCGATTCTATAATTACCAACAATGAAGCTGACTTAAAGAAGAGAGTTGCAAAGGAAGATGGAATGTTTAAGAAAGAAGAACATATTGATTTAGAACCAAAACGGAGAATAAGAATAAAACTAGATTTAAATATAGTTAAGTTAGCTGTAAAAAAAGCTTTAACTTTTCTCGTATCTATACCTGCGAAACTCTCAAATTATCTTAAAAATAATAAAAGTACCTACCTGCACATAATAAAGAATTTATTTGGTGGTATAAAGAAGTTTCTAAATTATTTATGGCAGCTTTTTCAAAGAGAGATTATTGGTACTTCTGATAGAAGAGATTTCTTTATAAAGAGTAAGAGGAGAAGCCGAAATAGAAAAATCTTAGCTATAATATTGACTATAATAGTCGTGTTTTTATTCTTTAGTTTTAGAGATGCCGAAAATAAAAGGATGGAGCAAGAGTACAAGGATAAGATTTTAACAACAATAAAGCAACTGGAAGTAAGCCAAACTGAAGTTTTAAACCAAAGTGGTTTAGATTCTTCTAAATCTGAACCGCTAAAAACTGAGCTTGCCAATAAACTTAACCAGCTTACTGTTGATGCTCAAAAAGAGATAAAAAGAATAACCGGTGTATCCGAAAACGAAAAAAAATATGCGACATATATAGCTAACTTAAACAAGATTATTCAAAAAAATCAAGAGATTTTAGACAAACTCAATAATGTTTTTACAGTTAATAACTCTAATATTAAAATTATTGCAGATCTCGAAAAATTATTTCCTGGTTCAGACATTAAAGACATTGAATTCTCTGGGGGAAATATTTACGCAGCAGATTCGGGAAATAATGCAATTTATAAAATTCCAATAAATTCCGGAGAAGAAACAAGAATGATAGTGCAAGATTTGGAATCCCCATCACTACTGGCCAAAAGCGTCGATGGAGATATAATTGTCTATGATAACAGTAATAGTGGGGCAATTGGTAAAATTTATACAAAAGAATCGGACAGGTTTGAAAGATTTGCAACACTAATTTATTCCTCTATTGGAAATGTAAAAGCAGTTGATATATATTCTGGAAACGATGCATTATACGAGCTAAGAACATTCCCCAATCCATATATTTTTAAAAGAGAAAGAGAAGGAGCAGGATATGCTCCTGGAGGCGCTAATTATATTACGATTAATCCACCTAACTGGAGGGAAGATTCTGATTTTTCTAAAGGGCTTGATATTGCGGCTCCATATGAACTATATGTACTAATAGAGGGATCCGGTATAAAAAGGTATTTATCTGGTGGAGAAAATACACTAACACCCGACTTATACAAAAATTTTTCTACCGAGGATATAACTTCACTATCTAATGCAAGGGCGATAGATGCAAGAGGCAGTTATATGGCTGTATCTGATCCGGAAAATAAGAGGGTACTTCTTTTTAACATTGAATCGAATGAATCAAAAAGCCTTTTATTTATTGGACAATATATATATAGGGGAGAGGAAGAAGTGTTAGAAACCCAGAAAGAAATTCTTATAAACGAGCTTTCGGCAAACAATTTGGAAATATATGTATTGGATCAAAATCGCGTTATAGGCTTAAGCTTCCAGAACTAATAATCTGTGTAAATATGAAAAAAGTATTAGCAAGCAATAAAAGCATAGGTTTCAATTACGAAATTTTAGAAAAACTTGAAGCAGGAGTAGTTCTTCTAGGCTGGGAGGTAAAAGCAATAAAAAACAGAAGAACAAACATGGAAAATGCTTATGTCATTATAAGAAGCAACCAGGTTTTGTTAAAAAATCTTGTGTTGCCATTAAATTCCGATACAAAATTTTCGGATAAAAGCTTGCAAAATCGAGACAAAAAGTTATTATTAAACAAAAGAGAGATTGTTAAAATAAATCAAGCGGTAAAAATTCCTGGAAATAGTTGTGTACCCTTAAATATACACTTAAACGAGGGTAATCTTATTAAAATAGAAATCGCAGTGGTTCGTGGAAGAAAAAAGTTTGATAAAAGAAATCTTTTAAAGAAAAGAGATATTCAAAAGCAGATAAATACAGAGAGAAAAAAATATAATTTTTAGATATGTCTACTAATATTTCAAATAAACAACTTCAAGACTTACTTAAAGCGCTAGAGCGTTTTGGGTTTAAGTTTTACGGCTATAACGAATCTCGGGAACCTTTAGTGCTAGCTCCAAATGGACAAATAACCTCAGTTTTGGTTGCATATAATTTTGTAAAAGATCAAATCGCAAAGCAAAAAATGCAAAATGCTACCGGCTCTGGCTTGGGCTCACTCGAAAGCATAAACTTTTCCGATATTACTCCCGAAAAAATAGAAACGAATTTAGAAAACAATGTAGAAAAATCAATAGAAAAATCGCAGGAAACAACTTATAAGAAGGATGGATCGAATATGGGCTCATCGGTTTATCCGAGTAGTAAACAATCTAATGATGAAAAAAAAGGAAGTAGTAAAGTCGGGGAGATTCCAGTTCCATTCAGTTTTGGATTTTCACCAAAAAACTTCAATCCTACATCTGTGCAAGAAACATTAGACTTTATAAAGACCGCGAAAGTTGAAGATATAACCAGCTCCTCCAAGTGGCTCTCGGTGCAATTTCAAAAGTGGCTGGAAGAGTATCAAAAAAGATAGGATAATGAAATTATGCAGGGAATAAATATTTTGTTTAGTAGCGATATTTTAGCAAGATTGGGGCTTATAATAGGCCTTGTTTTTTTATTCCTGCTAATTATTTACTTGATTATAAGGGTAGCGATAAACTATGTAAAAGAAGCTGTTTTAAAGAAAAAATCTTTAAACCTCTCTTTTTTCGAAATTAAGGTTCCTCAAAGTAATGACGTAGAAATAAAAGCTGCAGAGCAAATGTATTCCGGTTTATCTACAATTACCGATAAGCTTAAAGGAATAGCAAAATACATTGGGGCAAACACATTTGTAAGCTTTGAAGTTATTGCATTTAAGGAAAGTATAAGATTTTTTGTTGTTTGTCCAAAAAAAATTGCTGCAATAGTTGATAGACAAATAAATGGAACTTATCCTGTTGCCGAAATTGATTCTATTAAGGAATACAACTTGTTTAAAGACGAAGGAAGTGTTGCTTTTGGTGTTTTAGAACTCGATAAAGAGTCAAAAATTCCTATCCAGACATTTGAGGAGCTTCCGGTCGATACAATTGCTACCTTAACCGATACCTTAAGCAAGCTAGAAGAGGGAGAATCGGCAGCTTTTCAGATGGTTATATCCCCCGTATCTAGTGAATGGAGGTCTAAAGTAAAGCAATATCTTAAAAAAAATAGAGAAAAACCAGCAGATGAAGGGGATAAAGATAAGCCAAAACCTTCAAGCCCCAAAATAGACGAAGAGGCCTTAAACATGGTAGATAAAAAGATTAGTAAGCCCAATTTTTATACAGATGTCCGAGTTATTGTAGTATCCGAAGATAAACAATTAGGAGAATCTCATCTTAATAACATTCTAAGTACATTTAATCCGTTTGCCAAAGAGGGCGGAAATCGGTTTAAAAAATCGAAAGATAAAAAATTAACAAAAAATGTAATTACAGATTTTATTTATAGAATATCAAGGCAGGCAATGGTACTAAATACTGCCGAGCTTGCAACTCTTTTTCATTTGCCTAATAAAAATATAAAAACACCTCATATTAAGTGGCTTTTATCTAAAACAGCTCCATCTCCCGATTTTGTTACCTCAAAATTTGATGATGATTATATGTATGTTGGTAAAAATTCGCATCGAGGCTCAGCTAAAGAGATCTTTATAAAGCCCGACGATCGACTGAGACATTTTTATGTAATAGGTCAAACAGGTACGGGAAAGTCTAAATTTATGGCAGGAATGATGATAAGAGATATGAAGCTGGGCCATGGGTGCGCGTGGATAGAACCGCACGGAACTGATGCAGAGCTTATTTTACAGCAGGTGCCGCCTGAAAGAATTGATGATGTAATCTTTTTTGATCCCTCTGATATAGAGAGGCCTATAGGTTTAAACATGCTGGAATTTTCAAACGACGCACAAAGAACCATGGTTACAAACGAAATGCTTAATATTTTTGATACTCTTTTTGACTTAAGAACAACGGGAGGTCCAATTTTCGAACAGTATTTTAGGTTTGGGATTATGTTATTAACTGAAGATCCCGAATCTGGCTGCACCCTAATGGAGGTACCAAAAATTTTTGCAGATGATGGGTATAGGGAGTATAAACTTTCGAAAACGAAAAATCAGGAAGTAATAGACTTTTGGCGAAAACAGGCAGAAAAAGCCGGTGGGGAAGCTTCGTTAAAAAATATTGTGCCATATATTGTTTCAAAACTGGCGCCTTTTCTTACCAATGCGTATATAAGGCCAATTATCTCGCAGCAAACTTCGGCAATTAATTTTAGAAAAATTATGGACGAAGGCAAAATTTTAATAGTAAAACTTTCTAAAGGTAAAATTGGTGACTATAATGCAAATCTTTTAGGAATGATTATTATTGGAAAGTTGCTGGTTGGTGCATTGGAAAGAGAGGATTTGGATGAAAAGTTAAGAAGACCATTTTATTTGTATATTGACGAGTTCCAAAACTTTTTGACTGATGGAATTAATATTATACTTTCTGAGGCCAGAAAATATAAACTGGCGCTAACAATGGGACATCAATTTCTAGGACAGCTTACCAGAGCTAACAACAATACAAAAATCAGGGATGCTGTTTTTGGAAATGTAGGTAATAAAGCCATAATGAGAGTAGGAGAAGACGATGCTGCCTTTTTAAAGAAAGTTGTTGAAGGTCCTTTCGAAGAGAGCGATTTACAGCAACTGCCTAATGTTACGGCAGTAATAAAGCTCTTAGTCGAAGGAAAACCAACGCCTCCATTTACAGTCAGGTCTTTTTACGGGGAGTCTCCTTATGATTTAATTTCTCCATATAATAAAGAGCTTGCAAACACAATAAAGCAGATCTCAAGACTAAAGTATGGAAGAGACATAAACATTGTAGAAAATGAAATAAAGCAAAGAGGAACCTTTATTAAGGAAAAAAAGGACGAAAATAAAGGAGGAGGGCTGGGAGATTTTGGATTTGGTTTCTAAGCATGACTAACCACCCTTTTTTTGTTATACTACTTGCAAAATTTATGTAGAAGGTTAAACAGGCTCGTAGCTCAGTTGGTTAGAGCACGGTTCTTATAAAGCCGGGGTCCGCAGTTCGAATCTGCGCGAGCCTATTTAGCCTTTTTTCTTAGTATCTCTTTTCGTACTTGCGAATTTTATTAAGGTTAGCCAAGAAGTTAGTTTCATTCAGGAAAAATTTTTGGGATTAAAAATTTTTCTGTTCTTTGGTGTCTGTTTGAATTTGTAAGGTATTTTTTAGTAGTAATTATATTTTTATGGCCAACCAATTTACTTACTGTTTTTAGTTCCATGCCCGAAGCAAGCTGAAATACTATAAAAGTATTGCGTAAGTCGTTTACACATAAATTTTTTACTTTAGCCTTCTCAAATATTCTATCTAGACCGCTACGTATATTTCTTACTTCTATAGACTTCCCGGTGTTAGTAGAAAAAATAGGATAATCGGGTAGAGATCTTTTTCCAGCTAATTTTAAGTATTGATCTAATAGCTGATGTATCTTTGAGTTTAGCGGTACCTGCCTGCTTGCAACTGTTATAAATTTGAAATTCTTATCTAAATCTTTTATTTTAAGTGCACTAAGCTCAGAAATCTTTAGACCGGTCTGAAGAAAACACTCAAATATTGTTAGCAACTTAATATTTTCAACACTCCCCAAAATTATTGAATTATATTCATTTTTTGTTAAAACTCGTAAGGTTTTTACCCTATATTTAGGATGCGAGATTGCTTTTGCAGGATTTATTTTAATAACTTCTACACTAACCAGATAATCAAAAAATTTTTTTAGACTGTTTATTTTTCTTGAAACAGATTGTGGAGAAAGTTTGTATCTATATTTTAGAGTGGTTAGCAATTGCAAAAGATCTTTGGTTGAAACTTTTGGCAAGCTATCTCCTGAAATTGCAATTATTTGATTTAAATCGTTCGTATATGCATGTATCGTTGACTCTGTTCTGCTATTATGTTTAAGATAGGTTGTAAATTTGGATAGGTAATCTTGTATCATTTTAGTTTAGAATCTGGTGTTGATATTATCATGCAAAATATTATAGGGTCAATTTCTTAAAAAAGATTTATGGGTAATGTCAGGAAGATTATAAAAAATACTCGGCTTTTTTTTAAAGAAACTGTAGTAGAGGGAGGACTATTAACAGTTATTTTAGTTGTTAGTTTATTATTGCTTTTATCTAATATATTTAGGGTAATTTCTACAGGAAAAAGTAATTTTGATGTATATGTGTACGAACAGGAGAGTTTAAACGCGTTAAAGGAAAAAAATAAAGAGCTTTCTTTGGACAAGACTTATTATCAATCGGAAGAATACAAGCTTCTTTCTCTGAGAGATACAGAACTAATGGCTAAGCCGGGTGAGAGTATTTATACAACCCGTGATAAAACGGAATATTTTGATCAGCCAAAAGCACTGCTCGATGTTTCCTACAAAGAAAATTATGCCGATTGGTGGGTAAAACTCTTCTTTTAACTGCTTTTTTATAGTATAATCTCATCACTATTATAGAAATTGTTCGCGGGGTAGAGCAGTGGCAGCTCGCAAGGCTCATAACCTTGAGGTCGTACGTTCGAGTCGTACCCCCGCAAAGTTTTCTAAGTTAGATAACAAAACAGGAAAACTGATTTGTTATCTGCATTAGAAATAAAGCAGATAAAAGCCCCTACACGTTTGTCGGGGCTTTTTTTATTGTTCTTGATGCTTAGCTTTTATTATTCTGATAAATTCTTTAAGTAAAATTTGCTGTGCTTTATAGGCTACAGTTTGAATAGAAAGAGAATCTTGCGCAAATCTAAGAAATTGTTGATAATTTGCCCCTTCACATTTTAAAGTTATAGTTAGGCAAAAACATAGCTCCGCTATTTGAACAAATTTTTTGGCAGGACAGGCAAAATAATTACCATTCTCACTACCTTTTGTAAAAAACACTGATTCATCTTGAGTCGATGTTAATATAATACCAATGTCTTCAGGTTTGTAATTAAAATTTGCATCGGGATTAAGAAGAGTAGCTTGGCGTGCAATAAGCTTAGCTGCAAGGCTATTAGATAAAGATAATCTAACAACTTGCTTTGCAAGAAGGATTATTAACGGTTCAAGTATTCCACCTTCCGATAATATTACTGTTAGCCCTGGATTTTCGGGTAAGGGATTTATTGAGATAAATAACTTGTAATCGGTTGTTCTTAACTTTTTAATTTCAAATCTACGCAACCTTTGTGGAGAAATCTGTGTAAGTCTTGTCAGTACTTTCTTTGCGATTTTTAAAACTAACCTTGAAAAATATTCTTCTTCGTCAACTGTATTATATCCGCTTCTGACAATTTTTATTCTTGATAAAATGGAATTTAATTTATTTGATTCTAATAATTCAGCGCTTAGAGCAAAAAAAAATGCAAAAAAATTCTGACTTATCCATTCTATTGCTTTAGCTCTTATATTATCTGGACGTGACGGATACCTTGAAATTCTTGGCATAGATTAACTTTTACCATTTTGCTAAAATTCTTAGCCGATTTTAAAGCTTTTTTTGGTAAAATTACAGTAGGCAGGTGTTAGACTCAAGTTATTTCGTCTGATAAAAGTTATTAATAGCAGGATAGCTCAGAAGGTTAGAGCACAGGATTCATAAACCTGAGGTCGGGAGTTCGATTCTCCCTCCTGCTAATTAGTTAAAGACGTTTTTAGTATTTTAAACATAACAAAAATTTATGGATAATAAAAAACCATTAGATCGAGAAAAGAAAATCAAACCCGAATTATCGGAGGAATTGTTAAAGCGCATTGGAGCTACCAAGGGGAGAAGAAGAACAGTTTTTATTAGGATTAACCCATTAATTCCTCTTGTTGTAGTTATCTTAATAACTTTTCTTATTCTGGGCTTATTTAGAACAGATATCTATACAGCAAAACTTTCGTTAGACGAACTGATAAGAGGGATAAAAGAAGATAGATTTTCCGAGGTAATAATTCAAAATGATGGCAGGATTTTAGCAAACGGGAAAGAGTTTGTGGAATTTGAAGGGGTTCTGCCTGTAAATTCCGATCCCAAAAGCGGTAATGAAGATTTAAATAGCGAAATTGTTGACTTTGAAGTAATGAATCTAGACGATCTTATAAATTTATTGACCAGTCAGGACCTGGTATCCCAGCTTAGATCTCTTTTAAATAGGGAAAATAATTCTTTGGAAAGCATTTTATTAGGAACTGATTTTATCATTGGCACTAAGTCCGGTCAAAATTCCAAGGATATTTTAATAAGTAACCGCGGTGAAGAAGATTTTTACAAAAGGCTCGAAGAACTAAATGTAAATCCTTCCTCAATTTCTACCCCTATTAAGAAATTAAGGACAAAGTCCTTTTCTACCTCGCAAGAATCTTTTTTAGAAAGAATAAATTCCGGGCAGTTTAGTGAAGTTTATATCCTTGGAGAAACATTTATAGGAAAAATTAACACAGATTTAATCCAACGATACTATATCGACTGGACTCCCAACATAAATACTTTTGTATCTTCACTGCAGCAGGAAGGAATTTCTTTAACAGCCGATAATTACGAACTAATTTCTCAAAACATTCCTGCAGGATTAACTTTATCCGATCTATTTACAATACTAACACTGGCAGGATTTGTTATTTTAGGAATAGTTATATTCAGAGGCGCCCAGTCATCAGGAATGGGTATAAGTCAGTTTGGACAGTCTAAAGCAAAATTATTTTTTGGTTCTAAAACTGATACAACTTTTAAAGACGTTGCAGGTATCGACGAAGCAAGGGAGGAACTTAACGAAATAGTTGACTTTTTAAAAACTCCAAATAAATTTAGAAAATTAGGAGCAAGAATACCTAAGGGAGTATTAATGGTCGGTCCTCCAGGTACCGGAAAAACTCTTTTGGCAAGAGCAATCGCCGGAGAAGCTGGTGTTCCGTTTTTTCATACATCTGGATCGGAATTCGAAGAGATGCTTGTAGGTGCTGGAGCTTCCAGAGTTAGAGATCTATTTGTAAAAGCTAAAAAGACTGCACCATCACTTATTTTTATCGATGAAATTGATGCAGTAGCGAGAAAAAGAGGTACAAAGATTCAATCCGGAACCACAGAGCAAACATTAAACCAAATTCTTGTAGAAATGGATGGGTTTGAAAAGAATACAAATGTTATAGTTTTGGCAGCTACTAATAGACCGGATGTGTTAGATCCTGCAATTTTAAGACCTGGAAGGTTTGATAGACAAATAAGAATCGATCTTCCCGATATGGAGGGAAGAAAGCAAATTCTGGATGTTCATGGGAAAAATAAGCCTTTTGCGAAAGAAGTTAACCTGGAAAAAATTGCTAAAAGAACAGTTGGTTTTACCGGTGCTGATTTAGAAAATATATTAAACGAAGGGGCAATAATAGCCGCAAAAGACGGAGCTAAGGAGATCTCTATGAGTCATATTGAAGAGGCAGTATCTAAGGTTGTGTTAGGACCGGCAAAAAGATCTCGAAAAAGAACAGAAAAAGAACTTAAGTTGGTTGCTTATCACGAAGCAGGGCATGCGGTTGTTGCAAAATATATCGCTGATGCAACACCTGTCGATAAAATTTCGATAATTTCGAGAGGCAGCACAGGAGGAGTAACTATGTTTTTACCCGAAAAAGATGAATACATAATCTCCAAAAGAAAGCTTATAGCCGATATTATAGTTAGTTTGGGAGGAAGAGCGGCAGAAGAGATAGCTTTGGACGATGTTTCAACAGGAGCTTCGAACGACATCGAAAAAGCGACAGCTGTAGCTAGAAGAATGATTCAAAAGTTTGGCATGAGTTCAAAACTCGGACTTGTGCAATATGGCAATTTTGAAGAAAATGAATATTTGGGATATGCATATAATTCTTCCAAAGATTATTCCGATAAAACCGCAGAAGAGATAGATAAAGAGGTAAAAGAAATGATTGCAGAATCGTACAAAAAAGCACTGGAAATTCTCAACACCAATCGAGACAAACTGGATAGGGTGGCAGAGGCTCTCTTAGAAAAAGAGGTCTTAAGTAAAGAAGAGTTTGATGAACTATTCTAGTATAGTGTGTTAGATATATTTCGTACTTACGCACGGCCTTGGACTCGCAAACAATCAGGGATTTTTAGTACTCTTTAGTTGAGGAAAGTTGATTGGAGTTTTCCCGGTTAAATCTACTGACTTTATTCTTTTCCGGTTTGGCTCTATAAAAACTTATGTCTTATTTAATTGTGTTACTTTTATCTGTTTTGGCTTTAGTTAAAACGGGTAGGGGAAACCTCCAAATGCTGCAATAAGAAAGAAGCCTTAGATCACTAAAATATATCACAGGAAGGGCGATACCGATTGATTAATGACATTAACTATTATACTATATACGTCTTCAAATTTTTTATTTATAATCACTTATGGTCAAAGATAAAAAAACCTTGCTGTTAATAGATTCTTTTGCACTTATCTTTAGGGCCTATTATGCTTTTCCTGCATCTTTAAGGTCTCCAAATGGAGAGCCTACAAATGCAGTTTACGGATTTACCAGCATACTTCTGGATGTTATAACTAAATTTAAGCCCCATAATGTTATAGCTGTTTTTGATTCGGCTGGACCAACTTTTCGAAAAACCGAGCATTCTTTTTACAAGGCCAATAGAGAAGAGGCTGATGATTTACTTAAAGCGCAAATCCCAATGGTACGCAGCTTGCTGGAAAGCTTTTCTATACCAGTTTTAAGTGTAGAAGGTTATGAGGCAGACGATATAATAGCTACAATAGATAAAAGGCATTCTGGAGAATGGGCTCAAACTATTATCGTTACGGGAGATCAGGACATTTTTCAGCTGGTTGATAATGATACTTCGGTATATCTTTCGGGTAAAAGATTTGCTGATTCAAAGTTATATGGTGAACAGGAGATCAAGGAAAAGCTTGGCATATATCCTAGTCAGGTAATAGATTTTAAGGCTTTAAAGGGTGACCCATCAGATAACATACCGGGTGTAAAAGGAATAGGAGGCAAAACAGCAGTGGAACTTTTAGAAAAATATGGAAGTTTTGATCAGATTTATTCCAATATCGATGCTGTTTCTGGATCACTAAAAGATAAATTGGTAAATGGATATCAAATGGGGATTACTTCCAAAAAATTAGCCACTATACAATCCGAGGTTCCTATTTCGTTCGATTTTTCTTTATCTATTTTTGGTGGTCAAGCTATTACAGAATCTCTTGCAAAAGTTAGGAGCTTTGGATTTAAATCTCTCGAAAACAAGCTTCTGACCTTGTTTAAAGAGTATAAGGTTCAAATAAATTCTAATACTTCCGATTCTCAGCTTACTTTCGATGTATTGCCTAAGTCGACCGACGCTAATAAATTAAGTAATGAAGAGTTTTTAAAATATCTTGGTAAAGCAACAGATGTTTATCTCTTGTCGGAAATATCAAATCAGGAAAAAAGCCCAATCCACTATAGTTTACAAAGTCTAACGCTTTTTATTGAAAAAGGTTTTGTCTGGACAGAATTTAGAGTTAGCTTCGAGCAAGCTTTAGAGGCTATCGAGGGAAAAAATGTAAAAATACTAGAAGTTAAGCCGTTTCTACATGCAATAATTAATACAGGTTTACATTTTAAACCAAATAGCATTTTGGATCTAACAATAGGGGCCTTTGTAGAGTCGGGAGGAGTTACAAAAAAGGCTCTAGATACGCTATTAGCGCATTACAGTATACCTAAGCTGGCACCAGCAGTAGCCTCGCTCCCTGTGTTGGAAAAAATTATAACTCAGGGGATTGAAAAAAAAGAACAGAATGGGATATTGGAAATCGAACGCAGATGCTTATCCACAATTGTTAAAATGGAACAAACAGGTATCACGTTTGATAACGCTCAGATAGAGGAAATTAAAAGAACACTGGAATCTAAAAAGGAAGAACTTAAAGAGTCTATATACAAAACAGCAGGTTTGGAGTTTAATATCAATTCGCCTTCACAGGTTGCAGATATACTCTTTAATAAAATGCAATTGAATTCTTTCCTAAAGACTAAAAAAGGATCTTTTAGTACTAGCGAGCTAGTTCTAAAAAAGATAACTGATAACCCAATTGGAAGTTTAATTCTGGAATATAGAGAGATAGAGAAGTTACTTTCAACTTATGTTCGTGCAATCCCCGAATATGTGGATAAAGATAAAAAAATCAGATCTGTTTTTGATCAAATTGGTGCGGTTTCGGGAAGATTCTCTTCAAAAAACCCGAATCTTCAAAACATACCAAAAGATCCGGTTCAAGATGTAAATTTTCGTAACTTATTTGTTGCTCAAAAAAATAAAGTTTTGGTCTCTTTCGATTATTCTCAACAAGAACTACGTATTTTAGCTGCAATGGCAAAAGAGGAGGAACTGGTGCAAGCTTTTTCTAAAGACGAAGATGCCCATACTTTGACAGCATCTAAACTTTTTGGGGTTGATCTTCTAGGCGTTACGCCAGAACAAAGAAAAATAGGGAAAACAGTAAATTTCAGTGTTATTTACGGGATCTCCTCGTTTGGCCTTTCAGAAAGACTAGGAATACCAAAGGCCGAAGCAGCAATTTTTATCAGCAAGTTTTTTACAAAATACTCGGGAATTAAAACATTTATGGATAATATGCTTGAGATTGCTTCTCAAAACGGTTATTCCAAAACTATTTTAGGGAGGAGAAGATATAATCCTGAGATTAATTCAAAAAACCAAAAATTAAAATTAGCAGCCCAAAGAGAGCTTTTTAATTTTGCAATACAAGGGACGGCTGCCGATATTATGAAAGAAGTTATAGCAAACTTTGAAAACATAAAAGAAAAATTTGATGCCGATCTTCTTCTGCAAATACATGATGAATTTCTTTTCGAAGTATTATACAAACCCGATTCGGACGAGTTTGCCGAGTTTGTGTCCGAAATTAAAAAAATTATGTTGAACCCTTTGGATATTGGAGTAAAATATAAAGTAGAGGTAAGTGTAGGAGAGAGATGGGGCGAATTAACAAAAATTAATTTATAGTATAAAAAATGGAGAATAGTTCGAAACTTAAGTTAAAAAAAGGTTTTCGAAGCCGAAAGGCGATAAAAGTAATTTTATCTGTGCTCGTTCTTGTGTTTATTATAAAAAAAGTTATTACTACAAGTTCTTTAAAAAAGCCGCAAAGGGCTAAAGCTAAATCCCCCCAAAGAAATTTTTATACTTCCAAAACCGGCAAAGAAGATGGTGGAACCCTCAATGTACGCCAGCAAAAAATACAAAAATATTTAAAAACAAAAGAAATGGTTTCGGTTAAAGATTTGGTGAAGGGTTTTCCGGATGTTACAACAAGAACACTTCGTAGAGATATGGCAAAACTAGAGGCTTTAGGTATAGTAAAGCAAAAAGGAAAAACTAAAGATTCTTTGTATCAAATTCTTTAAACTCTTTCAAATTTTGAAGCCTTAAAGCTTTTTTCAAAAACAGCAATTTTGTGGTTCGAAAAAATCTCGGAAACCAGGTTGCAAAAATCTCGGCTTTTCTCCTCTCTGGCTAGATGCTCGAGCTCCTGGATAGTAGGTATAGTAGAATCGTGAGATTTACCAAAAAGCCATAATTGGTTTGTTATTAGCCCCAGTAACGGGATATTCATCGAAAAAAGTGAATTGATATCGGCATTGGATAAAAAAGAATATCGTGTTTCTCTTTTATTACTTCCGATGTTATGGAAAAATTGTGGGTGGGTATGGAAATGAATAAAAAATCCAAGATAGTATTGCTTATTGGCTATAAGATTCTCTCTTAGAGGCCTCTCATTCTTTTCCCAAAGTATTTCACCCCTTTCTTCTTTATTTATAAATACTCTGTCTTTTACAGCACCTTCTTTTGTTGTTTCGGTTTTTATCTCCAAAAGGTGATTGAAACTAACTTTAGAATAATCCTTGTTGGTAGTAGGGTCGGAATAAAAAAAATGTCCGCATGCATATGCTACCATCATTTCGTACTCCCATCCGGTCGACCCACTATAGCTTTCTTTAAAATACTTTGTTCCCGAATCTGTATATTTTCGAAGCACAAGAATTTCGCGATTAAATAGATATTGCTTTGAAAACAATCCGTGCGCTACCTCTGTTCCGGGAATATATAGTTCCTTGGGCCAGTCAGAAAAGCGGTTAATTTCCCCTGCAAAAAATGCCTCGGCAAGTTCTTTCATCTCCATAAAACTAATCATATCAAAAAATAATATTGAAAACTACTAGAATGCTGCACTGGAAAATATAATGATATAATCTTTAGGGACACAAATACCCTCAAATTTTCTAAATTTTCTAGTTGAAAAAATAATAAATGTTCTGCTATAATCTCACTACCCGTTTAAGTTAATCTTTTTAGATACTTAGACAAAGCCTTAGCAGAAAGTTTTCAAGGCAAGAACATTAAAACTTTAAAAGTGACAAGGTTACGTCTATTTCTTCGTTTAAAGTCAAAACAGGATCAATACTTTGGTATTGATTAAACATAAATTTATACCTCGAGTAATCGTGGGTTAAACTTTTCTTATTAAATAGCCTTTTACAGGTTATTGATTTTTTGGAGAGTCTGATCCCGGCTCAGGATTAACGCTAGCGACGTGCCTAAGGTATGCAAGTCGAACGGCTAATTTGAGTCCGCAAGGGCAAGAATCGGCAGTGGCAGACGGCTGAGTAACACGTAGGAATCTCCCCTTAAGACAGGCATAGCTCACCGAAAGGTGGGGTAATTCCTGATATTCTCCGATTTATTCGGAGGAAAGATTTTTCGCTTAGGGATGAGCCTGCGTCCTATCAGGTTGTTGGTGGGGTAATTGCCTACCAAGCCTATGACGGGTAGCTGGCCTCAGAGGGTGGTCAGCCAGACTGGGACTGAGATACGGCCCAGACTCCTACGG
>JAMQHH010000012.1 GCA_025993875.1 Candidatus Dojkabacteria bacterium
GACACTTTTAACTTCAGATGGCTCATTTTCTGCTATGAGGGAAGAAATGGTTTTAATAGAGAATGGCAAACCGGTTGTAATTACCATGTAATTATCTCAATCATAAAAAATCCCAAATTTTTTGACACTTTCAAATAGATTACTTTGGTTGTATGAATTTTCTACCTGTATTATTTGAGAAATAGATTGACAAAGTTCATCTATAGTGTCAAACTTTTTGAGTAATCTTTTACTAAATTAATATGTCTAGCACATTAATGATAAATACCTTGGGTGGCAAAACCGGGTCAAAACCTTATAAAAGGAGAATTCTTGTTGTAGAGGACGAAGAGGATGCAGCAAATGTTTTTAAAACTTTAATAGAAACAGGTGGAAACTTTGAAGTAGATATTGCTTTGGATGGTAAAAAAGCATTGGATATGCAGCGAATAGGCAGATACGATTTGGTGCTGTTAGATATAATTATGCCTATAATGGATGGGATAGAAACTCTAAAAGTTTTAAAAGAAAATCCCGAAGTTTATGGCACACCGATTGTTTTAATGCTTACAAATTTAACCGGTGAAATGGCGGAGGAAAGTGTTAAAAAATATAAGGCAGATGGATATATAGTTAAAATTGATACTGAACCCGAAAAATTACTGCAAAAAATTAAGGATGCTTTGCCGGAAAAAGTTGAAAGCCAGCTTGGTAAAACAGCTACAGCAGTTACTCCTGTTAAACCAGCAGGGTAAAAGTTTTATCTGCGATGTTTCGAACCTAGTTTAATTAGTAACTTTTCCAGTTAAATTTTCTCAAAAAATCTTGGTGCAATTTGATTCTTCCTGTATTAAAGTAATTAAGCTCTACTGAATACCAGCCTAAATATTGAATTACTCTGGATAGCCAGTATAATTCTTCCACCTTCTTTTGTTCACCTGTATAACCTAACAATTTATAATAATTTTCTACAACTTCATCTCCCAAATCAAAATGCCAAATATACATTCGTACTCTTGCTAAATCATAAAGTGGATCTCCAAACATTGCTTCTTCCCAATCAATAATTCCAGTGATTTCATCATTATTTGGATCTACAAATAAATTTCGTTGATTAAAATCTGTGTGTAAAAATGAGAAATTATTGACAGGTAAATCTGTAGTGTTTATCTTATTTATCATCTTCTCTACAGAATCTAATATTAATTGACCATCAACGCCTTCTCTTGATGCAACTTCTTGCCAATCAAAATCACCTCCAACGAATATTGAAATCATCATCTCTTTCCATGTCTTCGTTGAATCTGGCTCGGTTAGTAACCCTGGTTTATCCGATTTTATTTCATGCAGCTTTCTTAGATTCTTAACCATTGATGGAATATATTTTGCCATTTCATTTATAGGTACAGTCTCTAAAAGTGGGTACTCAACCTTTTCAAGGATAACTACTGGAGTTTCTTCAAAAACAAAAGAATTAATAAGTTTAGGGACTGGTATTGAAACATTTTTTTCACTAATGAGTTCAAAAGCAGGTACATCCTTTATGGCATCTTCACCATACTTTATTGCGTACTCATCTCCATTATCAATAGCAACAAAAAATACCTGGCTAGTCATTCCTTGAGGTGGAATTTTGATTTGCATTATTTTTACTTTTAATTTTTTTTCAAGTTCAACGACTAGTTTTTTCATAAATTTTGAGAAAGAAATTCAATATACTCCTAGACTTGTTTGATCCATTATAACTCTTAGAGTCTGTACGTCCTGCTTACTTTACACAGATGTTTTCAATGTAGCATAGTCTCTTTTAATGTTTTCTGCATCTTCAGATTTCCAAGTTCCAGTATTTAAGTATTTTTCAAGATCGCTAACTTTTACCCACTTGTATGCAGTAATTTCATTGGAGTCAATTTGCACTTCGTTCTCTAAATATCTAACCCAGAAACTTACTCTAGCAGCACCTCTTAGACCATCCTTTTTTCTTTTCTCGATAGGCCAGTCGTAAATATAAAACCACGAACTTCTTTTAATTACAAAGTATTTTACATTTCCACCAATTTCTTCTGCAATCTCTCTTTTTAAAGTATCCTCAAACTCCTCTCCATTATGCATTCCGCCTTTTACAAAGTCCCATAAATCTTTGGGATAACCTACATTCTGTACAATGAGAATCTCATCACTGTCATTTACAATAAGCGCGCCAACTTGCGCTCTATATTTTTGTGGTTCTTCATTAATTGACATATAACTAAAATAAAAAATAGGCTAAATGAATAATAAGTCATATCTCCAGTTTCGATAGTCGCTCTTCAATTCTTTTTCTAAAAGAAATTTTGAATTTTTCAGAGAATCTTTGTGATCTTGAAAAAGCATATACAATATCATCTGCATTTAGTTGCGGATTCTGTTTTAAGGCAATTGCTAGATATCTTTGCCAAAATAGGTTGAATGCTTCACTCAAACCTGCATGAGGTGCATATATTAATGAGCCCTGAAGAATTTTATCACCAATTATTCCTTTTATCAGTATATCACCATATTCACGCGCCAGTTTGACAACGCTTCCTGATTGTCCTGATTGGTCAACCCTTGTTTCGCCATCTGTTGTCTTTAATAGTAAAGGAGAGTTGTTTTTGTAACTATAGTTTCTTAGTAGGTATTCTTCCAAAATGATTCTGGAGGCATCTCCTGTGAATGTATACCAATCTGTTTGTGGTAATACAAATAAAGGGAATCCAATTATTGAGTGCCAGTAGACCTGTTCGTAATACTTTTTTTTATTTGCTAGACAATTTCTCAGTGCATTTGTAGAGTAATCTCTTAATCTTGTTTCTAAAATCGCATGTAGCGAAGTTGAAACTCCATTTACATCACCGCTAATTCTTAAAACATTGATTTCGCCAGTTATTAAACTGCTAAATGCATCTCTGCTCATTGCTTGTGGATGGTCAAAGAAAATTGCATTTGGAGCCTGTAAAGAATCTCTCAACTCCTCAAATGTTGAATCTTCTGGAATTATTGCAACAGCATCTAAATCATCTAAGTTACCTGTGTAACTTCCATTATACCCATATTCAACACTACCTGTAGTAATCACACCCAAATTAGGACGTATTCTATTTAGTCTCTCACACAAAATTCTTTTTGCCTTTAGAAGAACTTGAAATCGTTCTTCTATTGGTAAAGTTGTTAGATCAACTTTCTCCATTTCTACTATAATAATGGTTAAATTTATTTTTTGCGGTTACAGCAATTTGTTCGCCAGGAAACCAAATCTCAATTTCTCGTAAGGCTTCACTTGGGTTCCCGCTCGAGTGAATCAAATTATCATAGATAAAAGGCTGTGGATCAGGGATACCTTCATTTTTTGCTACTTCTGTTGAAGTTACTAACTGAAGAAAAGGTAAATGTTTCTGTATTGCTAAATATCTTATTGAACCTCTCTCTGCTGCAAAAGGTTGAAAAAAACCCACAAGATGCTCTTTTACAAAGGTTACAAACTCTTCTGGAGATCGACATTCGCGGTCTTGGATAACCATTGCGTAAAGTTCATGGTTACGCATATATTCAATTAATGTTGGGTAATATGCCGTTCTCTTTCCTGATTTATCAAACTTAGTTAATTCATAGTGAGATCTGATCTTTGGTTCACTGGCGGTGACACTTTTTGCAGCAACTATATCAACACTTATCTTAACCATCTCAATAATTTGTTGTAATACAGTCATGCCAATAGGCTTTACTAGAAGAAAACAAAAATGGTTTAACTGTTCCGGCTTGTTCTCGGGCTTTTGTGCTTTCTCTATATCCATATAAAATTTACGAGTTATAATTTATATGCAAAAAGTTGCAAACTGTTTTTTGCAAGTCAGTCGGCTAGCTTCCAAGATCTCCAATTCAGCTAGCCGGTTTTTTTTATCATTAATATTGCTTAATCTTTGCTACTTGTTCAGCGAAAATTTATCTAAGTATTTCATTCGTACTGAATACTATTCTAATCAAACTTTTTATTTATTTTCACCGTTCGTGTTTGTAAATGGGGCTTATCCCGTATAAACTTATCTATTCAGATACTTTTTCTTCTAATTTCTTTGTAGAGGGGGCTACCAAGCCCCAGAAATAAGCAACCCCCTCTATAAAAAAATCTAACTGTGTTTAGAGTAAAGGCCTAATTCTTCCTTTGCAACTATAACTATATTGTTAATGTTTCCAAAAAGTTCCTTAGACGCATTTTCGGTTTCGAATGCGTAAAATTTTTTCCAGAAGTTATAAAATAGCCTTGTGGGTTTGTTTTTAAGTTCATCTCTTAAATTATCGGGAAGAGAATGGATAAAAGCTTTCCAGAATTTGCGTACCGGATTTTGCCTGTTGGCACGATATATAAAATCTTCGATATCGTTTTTGTTAAATTCCAGTATATATTTGACCATACTTTATTTTTTACTGAGGTATTTATACCACCCAAAATACCAAATTTCATTGTTACGCAATACAAAATTTGCCACTTTTTTGCCAAAATATTGCAAAAATGTCCAAAAATTCTGGTATAATTACCTGCCACAGAAGGTTTTTATCTAACAGACAAAAATAAAATGTCTACTTTAGGTAACCGGATAAAATTTTTTAGAAAAAGAGCCAAGATAAGCCAGTTTAAACTGGAGGAACAAATAGGCGCTTCGGCTGGGAGTTTAAGCAGAATAGAAAGCGGAGAGGTAAACCCGACCAAGGAAACGTTGGAAAAGATAGTAAAAAGTTTAGGGTTAAATATCCGTGAAGAGGATTACTTAAGCGGTAAAACTACAGAGCCTGTAACAGTCGAAGAGATTTCTGCTGTAACAAATTATTTACACAAAACATACCCTTCTAAAAGCTCATTTTTTTATCTGGCGGATGAAAGGTGGCGACTTATTGACTTATCGGATAATATTATAAAGGTTATTGGATATTCTTCCAGGGACGAATTTCTAAGGAAAGCGTATAAAAAAACTATTCCTCAGGTATTAATCGATTCAGGTATAGGCATAAAAAAACTTTTTGATGAAAAATATTATAAAGAAACACTTTTTGAGCAACTCTACTTTTATAACAAAGAAGTGGGGTTTATGCAGGATGATGAATACTATCAAAACACGATAAAAGATATTCATAAATCACCCTTAGCAAGTGGACTATGGAAAGAAGTACGAAAGGCAGATGATAATAACCAGGCTTTATTTATCAAAGAGGAGCCCTTAGTTTATTTTAATTTATTGGGGTTTAAAGTAAGGTTAAGATATTCCCGGCAGCCTTTATTCGATTATCCGAATTTTGAAATTATAGAATACCATATTGAGAATGCTGTTTTACGAAAAATATATTCACTTTTTAATTTATGAAACCATTAGGGCAAAAGATAAAATTTTTTCGAAAGAGAGCAAAGATAAGCCAGTTTGAACTGGAAGGAAAAATAGGTGCTTCGGCAGGGAGTTTAAGCAGGATAGAAAGTGGGGAGGTAAATCCTACAAAGGAAACGCTGGAAAAGATTAAAAAAGCGTTAAATTTAACTTACATCGAAACACTTTTTTTGGATGGAGATTATATAGAGTTATTAGACAAAGAAGAAGCTCAAAAAGCTGCAAATTCTGTAGCAGGTTTTCTAGATAATCCTAAAGTTTTTGCCTACATTATCGACGAAAGATTTAGGCTATGGGGAGTAAGTGATGGATTTAAAAAAGCGCTTAACTTACAAAACGAGCCAATAATTGGCGATGGAAGCCGAAATGTATTAGAAATGTTTTTTTCGGAAAAATCTATTATTGCAAAAAATTTTAACCCCGAATCAAAATATAAGGCTGCTTTATACCAATTAGCTAGAGCAATGCAGATTCTTTCCCTATTCGAAATTGATGAATATATTTTTTCCATTTACAGTAAATTGTCTATATCTCCATTGTTTAAAAAAATATGGAAAGAAGTTAATCAAAAAAATTATGACACATATTTAATGGAGGCTAGGACGATTGTTTTTAATTTTAGAAATAAAAATTTTGTAATGGAGTATCAGCGTGAACC
>JAMQHH010000013.1 GCA_025993875.1 Candidatus Dojkabacteria bacterium
AAACAGATTCAGAAAGAAATCTATGATAATTGCCGCATTTCTTTTCGCTCTAAACTACTATACGTTAATGCGATTGAATTAATGGAACATCTTCAATCAGAGCTTTGAGATAGAAGATTATTCTATTACCGCAATTAAACTATCTGAAAATTCCGTTACCAACGAAAAGAAAGAAGATAATTCTATAGACGGAATAAAGATAATTGATGGAACAATTACAGGAGGTAAACTTTCCGATGGGGTAATTGTTACCAAGCATCTTTCGGATAACATAATAACATCGGTAAAGATTGTAGACGGAGCAGTTACCAGTTCCAAGCTGTTGGATAAAGTAGTATTAACAGAAAAACTTGCAGATAGCGCTGTTACAGATATTAAACTTGCAGATGGAAGTGTTGTAACAGGAAAGATTTCCGATCTAGCAGTAACGGGAGAAAAAATAGCTAATGCTACTATTACCGAAATTAAACTTGCAGATGGTGCAGTTATTACTGCTAAAGTAACTGATGGTGCAATAACCGAAATTAAACTTGCAGATGGAAGTGTTTCTCTTTCAAAACTTTCGGGATTAATGTGTTTAACCGGAGAGATTTTAAAGAAGAATGGTTTTAACTGGGAGTGTGCTCCCGATATTGGAAGCACAGGATTTGTAGCAACAATAACCGATGGTGATGGTATAACAAATACAGGGACAGCAACAGATCCTATTTTAAATGCCAATACCGATAATGTAACTATAGAGATAACATCCGATACAATACAACTTAAAGATGGAGGGGTAACTTCTGTAAAAATAGCCGATGGAACAATAGTAAACGATGATGTTTCTGCACTGGCAGGAATAGAATGGAGCAAAATAGATAAAGCAGGAAGTAACCTAACAGATATTGCAACAAGAAACTTGTCTGATTTAATAAATAGACTTGCGCAGTATGTAGAGATAACAGATACAGGAAACTACTTTAGTGCAACAGATACAGAAGGAACATTACAGGAGATAGGAGGAAACTATTTTAAGAATAACGGAAACAGTTTTGGAACCTCTGGAATAATCGGAACAAACGATAACAACAGATTTGAAATAGAAACTAATGGTACAACTAAACTTACTGTTTTACCTAATGGGAATGTTGGGATTGGGACGAACAATCCTCAAAAGAATCTAACAATTAGTACTTTATCACGGCCATACTTAAGGCTTGAAAATACAGATCAAGGATTTAATTATGCCGGAACTTCAACCTGGGGAGAGATTCAATTTTATGGCAAAACTTTTAATGCAAACCCGAGCTTTATAAAGGCAAGTATCTCTGCAGCATACAATGTAGGCGACGGAAACTTAGTATTCTCACCTTCTATTAATGGAAATAATGCAGAAGAAAAAATGAGATTGACTTCAACTGGTTTAGGGATAGGTACTACTTCACCACAAACAGGATTGCATATATCAGGTGGGCTGGGCTCTGGGTCAACTATAAGGTTAAAGAATACTGGCGCTTCAAATTATTGGGATATTATGCCTGGTGTTTCAGGTGTTAGCCATGATTATCTTAATATACTAAGCTCTGGCTCTTCAAAATTAGTGATTAATGGTTCTGGATATGTTGGCATCGGCACTACTAATCCTATAGCGAAACTTACAATACTTGACGGAAATCAAACTACTAATAACGATGGCTCACCCACATTTATGCTTCAAAATTCTGTAAACACAAACTTAAAGTTATATATGGGAACAAACTCTACCATAGGTGTAGATGGATCAATATTTATTCAAGGTGTAAGATCAGGATACAGCTATAGCATTCCAATACTGCTTGCGCCACAAGGGGGCAATGTTGCAATCGGCACAGCCTCCCCATTCGGCAAGCTCCACTCCTATGTTAGTAACTCCGCAGTTACTGCTGTATCTTATAACGGATACTTTGAAAACCTTGCAACAAATACAACAACAGATGGTATTAACAAATACGGTCTTTATGTAACTTCAACTGGGAGTTTTACAGGCTCGGGCGGAACAGCAACAAATAACTATGGTATATATGTGAATACCCCAACTGGGGCGGATAATAACTACGCTGCGGTGTTTACGGGAGGCGATGTTGGCATTGGGACCACAAGCCCTCAAGCAAAACTAAATTTAAGTGGCACTTCTGCTGAGGGAGTACTTCTATCAACAAATGCTACTGCTTCCGGAAATACATTACATGCAAATTCACCGTTTTTAAAATTTAGCGGAAGCATATGGGGCTTTAATCCTGGATGCTGTGGTCCAGAAAAAAAAGATATAATGGCACAATTAGCTGGAATTAACGGCCAAAATGAGAGATATAAGCTATCTTTTAGTTCTAGTGATTTCTCGGAATTTCTTTATTTCGATGGCACCTCGGGGAATATTGTTCAAAATCAAAGTCTCGATTTAATAGGCGATTTATCTGGACCAGGCATACAAAGAAGATGGAATTTGTTGGTAAATAATGGATATTTTCGAGAACTTGGGCAATGGGCAGATGGGGAAGGTTCGATACAGCTACTAATTACTGTTAGTTCAAAAACATCAGCTCACTCAGGGACAAATACTTATCTTATTCAGGGCGGTTATGGGAAATACTCGACAAACTGGTCGGAAGTTATCCCTTTATATGAAGGTTTGGGACACGGAAACGGAACTACTGGATTTAAACTTTTAGTGAAAAGAGAATCATCTCAAGTTGCTTATTCCATTGCGGTTGGTATTCCTAGCGGTCTTGCCACCAAAACATTACAGATTACCGCCAATGAATTGAAAGGAGGTATGGATTTTACCGATACAAGCTCGGCCGGCCAACAGATTTACTCTAGCGAATCAACATTCTATAGCATTAATAATCTGATTGTTGGAGGCAATGTGGGCATCGGCACAAATACTCCCGTATCACTTTTTTCAGCAGGTTCATCTTCACAATTCCAGGTAAATTCCAGCGGTGCTATTATTTCCGCAACAGGGATAGCATCATCAGGTACAATTACATTGAGTTCACTTACAGGGTGTGCCAGCGGGCTTCAAACCGATGGCTCGGGTATAGTTTCTTGTTTACCATCGGATGTCAGCTTAAAAAACAGTGTCGAGAATATCTCAACTCCACTACAAAAGATTTTGGGGTTACATGGTGTTTCTTACAAATGGAATAATCCCGAATTATATGGAGCTGAAACAGAATTTGGCCTTATAGCGCAGGAAGTAGAGCAGGTTGCACCCGAACTTGTGTTTACCATGGGTAATGGATTAAAAGGCGTTAAGTATAACCAGCTTGGTGCACTTCTATTGGAAGGTATAAAAGAACAGCAATCGGAGATTTCCACATTAAATTCTAAAATTGAAGAATTAAAAGCAGAATTTAATGCTTTTGGAGTTGACCCAGTTATTCCAACTTCCGGCGGACCTGCACCCGTCGAATCCTCCATTCCATTAACAGAGACATTATTTACCGAATCAGAAGGTTTTTTAACAACGGAAAAAGGGCTAAAAACCTTACAAAAAATCTCTTCTAATGGTATTGTTTCGCAATCGGCTGAAGATTTTGTACTGGAACTTTTAAATGAAACTGGATTTAAAATATTATCGGGTCGGGAAACACTTTTTGCAGTTAATGCATCGGGCAAGATTAATTTAAAGGAAACTCCAAACGGAAGTACAGGGCAAGGTGTAATTAATGCCGGCGAAACTTCGGTTACAATTTTCAATTCTTCAATTTCTTCTGCCAGTAGAATTTTTGTTTCTCCTGATACCTTTGTTACATATAAAGTATCTTCTAAAATTCCGGGGATTTCCTTTACTATAGAAATAGAAACGGTTCAAGTAACTCCAGTTACATTTGACTATTTTATAGTAAACTAAAATTTGCTTGAAAACATTACTTTTAATGTGTAATACTGTATCCATGCAAAATTTTCCAAAGTACGTAAAACAGCTTTTCTGGGAATTTGATTCCTCGCAACTATTACCTCAAAAAGATGCCGAATTTATAATCGAAAGAGTGCTGGAAAAAGGAAATTTTAAATCTATAAAATGGTTGTTTGACAAATATCCAAGCAGTTTAATACATAAAGTGGTAGAATTTTCCCCAAACCTTTCCCAAAACACTTTAAGCTTTTGGAGCCTTTTCTTTAATTATGCCTAAAAAACTTAATAGAAACGTTTTGCCGGAGTTTTCTTTTAAACTTCTGCAGGAACTCTCTAAAAAAAAGGAACTTAAGGATTTTTACCTTGTGGGAGGTACAGCACTCTCCCTTATTTTAGGGCATCGCATGTCGGTAGATCTTGATTTTTTTTCAAGCCAAGAATTTAGCTATTCTTTAATAGATAGAATTGGAAAGCCATTCGAGCCAATATCTATCCATAATAACTCTATTGAGTGTTTTATCGATAAAACAAAGGTGTTTTTCTTTTATTTTGCCTTTCCAAGATATAAAGAGCTTTTAAGTATCGAATCTATAAGAATGGCTAATCCACTCGACATTGGCCTTATGAAGCTCTTGGCTTTGCAGGGTAGGTGTACAAAAAAAGATATTATTGATCTTTATTTTATTGATTCTCAGATAATTTCATTAGAAAAACTCCTGGAGATTTTTAATGATTTTTATCCAAAAGAGAGAATAAATACTTACGAAAGTATAAAAACCTTGCTTGTTCCAAAAATTTTAAATAGTCAACCAGATCCGATTATTTTAAAGAAAAAAGAGTACGTATCGTGGGAGCACTGTTTTTTGTATGTTTCCAGAAAAATAGTAAAAGCCGTAAAAAAGGAGCTAATTTAGTAGTAATTATGATATAATCTGAAATATTTTATTTTAGTAAAAGCATTTTGGTCTCTTGATTTAAAGAGAAAAAGCCAGATGCGGAAAGTTTTTATGAAAAAGCGAATTAACAAAGTAGGTCAAAACCCCGATTTAGACACCCTTTTAAAAGATGTTATTTCTCCCAAAACCTATACTAAAGGATCAATTATTCAAGGTAAAGTTATCTCGGTAAAGCCGGGAGAGATTTTAGTGGATATCGAAGGAAGGGCTGAAGGGGTAATTAGCGGAAGGGAGCTTAAGCTTAAGGGAAAAAAATTAGAGAAAAAGGCCGGAGATAATGTTTTAGCATATGTAATGAAACCCGAAAACGAAGAAGGACAGGTAGAGCTATCAATACGAAGAACCGGAACAGCACTAAGATGGCACGAGCTAGAGCAAATTAGAAAAGAGGAAAAAGTTATTGAGGTAAAAGTTATCGAAGCTAATACCGGAGGCGTTATTGTAGAGATAGAGGAGGGTTTGCGAGGATTTGTACCAAGCTCTCAGTTAAAAAACTCCCGAATTTATACCGATTCCACATTCTTTAAAAAAGAAGATGCAAGTAAAGTAGTACAGTCTAAGCTTGCAGAACTAATCGACCAGAAGTTGGAGGTAAAAGTTATGGAGATAGATAAAGAGAAAAATAAAGTTATTCTATCCGAAAAATACATATTCTCCGATAGTGATATGGCTCAACGCAATCTAACATTGTCAAATTTGAAGGTAGGAGACGAATTAGAGGGCAAAGTAACAGGAATAGCTCCTTTTGGACTGTTTGTTAACGCTTCAGGGCTAGAGGGCCTTGTACATTTGTCTGAAATCTCCTGGGATAAAGTTGTTAATCCCGGTGACTTCTACAAAATCGACGATACAGTTAAAGTACAAGTAATAGGTCTATCCGATAATGGGAAAAGAGTTGCTTACAGTATAAAAAGATTAATTGAAGATCCATGGAAAAACATTGTGCAAAATTATAAAGTAGGTCAGGTAGTAGAGGGAGAAATAAAAAGCATTGCCCAGTATGGCGCATTTGTTAAAATTGAAAATGGTCTAAATGGTTTGATTCATATCTCTGAACTATCTTCAAAGCTTGTTAAAGATCCGACAAAGCTTGTAAAAGTTGGAGATAAAATAAAGGTAAAAATTATTTCTATTTCTAACGAGGATAGACACCTAGGCCTAAGTATAAAACGGGTATCGACCGATAAAAAAGACGACAAATCCACATCGGAACCTGAAACAGGAGAGTCTCAAATGAAAGATCTCGATAAGCTTATTTCTGCCTAACATTAAATTAAACACCGCATAACAGGGTAAAAACTGTTATGCGGTTAGCTTAACATTTCTCCAAGCACAGTTTTTTTAGTCGCGTTAGCATGATATAATACTTGGTGCTAATATTTCATTAATTATATGGATTCACTTACAACTATTATTCCAGACGATAAAAACATAAAGGGTCTAAACAGACTTACAATAAATGCCAGGCGGGCAATAAAAGAATCCTTTGATCTGGCACAATCTTTTGGAGCAACCGAGATAACAGCGAAACATCTTCTTTTCACACTAATAAAAGGTAAATCGCATTTAGTTACTGAGGTTTTAACAAGAGTTGGAGTTGACCTGCAAAAAACTATCGGCTCCTTGGAAAAAAGTTTTAAAGATGAAGTTGGCATAGGCAATATTAAGTCCACGATTCCTCAATTTTCAAATGAATTTAAGGATATTATAAACGAAAGTTTTAAAGTGTCTTCCGAATTAAAAAATGTTTATGTCGGTACAGAACATTTGCTGCTTGCAATATTTAACATGAAAGATCTTTCTTTTGTTCGGGACTTAGCTATTGCAGGGATAAATTCAGAGATTTTAAAAAGAACTTTGTTAAATATTGGAAACTATTCTGTTTTGCCAGGAGCAATGATGGATGAGGAAAGAGATGATCAGGAAGAGGGGTTTTCCAGCCAATCTTTTGTTCGAGATCTTAACGAACTTTCTGCTAAAAAGGCATTTTTTGATATAGCAGGAAGAGATGCCGAAATTTCAAGGCTTATACATATATTGGCAAGAAAAACTAAAAACAATCCAATTTTAGTAGGGGAGGCAGGCGTAGGAAAAACGGCGATAATAGAAGGGTTTGTAAATAACATTATGGCTAAAAATGTGCCTACTTCGTTTCTAAATAAGCGGGTATTAAGCATAGAGGTAGGTTCAATAGTAGCCGGAGCCAAGCTTAGAGGAGATGTAGAAGAAAGGATAATTGGGGTAATTAACGAGGCATTGGAGGATGGGAATACAATTCTGTTTATAGACGAAATACATATGATTGTAGGAGCTGGTTCTACAGGGAGCGGAAAAGACAGTATGGATATAGCTAACATTTTAAAACCATACCTAACTAATTCGAATTTAAGCATCATTGGCGCAACAACATATGATGAATACACCAAATTTTTCGAATCAGATTCTGCTTTGGCAAGAAGATTTCAGCCAATATACGTAGAGGAGCTTACTGTCGAAAACACCAAAAAAGTAATGCATAAAATTGTAAAGGAGCTTGAAAATTTTCATAAAGTAAAAATAGGAAAAGAAGAAATAGATTTGGCAGTAGATTTATCGAGTAAATATATTAAAGATAGGTTTTTACCAGATAAGGCGATTGACTTATTAGACGAGGCGGCAGCAGCTGTAAAAATTGGTAAGGAGATACAGGTAAAGCCCGAAATAGATGAGATTAGTAAAAAACTCTTTTTGCAAAAAGAGAAAAAAGAAAAAGCTTTAAAACAGAAAAACTATAAGCTTGCTTCTAAATATAAAAAAGAAGAGGAGGAAAGCTTAAAGACAATAGAGGAGCTTGTTTCCGGAAATGTTACACTTAAAAATTCTAAAAGATCAAGGGCGGTTACGGCAGATTTAATTAAAGAAACTATAGTATCATGGACTAAAATTCCCATAGCAGCAAGCGATATAGATAATAAAAAACTGGAGCATTTAGGAGATAAAATAAAACAGAAAATATACGGGCAAAATAGTGTTGTAAGCAGTGTTGCAAAGACTTTGCAAAAATCACATTTAGGGTTAAGTTCAGACAAAAGGCCTTTGGGCTCTTTTTTGTTTTTAGGTCCAACCGGTGTAGGAAAAACAGAGCTGGCTAAAACTATTGCCCAGGAACTATTTGGATCAACAAACCTGCTTTTCCAAATAAACATGAGCGAGTATATGGAATCACATAGCGTGGCCAAACTAATAGGGTCTCCGCCCGGATATGTAGGGTATCAAGAAGGAGGACAGCTTACTACTTTTGTAAAGAAAAAACCTTATTCGGTTATTCTTTTCGACGAGTTGGAGAAGGCTCATCCGGATGTTTTAAATATATTGTTGCAAATTTTAGATGAAGGTGAACTCGTTTCGGGCAGGGGAAATAAGGTAAGTTTTAAAAATACTGTAGTAATAATTACATCCAATATTGGAGCTGAAAATGTTTCGAAAGATTCCAAATTGGGCTTTGATGTAGCGGTAGAAGGAATAGAAAAGGCAGAGATGGAGACGGCATTTACTGATATGCGCGATTCTATAATGGAAAGGTTAAAGGCAGTAATTAGACCAGAATTGCTAAATAGAATAGACCAAATTAACGTGTTTCGCGGATTAAATATTGAAGACTGCCTTAACATTACCCATTCACTTGTAAATGAGTTTAAGCTGCTTTTGGCCTCAAGAGGGATAATACTGGAGGTACCTGCAAAGATCGAGGAACTTATTAATAATAACGGATATTCAAAAGAATATGGTGCTCGTAATATAAAAAGATCAATCCAGGAGTATCTCGAAAATCCACTGGCAGAATTCCTAATGGCGATACCTTCAAAAAAACTTGATGCCGCTAAAAATAGAATTAAAACAGTTAGAGCCTATCTTGAAAAAGACGGGAAAACCGTAAAATTCAAACTTCTGGGATAACAAGCCTCGAAATTACCCTGCAGGAAAGAATTCCGCTATAAACGCCATGGCAGGCTACACAATAAAGAAAATGTTTCCTGTTTTGGGTAGCATAATTTTTTATACAAAATTATAGCCTACCCAACAAGCGTTATTGGCTGTATTTTCAAATCCTTGAATTATATAGGACTTGACTTTTAAATATTATAGGGTATAATATAGATAGTTTAACAATCGAATATATTGTTAGTCGTTCCCAAAGTCTGGTTCGCGTACACTGTGTACCAATGGTACATAGACTTACTGGACTTTTGGATTGGTTAACAATATATCTTCAGATAAACTTGACAACGGCAAAATTTCATTTTATTTTTAGGTTAGGCTGCTGTGAAGAATTTTAGATATTCCTTAAATAAATTTCATTTAGTAACTTGGCAGAATCCAATTTTTATTTACAGAAAGCATAATAAAAAGCTTAAGCTAGGCTAATTTTTAACCGGCTTAGAGTATTATTTCAATTTATATTTTTTAAATCACTAATATTTAATTTTTTCACATTATGACTACAAACAAGGACAATATTGTTAAGTCTACCAGCATTAAAGAGCTGGAGGAACAGACTTTACCTGAACTTAGAAAACACGCTGCAGAACTTTTGATTAAAAATTCACAAGATTTTAAAAAAAACGAGCTGATATTAGCAATTTTGGCAGAGGAGACAAAAAGAGGTGGTAATATATTTGCAGAGGGCTTTTTAGAGCTTGTCAAAGATACTCATGGCGTTTTAAGATCCCCAACAATGCTCCCCGATGAAAACGATGTGTATGTTTCCGGCTCACAAATAAAAAGGTTTAATTTAAGGCAAGGAGACTTTATCTCCGGCCAGGCAAGGCCTCCAAAAGATAGTGAGAGGTACTTAAGCCTTTTAAAGATAGAGGCTATAAATGGAATGAGTCCCGAAAAGGCTCTTACCAGAAAAGCCTTTACCTCCATGACTCCAATTTACCCCGATAAACAAATTAAGCTTGAAACCGATCAGCATACATTGTCTACCAGGATAATCGACTTAATATCTCCAATAGGAAAAGGACAAAGAGGTATGATTGTAGCTCCTCCCAAAGCCGGTAAAACTTGGCTTATGAAGGATATAGCTGCAGGGGTAGCTAAAAATCATCCAGAAATTCATCTTATGGTTGTTTTAGTTGGCGAAAGACCGGAGGAAGTTACAGATATGCAAAGATTTGTAAAAGGTGAGGTTATTGCAGCCAATTTTGATGAACCTCCAGAATACCATACAAAAATTGCCGAAATGGCAATAGAAAGAGCAAAAAGACTAGTCGAATACGGAAAAGATGTAGTTCTTTTAATGGATTCCATAACACGTCTAGCCAGAGCATATAACATAGTAGAGCCGCCTTCTGGTAGAACACTTTCGGGTGGATTTGATCCTAAAGCAATCTTTCCCCCTAAAAAATTTTTTGGAGCAGCAAGAAATATGGAAGATGGTGGAAGTCTTACAATTATAGCCACGGCATTGGTCGATACAGGCAGTAAAATGGACGAGGTTATTTTTGAGGAGTTTAAGGGAACAGGAAACATGGAGGTAAAATTAGACAGAAAACTAACTGAACGTAGAATTTTCCCTGCAATAGATGTTTCCTCTTCTTACACCAGAAATGAGGATAAACTCTTGGATTCCAATACTTTAGCGCAAACATGGAGAGTAGTAAGAATGCTCGATACAATAAAAAACGAAACCAACATGAGTCCAACAGATGTATTATTAGAGCGATTAAAGAAAACAAAAAACAACGAAGAGTTTCTTGCAACTTTACACGAGAGTATGTAATGCCTTTTGACAATGGTATAATCTGAGTATGCCCAAGGTACTCAAGTCTTTTAGGAAAATAACAAAAAGAGCTTCTTCAATGCAGGCCGATATAAAGGCAAGGACTGTTTATAAAATGTACTGGGGAAGAACTTCTTTATACAGGTTAATTACCCATGTTTTTCTGGTTTTCTTAACATCAACAACGCTTCTAACCGGTATCTATTCTAGATTTAGTAGTTCGCACTCCGACACACTTGTTGCTGGTTTCCTGCCCGTAGGCAATGTAGACTTGGTAGAACAAGGCGGAAATATCGAGGTATTAAATGTTCAAAATCCCAATATATATTTTAGGGTTTTTGACTATACTGTTTTAAACGGTGATACTTTAGATACTATAGCCGATAAATATTCCGTTAAAAAAGACACTATAAAATGGGCAAATCCTAAAGTAGATTATTATAGCGAAGTAATTATCCCGGGAGATATACTAAGAATTCCCGAAATAAACGGAGTATTATACGAAGTAAAAGAAGGGGATACGCTCGACTCGGTAGCGCAAAAAACTTCTGGGGATCGTTTTGTAATAGCAGAATTAAATTACCTTGAGGCTCCGCAATATAATTTAAACCCCGGAAGTAAAATTTTAATTCCAGATGGGTTTTTGCCTCCTCCACCAACACCCCCACCTCTAATTCCAATGCAAAATAAATGGAGGGTTCCTACCAACGAAGGGATAAACATTGCTTATGCTTCGGAATATGCCGGAATACCTATTGTTAACCCCCTTTCTAACCCCGATTGCACCGGATATATTTTTACAAGGGGCTGGGCAGTTTACTGGGACGGGTTTCATAATGGTCTAGATTTAGCTAAATATGGAGGCTGCCCTATTAGGGCTATTGCTTCTGGTACTGTAATTTCGGCTGGCTGGAACTACTGGGGTGGGGGCTATACCGTAGTGATCGATCATGGTACAGGCTTGGTTTCTCAATATTTGCACGGCGAAACTATATGGGTATCGGCAGGAGAATATGTATCTGCCGGACAGGAGATTATGTACATGGGAACAACCGGCAATTCTACAGGTGTTCACCTTCACTTAACCTTAAAAATAGACAATGTAGCTATAGACCCTACAACATATGTACCTTACTAAGCCTACACAAAATTAGATACGGAAAATTTACGCAAACACAGCTTTTTTAGCTAATATAATAGCTATCTGAAAGCATAAAAAATAGACGCAAATCATTTCTTGTAATAGTTTATCGGTAAAATTTAATGCAGAAAATGTAAAAAGGTAATATAATTTTACTCTGAGTGGCTTAAACCCAAGCGTTATAGTATAATTTCAAATTAATGCCCTTGTAGCTCAATGGATAGAGCAATCCCGTCCTAAGGGAGAGGTTGAAGGTTCAACTCCTTCCAAGGGCAATTAGATTTATTTATTATTTCGTTTTTTTTATGAAATCTTCAACACAGTTTTACGAAAGAACCCTTATTCTTCTAAAACCGGATACTGTTCAAAGAGGTCTAATTGGAGAAATTATTTCGAGGTTCGAAAAAAAAGGATTAAAAATAGTAGCAATGAAGATGATATGGCCGACAAAAAAAATGGCCGAAAAACATTACTATTGGTCGGATGAAGAAAAAACGAAAACGGGTAGTAGAACAATAGATATTTACAAAGAAAAAGGGCTTCCAATAACTAAAACTGCAATTGAGTATGCTGAAAATGTTCAAAAAAGGCTATCTAAATTTTTAGTTGCCGGGCCAATAGTAGCCATGGTAATAGAAGGTGCTCATGTTATTCAGCATGTAAGAAAATTAGTAGGACATGGGAGTCCCTTGCAAGCAGATGTTGGCACAATAAGAGCAGACTTTACAATCGATTCATATCTCCTAGCAGACGAGGCAGATAGAGTCGCAAGAAATTTAGTGCACGCATCGAGCAGTGTAGAAGAAGCGGAAAGAGAGATTAAAGTTTGGTTTAAAGAGGAGGAGATAAGTGATTATGAACTTGCAATCGAAAGAATTCTTTATTCCAAGGAGTGGGAACAAAAAAACAGCTAATTGGTTTCTAAAATGAAATGCTTAAATCAATATTCAATCCAAGGCAGTTTGCAATAGATTTTGGCACTGCTAATTGTATTATTATCGAAAAAGGTAAAGGAATAGTTTTAAGTGAGCCTACAGTTGTTGCAGTCTCCCCAAAAGAAAAAAAAGTAATATCTATTGGGTCTGATGCAAAAGAGATGCTCGGTAAAGTTCCCGAAGGGCTGGAGGCCAGAAGACCATTAAAAAATGGAGGTATAGCCAATTACAGACTGGCAGAGGCACTTTTAAGAAAATTTTTCGATCGAATACTAGGTCCTTTGCGAATAGTTCGCCCTGTTGTTATAGTTTCTGTGCCGGCTAGCATGAACTCGGTCGAAGAGAGGGCAATTATTAAGGCGTTAAGATCACTAAGAGTTGCTAAGATTTACTTATTTCCCGAGCCCGTTGCCGCCGCGGTTGGCGCAAAACTTCCAATACATACTTCATCCGGTAATTTTATTGCTAATCTTGGTGCAGGAACGGCGGAAATTGCTGTTTTATCTTTAAACGGAATAGTCGCAATGGAATCTCATAGGGGAGCAGGGGATGCAATAAATAGTGAAATAATAAATTATGTTAAAGGGGCTCATAATCTAATTATCGGTGAACAAACCGCCGAAAAACTTAAAATCGAAATTGGGTATGCCGTGGATCCCAAAGAAAGGTCTTTAGTTGTTAGCGGGAAAGATGCAAAAAGCGGACAGCCCGAAACCAAGGAGATCTTTGCAAAGGAACTTATAAGGCCGGTTCGAAACGTTCTCGACTATATAGTCGAATCTATTAAAAGAGTTTTAGCTAAAACACCTCCGGAACTGGTTTCGGATATAGTTGACAGAGGAATAGTGTTAAGCGGCGGAACTGCGCTAGTTAACAATATAGATATCTATTTATCTAATCAATTAGGAATAAATGCACACGTTGTAGACGAACCACTAAAGGCGGTGGTTAAAGGTTTGAACATAGTTCTAGATAACATAGACGATTTTAAAAGAAGTGTGAGATATGAATAAAAAAATAGCTAACTTTTTATTTTTTGCTTGGATCAATTATAAATTTTGTAAGATCTTTTTTCCCAATAATAATTTTGTATTCAAGATTTTCTCTTTTACTTGCTGTTGCATTAGAGAAGATTTCTATGCCATCGATAATCATTTTAACATCAATAATTGGTCTTAACGAAAAACCGTGTGCAGATTTTACGATTAATCTTGACTTAATAAAATTATTTTCTTTTATATCACCGGATTTAATTTTTAAATCTCTTTCTTCACTAACTTTTTTTGCGCTTTCAAAACTACTAAAAAGTGGGTAATTAAATGAATTGAAATAGCTTATTGAGTCGGCATATCCTAATTCTATAAGAATATCTTCATTTAGTGAGGTTCTATCAGCGCCTGTATCAATTTTAGCTGGTACTTCAATTTCTTTGCCGTTAATTCCTATTAATTTTACCTTCTCTATTATCCCAATAACCTTTTTACCCGAAATCTGTTCAATCTCTTCTTCAATCTCGCCGCCGAAAAGGTCTTTTCCCAGTCTAATACCTTGATCGGTAGATTTCACTTTTAAATTTTTAGCTTTTTCAAGTCTCCAGAGAAGACCATCGTTATTTGCCAACTGAATAGAAAGTCCCGGTCTAGCATTTAACTCTACAGTAACCGGTCCGTTGTCTCTATCAATTAAAAAATCTATTGCACCATAATTAAGATGAGTAATTTTACTTGCCTCAATTGCTAGTCTTAAAATTCTATCCCAATATGGAATTTTTATACCTGATAAAGAGAGATTTTTTCCCGGAATAAAATTTATAGCTTTTGATTTTCCAATAATGGCGTGTGTAGTTTTCCCAACAGAAATGTCTATTCCCGCACCTATGGCCCCTAAATCCAAGTTGGCCTTTCCTTCCGATTCGACAGTTGGAATTCTTATGTAGCTCATTATAGGGATTTTGTTAAAAACAATTATTCTTATATCTGGGGCTCCCTTATAGGCAAAATTTTTAAAATTTTTATGTGTTTTAACTCTTTCTTCAATAAGGACGTAATCAGACTGGTTAAACAGGGAATACCTTCCATCTATAATATCCTTGGCTAAAGCTTTAAGATCAGTTATAGTATATTTTTTCCCCGACGCACCGATCCATTTATTTTCTTTATTTCTATTAAAAATTATCTCAATGCCTCCGCCTCTGGCACCTTTGGACGGCTTAATAACAAATGATTTAGGAAGAGTTTCAAAATCATAGCTCTCCACATCACTATAATTTTTAAAAACTTTTATAGTTTTAGGTACTGGAATAGCTGCTTTACTTAGATATTTTTTGCTTAACAGTTTATTATCGGCAATTTTTTTTGCATGCTTAAGATTATAAGGTCTAATAAAATAGAGCCCTCTTTGGTTTAATCCAAGTATCTCATTTGATCTTTTTATTGCCTTAATTAGTTTCTTAATCATTTTCCCTAAATATTATCTTTCTAAATCTAATATATTCAGTTAATCTTAATCCTAAAAATCTCCCAACAACTATATTAAGTAAAATTACTATTAGTATTGATAGAGGCCAGTTATAGAACAAATTTGATACAACGTTTATTGATATTATAATGTAACATATTCCACTAGTAATCAGGGTTTCTATTGCTACGATTACAGCAAAGCGCACATTTTTTTTAGCTATCATAGCCATAATTGATTCTCCTAGTAGTATTGCTATTACTATCGTTAACGGCCCCGCATAAATAATGTTTGTAACATCAAGATATGCAAAAAACACAATTATCAGTACAAAAATCATTGAGAGACCAGTTATGATTAATGATAGTTTAGAAACATAGTGCAGCCTTATACCTTTTGTAAGTAAGTAAAAGATAATTGAAAAGACGCAAACAGCCAAAAATAGAAAAAGTCCGATAATAAAACCTAAAATAAAGTTTTGCTGTGAAGCAGAAATATAGCTTAATTTAAAAAATACAAAGGTTAAAAGTAAAGGCGCATATGGAGTTAAAGTTCTTAGACCTACTATATACCTTAAAATACTTATAATTGTTGCAACAACAGGAACTAAAACAATAAATTGCAACATTTGTCTTACCATTAATGGATCAACCCCCTGTGATCTTTCGATAAAAAAATTTACTATGCTTTCCATTATTTTTTTATAAAAAATATTTTTAGGTAAGTTTTCTTATTCTTAAAAAAAACAGGATAGAGTAGTGTTAAGCTATCTATCCTGTTTTGTAATAACGATTAAAATATTTTATTTAATCTGCACTTTTGCGCCTTCGCTCTCTAATTCTTTCTTAAGTGCCTCGGCATCTTCTTTCTTTACTCCCTCTTTTATTGCTTTAGGAGCAGATGGAGAAATTGCATCTACTAGATCTTTGGCTTCTTTTAAGCCTAATCCTGTTGCATTTTTTACAACCTTAATAACTCCTATTTTATTGCTTCCTGCATCAGTTAAAACCACATCAAACTCGGTTTTTTCTTCTACCGGTTCGGCTGAAGCTGCTGCTGGCATCGCTGCCATAGCCATTGGAGCTGCTGCTTTTACATCAAAAGTTTCTTCCAGGGATTTTTTTAGCTCGAAAGCTTCTACCACTGAAAGCTCTTTTATTGCATCAACAATTTTTTGAACTTTGTCGGTTGCCATTTTTGAATTAATAAGAAATAAATTAAAATAATGATTATTTAAAAGACTGATCAATTATAGACATATACCCCCTTACCGGATCTTCTACAACATTTAAAATACTTGTAATTGAGCTTTCCAATATACCAAGTATTGCAGCAACACTTCCTTTTATATCTGGCATTTCTGCCAATTCACTTGCTTGCAAGGCAGTTAACAGAGCTTTGTTTAATATTCCTGCAACAATTTGTACTTTTACTCCTCCTTCTTTTGTAGTTGTACCATCAATAAATTTCTTTAGTGCTTTTGAAGGAGTTACAATATCCTCTGTTAAAAATAAAACGGCATGCTCTCCAAATTCGAGCGATTCGATAGCAGGTAAATTACTTTCTTCCAGAGCTCTTCGCATAATTGAATTTTTTACAATATTCAATTTAGCATTTAATTTAGCTATCTCTTTTCTAAATTCTGTAGCTTCCTCTGCAGTTACCCTATTTGGTTTGATTACAATTACTCCTTCTGCTTTGTCCAGGAGTTTTTTATACTCTTCAAGTAATTTAGTTTTTTGCTTTTTTGTTTTAGCCACTTTAAGCTTTAATAAAAATTAAAAAGACGCCCCAGGCGCCCTAAACACTCTTTAGTTTTATGCAATCATTTTACAACTGCACAATTATAACTAAAGACTAATTTTAAGCGTCTCGGTAGGACTTAATCTGCCTACTGTCTTAGACTTGAAATTACAAACTTTTGATTATACCACTAATGTCCAGTTTTATGCCACTTCCCATTGTAGGTGAAACAGTTATTTTCTTAAAAGGATTAACATTAATTCTTTTTGCTTCAGCGTAAATTGCCTTTACTGCTTCGAATATATTGGCTGAAATTTGCTCTGGTGCCATATCTAACTTTGCAACCTTTAGCCTAATTACATTTTGATCCTGGGCAGATTTAAAATTAGTCTTTCCTGCTTTAAAGCTATGTACTGCCTTTTCAATATCTTCTGTTACTGTTCCATTTTTAGGATTTGGCATTAAACCTTTGGGACCAAGAGTTTTTCCTAGTTTTACCATTTTAGGCATCATGGAAGGCGTTGCAATTAACACATCAAAATCAATATCGCCTTTCTCAATCTCTTCTACTAAACTTGTTCCTGCTTTTGATGCGCCAGCAGCAATTGCCCTGGCTTTATCTTTTTCTTCGCATATTACTACAACTTTCTTTTGACTTCCCATTTGGAAAGGAAAATTGATGCTTCCTCTAAAAACTTCGTTTTTGCTCTTTTCTTTTAGGTTAAGCACTACATCCAAGTCTACACTCCCTACAAATTTTGAGCGGGATAGCGAAGGGAGTAATGTACCTGCCTGGTCGATAGAATATGTTTTGTTTAAATCAACTTTCTCTGTGTTGTTTGCTTTATTTTTCATAAATTTCTTAAAAATATCTTATTTAATAACTTCTACACCTAAGCTTTTAGCTGTTCCTTCTACAATTTTCAAAGCAGATTCTGGGTTAACTGTATTTAAATCCGGCATTTTCTTTTTGGCAATTTCTTCTAAATCACTTATTTTTATCTTTCCTACCTTGTCTTTATTGGGAGTTCCAGAACCTTTGGCTAATTTAATTTTTTTCTTTATCATACCTGCAACTGTTGGTTGTTTTAAAACCATTTTATAAGTTCTGTCTTTAAAAACTGTAACAATTACAGGGATCTCATCTTCTCCCATTGCAGAAGTTTTTGCATTAAACTCCTGGCAAAACTGTTGGATAGGAATTCCATTTTGGCCTAAAACCGGTCCAATTGGTGGCGCGGGATTAGCTTTTCCAGCTGGAATTTGTAATTTTAAAACATTTATTATCTCTTTTGCCATATATTATTAATTAAATTTTATTTACTTGTAAAAAATCTAAAACTACCGGAGTTTCTCTATCAAAAATCGAAAGTAAAACAGTTACCTGTCCTTTGGATTCGTTAATCTCTTGGATATTTCCTATAAAGTCTTTAAATGGTCCTTCTATAACCTTAACAGCATCTCCCACCGAAAATTTTGTATTAAAAATAGGAGTTTTTTGAACTTTTGTGTAAGCCAGAATACTTTCGGCCTGTTTTTCGCTTAAAGGAGAAAGGTATTTTGAATTTGAAGTCATTCCCACAAATCCCAAAATGCCATCGGTATTTCTTATTAAGTGGATAGCCTCGTCGGTTGGGTTCATTTTTACCAAAATGTACCCGGGGAAAATTCGCTCCTCTATTGTATGTTTTTTTCCTTGTTTAATCACTACCTTTTCTTGTATCGGTACCAAAACCTCAGTAATAACCGACTCAAGATTATTAGCTTTTATTCGCTGTTCCAAAAGTAAGGCAGTCCTTTTCTCTTTTGTAGAGGTGCTGCTTATAATGTACCATTTTTGTTCTATTTTATTTTCTACACTATTAGTATTATCCATTTGAGTTTTTTAAATCCCAAATAATATAAAATTTCTGGCCGAAACAAGTATCTGATCCGCCAAAAGTAAAAAGATAGTTCCTGCTCCCAAAATTATTAGCATTAAAAAAGCATATCTTAATGTTTTTCCTCTAGAAAGCCATTCTACAAATTTCAATTCTTTAAGAACACTCTTTGCTCCCAAAATTACTAAACTTGGTAAAGAGATTATTTTTTTTACAATATTTCTTATCATTTTCTTTTTACTGATTTACTATTCAGAGCCACTAGGACTCGAACCCAGGCGAAGGGTTTTGGAGACCCTCATGCTACCACTACATCATGGCTCTACATTGCTTACAAACAATTTTAACATTACTTGGCCACTTTTTTTGTTATTTTAAAAGCAACATGCTTTTTAAGCTTTCGGCTGTATTTCATTATGCTTTTGTCTGTTAATTTCTCAAAAGCGTTTTTTGTTAACCGAATTGTGTAATGCTCGCCTGTTTCCGAATTGTAAAACCTAAAAACATTTCCTTTTTTCTTTTTACCCGATTTGGCCATATCCCTGTTTACTTAAATAAAATTTAAATCCGAAACCGAACAAAACCTAATCAATGTCGGCCGAATTTAGCAAACAATTATATCTTTAACTATAAATAATTTCAATGCTTTTTTTGCCCGGCTTTTATATGCTGAGATAAAGTTGCTTTAAAACATATCATCTATCGGATTATGGGTAAATTATATATTTGCTGCTGTATTTGGTTAATTTTTCTACTTTTATCGTTAAATTACCAGAAATATCTGTTCTAAAAATTGAGACATTGTGAGCGGTAAGTTTTTCGAGTACCTCGTTGGAAGGGTGATTATAGCTGTTATTCTTGCCGGCCGAGATTATAGAATCTTCTGGACGTATTAACTGTAAAAAGGAGTTACTGGTCGAAAACTTGCTTCCATGGTGGCTTATTTTCAATACATTAATATCCTGGTTTATGTTTTTCGCCAATGTTTCTTCTTCCTGGGTAGGTAAGTCGCCCATAGCCAGCAATTTAAACCCGCAGTATTCAACCAGTATAGAAATAGAACTGTTGTTAGATTTACCTGTCTCTTCAGACATATTCGGAGGCCATAAAATTTTAAGTATTACTTCGTCGAGTATAATTTCCGCACCCTTACTAACCGCAAAATTAACGATTTTATGTGCTGCAATTTTTTCTTTTAGCTTTAACCAAGGCCCTTTTTTTTCTAGGCTCTTGTTTATAAAGATTGATTTAATCTGACAATAATCAATTAAATCTATAAAACCTTCGATATGGTCTTTGTCTGAGTGAGTAGCAACTGCTAAATCAATACTGCATTTTCTTCCCTCAAATAACTCACCAATTTTTTGAGATATTAAATTTCCCGATCCTGCATCAACTAAAACAGTTTTGTTAGTCGGGGTTCTTATAAAAAGTGAATCCCCCTGCCCAATATCAATTGCCGTAATCACTAAATTATCATTTATCAATGACCTTAAGTCGAGGGAAAGATGGTTTAGCAGTGGCACCAAGATAGCTGTAACAACAATTGCTAATTTGCTAAGAAGTTTTAAATTTGATGAGATTTTTTTTAGCTTCATTTCTATTTAAGGCTAAAACAAGTAAAGAAATAAAAATTATAATAATAAGAATTACAATGCTTTTACTTTTGCTAAATTCAAGATCAGAAACAATCTCGGCAACTTTAATTACTAACTTAACTAAAAGATTAATCCAAAAAAATATAATGTTGTTTACTAAATCGAATCCTATAAAATCTGCAAGTATACTGATTAGAGATGCAACTGTTATAAAAGGTAAAAGTGGCAAAACAACAATATTTGTAAGAATTCCTAAAACGGAAAATTCCCCGAAAACTTTGTAAGTAAGAGGAAGTGTAAATACGTTAATAGCAGATGTAGTTACAATAATGGACTTAAGGCTATCCCAAAGATTACTTTGAATTTCGTTAGAACTAGTAAATGCTGCAATGCTAATAGTTGCCCCAATACTTAGTAAAAAACTGACGTTGATAAGAGCATAAGGGAAAAGAATTAGAAAAAGGAACACCACAACTGAAAAGATATCTAATTTAGATATCTTTCTACCAAAAAACAATGCTACTGAGAAAACAGATAACATTAGCATAGCTCTTAGTGCTGGGAGATTGTGAACGCCAACCAGAAAAAAGTAGAAGGTACAAGATGATAATGAAAATATCAGATTGATTCTTCTGTTAGTAAATATAAAAACCGAATTAAGAAGGGAGAAAATTAACGAAAAATTAAACCCCGAAACAGAGATAATATGGGAGATTCCAGAGTTTTTGAATATCTCTAACATATTTTTATTCATAGCAGAATCCTTTCCAAGTAATATCCCATTAATAAGATCTGAATTTGGTGGATATAGATATTTTTTAAAAATACCAAAAAGTCTTTCCTTAATATTGCTAATAAAACTAAATGGAGTTTTTTCTAGTTCAACAATTTGTTCTGCCTTAAAATATCGATTAATTCCCCGGCTTTTTAGATATGAAATATAATCAAAATCGCTTCTGTTTATTATCTCTTTGTATCTTCCATATAAAGTAATTTTATCCCAGTTATTAATAACAGGGTATGTTGGAAGCTCCACCAGGATATTTATTCCCAATTTATAGGTAATTACTGCCTCGGCAGCATATTCGTTGTTAGTTACTTCCATAACAATTCCACTTATCTTCTCATATCTCTCTAAGCCAGTAGAATTAAAGTTGTAGCTACTATCAATTAATAACATACTTGTAAAACCTACCACTGTACCAGTTAATATAAAAATCGCACTTTTTATTAATTTTCTTTTTAAAAAGGGAAAAAATATTATTAAAAGAAGTGGGTTTTTAAAAAATAAAAGATTTCCCGAAACTACACCTAGTATAAATAGGGTAGGGTACTTTTCTTTGGCTTTTAGTAATCCATCCAAAAATTTATGCTGTAGGGATTTAATAAAAATCAAAATAGCTATCATATTTTTACTAGCTCTTTTATTTTTCCATATATTGATTCTCCTATGCCTGATACATCGAGCAAATCTTGTATTGACTCATAAGGTCTGCTATTTATTATTTCTTCTGCTAGAGATGGACCTATGCCGGGTAAAGTTTCAATTAAGGCTTTATCGGCAGTGTTTATATTTATTAACGTAGTAACTGTATTGGTGATTGAATTCTCTTTTGGAATCTCCGGGAAAAAATATTTTTCCTCATCTTTAAGTTTTGCAGCCAAATTTACATTTTGAGCTATGTGTAGATAATCGGCGTTTTCGGAAAATCCACCCGCTCGATTGACCAAATTTATCAACCGTTCTCCTTCAAAAATTTGGTACACTCCAGGTCTATTTACTGCGCCGGATACATAGACAAATTGGTGAAAAATATAATCTTCAATAATATTGTCTGTGGGGTAAGAAAATGGAAGAGACAATTTATCACTTTCAATATTAAAAATATTAAAAATCGAAATTAGCACTAGACATAAAATTACAAAAAGTTGGGTAGCAAACAAAAGTTTGTTTTTCATCTTCGACAAAAAGGGGAATATCTTACTTCTGGGATGTAACTATCCTGACCTTATTTATAATAATATTTATAATTGGTCTGGGGTTATTTGGATCGGTAGAATTAAGTTCTACCTTATTTATTTTATCAATTATATCAAATCCTGAAAAAATTTTCCCTATAACGGTGAATCGTCCGTTTAGATAGTCTATGCGGGCATCATCAAAACTTGCTGTTACTATAAAAAATTGCGAACCGTTAGTATCTGCTCCGTCATTTGCCATTGCTACACTATACCTATCTAATTTTTCGCTAACAATATCTGTATCGGATTTAAATCCTAGCCCTTCAAGCTCCTTTTTTTTACTTTCACCTATCAAAATGCTTTCCCAATTAATTTCGTCTTCAGTAAAATATCCTGGAAACCCTCTACCGTCATTAGAAAGATCCGAATCGACTGAGTTTCTATCTCCTCCCTGAAACAGTAAATTAGGAATAACTCTGTGTACAAGAGTAGAATTGTAGTAACCAAGATTTGCCAAGTAAACAAAATTGTTAACGTTTTTTGGGGAATTTTCCTCAAAAAGATCTATTACAACTGTTCCAAGGTTTGTTTCAAGTTCTGCCTTATAATTGAGCTTGGTGTCCAACGAAAAAGAAGGATTGGGTAATCGACTCCACTTATCAACTGTATTAAATCCTGAAAAAACAAATGGCACAAAATCTCTTGCAAAGACTAAAAGCACGCCAAACATTATAATTACTCCAACAAGATAAATTGCTATATTTGTATTGCCTTTAAACATAATTTTTATAATTTACCAGTTCTACAAATTATTATAGCTTATTTTGTATTTGAGTTTTAGTAGTTAAGTTAGAATAACAAAAAGAATTATTTTGTAAAGTACACCAATAATTACTTAAAGATAAATAACTTTAGCAAATTTTTTAATTTAATCTTGTATATGATACAATTACCACCAAATAATCGTAAGAAAATATATCTCCCAAAACATTCTATAGATGGAGCTTTTCTAAAGCTTTTTCTTATATATTTTTTGAAATATTTAACATTTCTAGCAATAATTATTTTTGGATCTCCATTTTTTGTATGGTTTTACGTAGGAGATAATGCGCTTATGGGTTCCAGTATAAATTTTTTGGGAGCGGGGTCTTTTTATTTCTTTACCTGGATAATATTTATTTTAGTTTCGTTAAATATTTTAACTGCGAAACTTTTTGCTTTACATTATAGTGACAGAAAGGGAGCAGATATCAAGACATTGGTGTTATTGATCGAAACAATTCTACAAGGAATTATCATTACTTTGGCAACTCAATTGTATTATAGTAAATTTGGATCACTTAGTAATTTTATAGTACTATGGGGATATAATTGGCTTGCTTACCTAATAATTGTTTTGTTTTTTATAACTATTTTCAATGCCACCTATAAAAGAAAAAATTTGCTTCCATTTTCTTTGCTAATAATTTTTGTTTTGTTTATTGAGTATTTTGGATCAAAATATTTTTCCTTAAATCGGGGCTTTTTTATTATGGCTTGTTTTACAGTAATGGGGCCATTAGGAATTATTAAGTACTGGAAGACGCTAAGGCTTGCTTTATCTCAAAAAAAAATTTACCTTGGGGTTCTTTCCTATACGTTAATCTCGATTATTTTAATTGCAATAATTCTTATTATATTTAATACCTCCTACGTAAGCCCGCCTCGTGGCTGAAACACTATCTCAAATTGTTGCTCATAGCTTTCTGTTTTTGCCTTAAACTTTCGAACATAATAACCGAAGCAGCTACACTCATGTTTAGTGAGTTCACTTTGCCAAACTGGGGAATTTCTACTACAGAATCACAATTATTTCTAACATTTTCTGATAATGATTTATCTTCGCCACCTATTATAAAAAGAGAAGGAAAGCTAAGCTCCTCATTATAGTATTTTTTCCCATCTCGTTCTATGCCAATAATTTTAAACCCATTCTTTTTAAAATATCTTATTGCCTGAAAAATTGATTCTTTACAAACAGGAATATGGAAAATACTACCAGCAGAACTTTTAGCAACAGTTGGAGTTATAGAAACATCGTTAGGTACTATTACTCCCCCAAAACCCGCACATTCAGCCGATCTTATAATAGCGCCAAGGTTGTGTTCAAATGCAAGCTCGTATATATAGATGTAATTTTTATTAAAATCTTTAACAACCTCATTAAGCTTAGTACTCCAAAATAACTGTACTTTGGCACATACTCCTTGGTGCTCGTCGCTATGTGTTAGAGATTTGATTTTTTTTCGGGAGATAAATTTGTAAGGTAAATTCCTTTTTTTAGCCAAAGAAATTATATCCAAAATTTTCTGAGAGTTATTAGATGATAAAGATTCTTCTAAAAAAATGTCACTTACACAGCTTGAAGATTTTAGGGCTTCTACTAGTATGTTACGACCATAAACGATCATAATTGCTTAATTCACACTAAATAATCAAAGATTATTATATACTAATCTGCTTTTGCCATCTGCCTAAGTTTTTTATATGCTTTCATAGAGACCTTTATTCTTTTGGATTGACCATTTATCTCTACTTTAACCTTTCTTAGGTTTGGTTTCCATTTTCGATTAGTATTTGGTGCTTTGAAAGACCACATACCTCCACCACCAGAGGATCCCCTGGCATGTTTTTTGTTGCCTCCAAAAGAAGTTTTTTTACCTGTTATTTCGCACTTTCTTGCCATAAATTGATAATAATTTGATTAATGCCTTTGTATTTTAAAATATTATCGGTTTTTTTGCAAAGGTATTATTAATTTTGCTATACTTACATGCAAAAAGCAGCCCGCCATTTTAGCTCAGTTGGTAGAGCAACTGTTTTGTAAACAGTAGGTCCTGGGTTCGAGTCCCAGAAATGGCTGTTCCGGAGATGGCGGAGTGGTCAATCGCACCTGACTGTAAATCAGGCGCCCTTAGGGCTTCGGAGGTTCAAATCCTTCTCTCCGGATATATTTTTAGCCGCTGTAGCTCAGCTGGTAGAGCACACCCATGGTAAGGGTGGGGTCTGCGGTTCAAGTCCGCATAGCGGCTTTCTTGCAAATTTTAAGCCTCAGATATTTAGTATAATAAGTAAGTTAACCTAAGAATATTGAAAACTCTTTCACAAATAATACAAGGTCTTTTTAGAGATATTGCAATCGATATAGGCACCACAAATATTAGATCATATCTAAAAAATAGCCCAGAAATTAGATCTGAACCTGCAATTGTTGCCATTAATAATTCTACAGGGCAAATACTTGCGGTAGGGCAAAGCGCAAAAGAGATGCAAGGTAAAAACCCTTCAAATATTAATATTGTGCAACCACTAAAACACGGTGTTGTCTCGGATTTTAATGCTACCGAATCTTTAATACACTATACTTTGGAGAAATTGAAAGATGGGTTTACTCTTTTTGACCATCTTTTGGGAGGAAGAGTTACTATCGGTGTGCCATCCGTAATCACAGAGGTAGAGATAAATGCTTTAGTCGATTCTGCTAAATCTGCCGGGGCAAGAATTGTAAAAGTTGTTGAGCAACCAATGGCTGCCGCTGCAGGAAACGATTTACCTATAGGCGGTAACAATGCCTTAATGGTGGTGGATATAGGAGGAGGCACTACAGACATAGCTATTATAGCTATGAACTCAATTATAATTGATAATACAGTAAAAATCGGCGGGGAAACATTTGACGAGGCTATTATCTCTTACGTAAAAAGTAAATATAATTTACTTATAGGCAAAAGTTCGGCAGAGCAGGTTAAAATTACCCTGGCTACTGCAATTCCTCCTAAAAAAGAGGAAGAACTGGAAATAAAGGGGCAAGATATAATTTCCGGCTTACCTAAAACTTTAAAAATTACAAATTCCGAGGTGTACGCTGCTATATTCGAAACGCTGTCTAATATTGCCAATTCAGTAAAGGAGGCAGTAGAGAAAGCTCCTCCGGAGATCTTTCCCGATATAATCGACTCCGGTATTTTACTAACAGGTGGGTGCAGCCAAATAAAAGGAATAAAAGAATTTTTACAAAACTTCCTAAATATTAAGGTTTCTGTAAGCAACTCGCACTCAAATTCTGTAATGCTTGGCTTAAAAAAAATTATTTTAGACAAAGCATTATTAGAAAAAATATGTATTAAAGACTTTATCTTAAAGTGAAAGAGTTTATTAGAGAGCCCAAAAAACGATCGATAAGGAATGTCCCCATAAACACTAACAAGCTATTCTTATCTATTATATTAATCTCCTTATCTATTTTGTTAGCAGGCTCGTTTTTTACAATGGTGATAAATGGGAGTAAATACGATTCGCTCGGAAAAATTATTAATACAAAAACCGATTATAAAGTTCCTCAACGAGGAATTTTTTTTGATAACAGCTTAGTTTCTTTAGTAGAAAATATACCGGGTTACTCTTTATCTTTTAACCCGGTGAAATTAAAAAATATAGACGAGTTAGACAATATTGCTAATATTATAGTTAAAAATTCAAGCGAAGACTTAGCTGAGATAAAGGATAGAATGGAAAATCTTGTTTATCTAAATCAAATAGGGCTAATTACCAAAATTCTAACATTTGATGATACTTCAAAAATTTTTAGCAATCTAGCCGAAGTAACTGATAGCCTAGAAATAAAAGAGGTTTTCTTTAGAAAATATAATTACCCCGAATCTTTCTCGCATATATTAGGATATTTAGGAAAGACAACAACAGAAGAAATTGAATCCGATTCTTTTTATGCTCAGAATGACTTTATCGGAAAGTATAAACTCGAAAGCTCCTTAGAACTTTACCTAAGGGGAGTTAAAGGGAGAGTTGATACTCAGGATGGAGTAGAAAAATATTCACAACCAATACCCGGTTTTAATATATATTTAAATATTGATTCATCCTGGCAAGATAAGTTATATAATATTATAGCTAATCAGGTTTCGGTAGATGGTGCAGAAGGAGGCTCGGGCGTGGTTATGGACATAAATACAGGAAAGATATTAGCTATAACCAGTTATCCTGGCTTTGATACCAATCAGTTTTCTCCCGAAATAAATGTTAGTTATTATTCTGAATTAGCGCAAAACTCGCAACACCCATTAATAGACAAGGCGCTCAGTGTTGTAGGACCACCCGGCTCAACCTTTAAAATCATATCTGCAATGCACCTACTAGAAAACCAAAAGATAAATTCTCAAACAACATATTTTTCAAATAGGTGCATAAATTTAGGAAACTACGAATTTTGTGAATATGGTAAATTTTTTTACGGCTACATGGATTTACCTAGAGCAATATATAAATCCAGCAATCTATTTTTTTGTGATGCATTTTTAAGAGAAGATAATAGCTTTGTACAATCTCTTTTTGATTTTGCGAAATCACTTGGTCTTGGAGACCTAACTAGTATAGATGTTCCTGGTGAGATTGCAGGGAATCTTGATTCTCCGGTTTATAAGGAAAAAACTTTGGCAGAATCATGGTATGATGGTGATACATGCAATATGGTTATTGGCCAAGGAGCTACTCTTGTTACTCCGGTTCAACTAGTTGTGATGATTGCTGCAATAGAAAATGGAGGAAATGTCTTAAAACCTTATGTAATATCTTCTATCGAAGACCGGTTTGGGAATATTATACAAACCAATAAAAAAGAGGTTTTACGCAAAGTCAATCTTGACTATAACAATCTAAAACTAGTAGATAAAGGCCTGTACGGTAATGTTTTAAACCCCGAAGGAATTGTCTACAGATTTTTGCATGATATTGGAGAAACAATTAGAGTAAAAACAGGTACTGCCGAAGTTGTTGATTATTCTTCGGGCAGTGCACAAAATAAAACACATGGCTGGATAGTTGGAGCATTTGATTATCAAGGAAACACGTATGCTTTTGTTTTTAACATTAGATTTGGATCGTCCGGATCTAATGCTTCGATTGTTGCCAGAAAATTTATCCATTGTGTTTATAATAACGCCCCGGGATGTGAAAATATTTAATTAATATGGAAACAAATTCGGTAATATTAAGACTCTCATTAACAAAGGGTATAGGTCCAATAACTTTTAAGAAAATTTTACAAAAGTTTGGAACAAAATTTTTTTACAAGTCTGATTTTAACGAAAAAGTCTTTCTATTGACACTTTCCAAATATATCAAAAATTTTAGCCAAAATTGGGAAGCTGCAGAAAAAAAGGAGAGAATATGTTTAGAAGAATGCGAAAAAAATAAAATATCTATTGTGACTATTCTCGATAAAAATTATCCACCACTTTTAAACGAGCTGCCAGATTCTCCTATGGTACTTTTTTTCTATGGAAAGTTAGAAGAAAAGATATTTGAACAAAAGTTCTGTTCTGTAGTAGGAACAAGAAATAACACAATATACGGCGAAAAGGTAGCAAGGGAAATAGCTAATATTTTGTCTAAAGAACAGATAATAATCGTTAGCGGTCTAGCTATTGGAATAGATTCCCTAGTACATTTGCAGGCTTTAAAAAAAGATGCGCTTACTGTGGCAGTTTTGGGTGTTCCTCTTGAAGAGAAGTTTTTAAAAAGAGGGATAATAAATCAAATAATAAAAAAGAATGGAATTATCTTTTCAGAATATCCGCCTGGCGAAAAAATTGACGCTGGAATGTTTATTCGAAGAAATAGAATAATTGCAGGCCTTTCGAGTCTGACAATAATAATCGAAGCCGGTAAAAAAAGCGGAGCTTTATCCACTGCACAATTTGCCCTCGATTATAACCGTGATGTTTTAGCGGTTCCCGGAGAGTTTGGAAAAGAAACTAGTTTTGGAACAAACTGGCTTATAAAAAATTCTATGGCAGAGCTTTTATTGACAGAGAATGATATACTTCAAAGTCTTGGTCTATCTACTCTGGAAAGTAAGGGAAGCTTGAAAGAGGAAAAAATTAAAAATTCTTTGAACGAAAAAGAAAAGGTTATTTATAAACTGTTAAAGGAATTTAACGAGCTTAACTTGGAGGAGATGTCGGTTAAGTCGGGTTATGATATTATTGCTTTGTCCAATATCTGTTCAATATTGGAACTTAAAGGTGTTATTATAAAAAATATTGTTGGATATTATTCATTAGTATAAATTATGAAACTAGTTATAGTTGAGTCGCCATCAAAGGCTAAAACAATAAATAAATATTTAGGCAAAGAGTACGTAGTAAAAGCGTCAAAAGGTCACGTTGTTGATTTGCCAAAATCTAAGCTTGGAATAGACATCGAAAACGACTTTGCTCCGGAGTATCAGGTTACTAACAGCAAATCATTGCAAGAAATAAAAAAATCATTTAAAGATGCCGAAGCTTTAATATTGGCTGTGGACTTGGATAGAGAAGGAGAGGCGATAGGCTGGCATATTGCGAAAGAGCTTAATTTAATTGATAACAATGGTAAACCCAAGGGCAAGAAAAATATCCAAAGAATAGTTTTTAGTGAAATAACTAAAGAGGCTATAAACGAAGCAATAAAAAATCCCAGGGATATAGATATAAATCTAGTTAATGCTCAACAGGCCAGAAGAATACTTGATAGACTTGTTGGCTATAAATTATCTCCGCTATTGTGGAAGAAGATAAAATACGGACTCTCTGCTGGAAGGGTTCAATCTGTTGCATTAAGACTCGTTGTGGAAAGGGAGGAAGAAAGAAATAAATTCAAACCTGAAGAATACTGGAGCGTCGAAACAGATCTAGTAAAAACACAAAAACCAAAAAATCCGAAAATTGTTTTAAAAGAGGTAGCGGATAAAAATTCTTCCGATTTTGAACAAAAAAAAGAAGAGATAAAAACTATCGGAACCGTCTTTGCACTTTCCAAAATAGAAGGAAAAACAGCCAAGGTAAAAACAAAAAACGATGCTTCGAGCATAACTGAGGTAATAGCAAAAGAAAGTATTAAAGTTGAAAAAGTTCAAGAAGATTTTTCTTCACAAAATCCGAGACCTCCATTTATTACAAGCACATTACAGCAAGCTGGGGTTAATGTACTGGGCTTTTCGGCAAAAAAAATAATGCAAGTTGCGCAAAAATTGTACGAGTCAGGATACATAACTTATATGAGAACGGACTCATTAAATATGTCTAACATAGCTATAGCCTCGGGAGAGAAATACATAAAAGAATTATATGGTAGCAAATACCTACCAGAATCGAGAAGATATTATAAAAATAAGAATAAAAACGCTCAGGAAGCTCATGAGTGTATCAGGCCCGTCGATTTTTTTTCTAATTCCGCAAAGCTTTCCTTGGATGGTGATGAAAAAAAAGTTTACGATCTAATATGGAAAAGAGCGCTTTCTTCTATTATGGCATCAGCACAGGTAAAAAATGTTTCAGTAATTGCAACAGTACAAAACTATGAGCTAAAGGCAACTGGATCGCAAATTGTTTTTGATGGCTATTTAAAAGTATATCCCGAAAAAATAGGCAACAAAATCCTTCCAGATTTTAAAGAGGGAGAAATGCTATATCCAGACAGCATTGAGGCAAAACAGCATTTTACAGAGCCGCCAGCAAGATATTCGGAGGCATCTCTTATTAAGAAAATGGAATTTCTGGGAATAGGAAGACCTTCTACATATGCCACAATAATTTCTACAATTATTTCAAGAAAATACGTAGAGAGCATAAACAAGTATTTACGACCAACAGATGTTGGAGTGGTGGTTAACAAGCTTTTAACAAAATACTTTACGGACATAGTAGATTACGATTTTACCAGGACTATGGAGGAAAATTTAGATAATATTGCAGAGGGCAAAATACAGTGGCAGGAGCTTTTGGGAACTTTCTACAAACCATTCGAAAAAAATATTTTGGAAAAAGAAAAAACAATTGCTAGAAGTGAATTTACCGAATTAGGCGCCAGTGACGAAAAGTGTCCGGAATGTGGTTCCAAAATGGTTATCAAATTAGGAAAATATGGAAAATTTTTAAGTTGTACACGTTATCCAGAATGTAAGGGGATGAAAACCTTGGAAGAAGAAGATTCTAACGAAAACGGAGTAGCAGATATTTTGGAAAAGGGGTTTTACGAGGCACCTCCAAAAGCTGAAGACGGTAGATTATATTTACTAAAAAAGGGAAAATACGGTTCATTTTGGGCTCACCCTGATTATCCAAAGGTTAAGGATGCTAAACCTCTTGTACTAACAAAGGAGGGACTTCTTTCTAAGTATGGCGAAATTCCAAAAACAGATGATGGAAGAGAGTTTTTGTTAAAAAAAGGAAAATTTGGTGAATTCTGGGCACATCCAGATTACCCCGAAGTAAAAGAAATTAGACGAATAAAAAAAACTAAAAAATAAACTTCGCACTAGCTTGCATCGAATGTATTTTGTAACTACGATTCTTTAAACTGTCCTATTATTTAGAGGATTAGTTATATCCTAATACCTTAGTAAGAGGTTTTAGCATCGAATTTGTAAATAATCTATGTTATAATCTTTCCAATTCAGCACGCAGATATAAAACCTCTCCTAAGGGAGCATCTGCGGAAGTTTAATTATTATAATAAGGTTAATATGGAAAATAATATTTCCAAAGATCTGGCGGCTATGTCTCTTCAAGATCTCTTAGAGAATGGCATTCACTTTGGCCACGAGGCAAAAAGGTGGAATCCTAAGATGAGCAGGTTTATTTATGCTCAGAAAAATAACATTCATATTATTGATATCTCCCAAACACTGGAAAGACTAAAGGTTGCAGCCAAATTTTTGGAGGAAGCAGCGTCACGGGGGAATGTGCTTTTTGTTTCGACAAAAAGACAGGCAGTGGAAATTGTAAGAGATGCAGCAATAAGATCAGGTTCTTACTATATGACTGCAAGATGGGTAGGCGGACTGTTAACAAATTTTGCAACAATAAAAAAGAGTTTAAATGCTCTTGTTGAACTCGAAAAATCCTTTGAGGAGGGAGTATTGGATAGAACAAAATATGAAGTTGCTTTAATGAAAAAAGAATGGGCAAGGCTGTTTAGGCTATATGGTGGAGTTAAATCTCTCTCGTCTAAACCCACCGCAATTGTTATTCTTGATACAAACTACGAAAAAGCAGCTGTAAAAGAAGCAAGAAAAATAGGAGTACCAGTTGTTGGGATTATTGATACAAATTCCGATCCTGAAGACGCGGATTATCCTATCCCAGCTAATGATGACGCTATCAAATCAATAAGATTCTTAATTAATGTTTTAGCCGATGCTGTAATAAAGGGAAATAAAGGAAACGGCGTAAAGCATTCAATAAAGGATTATAGTAAGATAGAAGTAAAAATAATAAGAAGAGAAGAGGAAAAAGCAAACAAGGCTGAGGTTATTAATATTATGCCCGAAAAGTCTGTAGAAGCTGTTGTTACTAAACCGGAAGTTAAAAGAACATCATCTAAAGTTAAAGGAATTTTAGAAAGGGTAAAGGAAGAGGCTCAGAAAAAGGAGACTAAAAAACCTTCTGCTGCGAAAAGTAAAACAATTAAGGCAACAAAGGAGAAGGCTGTAAAATCTGAGGGCACAAAATCTAAAAAAAAGGTAGCTAAAACAAAATAAATAAGTAACATTTCAATAATTTTTATAGTTAAACTTATGGTAACAATGGAGCAAATAAAAGAGCTTAGAAACGCAACTGGAGCAGGTGTAAACGCTGTAAAAGAAGCTTTGGAAATTTCCGGAGGTAACACTGAGGCTGCAATAAAATACTTAAGAGAAAAAGGTGTAGCTAAGGCAGAGAAAAGAAAAGATAAAATTGCTTCTAATGGAATATTAGGGGTTTATAAACATACAAATTCCAAATTACTTGCTATTGTTGAGGTTGCCTGCGAAACAGATTTTGCTGCAAAAAGCCCGGATATGGCAAAATTTGCAGATGAAATCGCCTTGCATGTTGCTGCAATTGGACCAAAATATATCTCTGTTGATACAATAGATCCATCAGAGTTGGAAACAGAAAAAAAGGTATTCGAAGCAGATTTAGAAGGTAAGCCGGAAGAAGTAAAAGCTAAAATTATGGAGGGAAAACTTTCAAAATTTTATAAAGACACTGTTCTTCTTAAACAATCGTTATTTTCGGACGAAAGCAAACTGGTAGAAGATTATCTAAACGAACTAATTGCAAAGATTGGCGAAAAAATTGTAATAACAAGATTTTTTAAAGTGCAACTAGGCGAAGAGTTTTTAACAGATCAGGTAAAACTGTAGTAAAATAGAGATAAGATATAAATTTAGTAATATTTATTACATTTTTCTTATGCTTTTTGACGAGTCAAATTACAGGAATAGATTAAAAACTGTTGTAGATGAATTTAAGGAGGATTTAAAAGGAATAAAAACTGGGCGAGCCAGTAACGACATGTTAAGCAATATAAATGTAGAAGCTTATGGCCAAACAATGCCTTTACACGCAGTTGCAAAAATTCAAATTATTAATGCAACAAGAATTGACATAGAAGTGTGGGATACCGGGGTGTTGGCAAATGTAGAAAAAAGCCTAAGAGATTCTAGTTTAGGCTCAGTCTCGGTAGCGCCCGGTAAAAAGAATCTATTTATTATTAATATAAGCCCACTTACTATGGAGGATAGAGAAAAAAAAGCAGCGGAGATAGAAAAGTGGTTGGAAGAAAGAAAAATAAAATTAAGGTTAATTCGAGGTGAGTTTAAAGTTCAGGTAGAGTCTATGGAAAAAGTTCCGGAAGATGATCAAAAAAGGAGCAAAGAAAAAATAGATTCCATTTTAAAAGAGTTTGAAGCTTCTATTACTGAGGTTTGTAAACAAAAAACTGATGAGGTTAAGTCAATCAACTAAGGCATATGGATATTTTATTAACAATCTTCTTCTTTATTTTAATAATCGGTGTTTTGGTTTTAGTTCACGAACTGGGGCATTTTATTGCAGCAAAACTAGGAGGGGTAGATGTAAAAGAATTTGCAATTGGCTTTGGTAAAACTTTATACAGTAAAAACTTTAATGGCACAAAATACTGCATAAATGTTTTCCCGCTTGGAGGTTATGTTAATCTGGAAGGCGAAACCGATACAACCACTGGCCCCAATTCTTTTAGAAATAAGAAATTTAGGATTAAGCTTTTTGTTTTGGTTGCCGGTGTTGCAATGAATATACTATTCGCATCATTGTTGTTTTCAGTTTATTTGGCTTCAAACGGTTATAAATTCAGTATTTTTCCAAAACTTTCAGATTACAGCTTTTCGGGAACTGAATCGCAAAATGCATATTTCCCGTTAAAAGTTGTAGAAGTAGATAAACAAGGGGTTTCCGCAGGTATATTAAACCCTGGAGATATAATCGTATCTATAAATAGTAATGATTTTAGTTCTTTTTCGGAATTTAGGGGGATATTAAAAGATAATTTGAACAAGACTGTAACACTTGGTTTATTGGATTTAGATTCATACTCGGTTTCTACAATAGATATACCCTTAAAGGAAGAATCTGAAAATGGAGGGATACTAAATGTTACATTCTCTTCGGATAACGTTTCTATTGATCGTGCAATTTATTTTTTGAAATATCCACAAAACATATTTTCGGGTATATCTTTAACATACGATTCTATTTTCTATCAAATAAATGCACTTGGTAGGATAATATCGGATTCTGTAAGTAGCGGAGACTTTCAGGAACTAAGTAACACAGTCGGAGGTTTACCTGCTGTTACAAATCAGATTGGCCAAATAGTTCAATTTAAGGTTTGGGAGATTTTAATTCCATTAACGGCTTTGATAAGTGTTTCTTTGGCAGTAGTAAATATTTTGCCTTTTCCTGCCTTGGATGGAGGGCAAATTTTAGTATTTGGCATAGAAAAGTTACTAGGCAAAAAGATACCCGACAAAATTCTTGGCAGAATTAATTTAATCGGGTTTGGGCTTTTAATCTTTCTGGCTATAATTATCAATATTAAGGATGTAATTCAGCTCGACTGGATTGGCGGTCTTATAAATTTTATAAAAAATATTTTCGGTAGATAATTTCAAAAATATTTGATAAAATCATCAAGCTTATTAATTAATTGAGATTAAGAATAACTTAAAATTATGTCAGTAGTAGTACACGATGGAATACCAATAGATTTGGCTTTAAGGCTTCTCTGGAGAGAGGCTACTCGGGAAGGCGTTATAGAAAAATTAGAAGAAATTAGATATTTTGTTCCTAGAACAAATGTTACCCACATTTCACGAAAAAAGTGGGCGAAAATGAAAAAAAGAAGAAGGCAAGCTAGTAGAAAGGCTCAAAAATAGTATTCTCCCTAAGTCTTTGAATAAATAATAAACTAGAGATAGGTTGGTTTGTGGGGTTTCCCTAAGACATTGCTTTTTTGTAAACACTTTTGGAATAAGTTTTGAATCTCTATTCTTTTGTGTGATAAAATTTCTTTTGTTAAGAAGATTTTCCTTTTGATATGAACGATGTTTTATACAGAAAATATAGAGCAGCTACCTTTGCCGAAATAATTGGACAGGAGCATGTTGTTAGTATTTTAAAATCTGCAATACTAAACGAAAAAGCATCTCATGCATATCTTTTTGCAGGCCCAAGAGGCACAGGTAAAACTTCAATAGCGCGTCTTTTGGCAAAAGGGGTAAACTGCAGTAATTTTAAAGAGAAGGGAGATATTTGTAATAATTGTGAAGAGTGTAAACTAATTAATAATGCCGAAGCTCTTGATGTTATAGAGATGGATGCTGCTTCTAATAGAGGTATTGAAGAGATAAGAAATTTAAAAGAAACGATTAATTTTTTACCTGTAACTTTACGTAAAAAAATTTACATACTTGACGAGGCTCATATGCTTACTAAAGAAGCTTTTAATGCGTTGTTAAAAACCCTCGAAGAGCCTCCTTCACATGTAATTTTTATTCTGGCCACAACTGAGCCAAATAAAATCCCCCTTACTGTATTATCACGAGTCCAAAGATTTGATTTAACTCTTGCTTCATCAATCGAACTTGTCAAAAAATTGGCCTTTATCGTACAAAAAGAGGGTTTTAGATCAGATCCAAAAGCTCTGGAAAGTATCTTCAAGCTATCAGGAGGAAGCTTTAGAGATGCAGAAAGTCTTTTAGGAAAAGTAATGGTTAATTCAACGGATAAATTTATAGGCGAAAAAGAGGTTGCTTCTTCCTTGGGGCTGTTAGAAACCGAGCTATTAAACAATTTTATTTTCTCTTTGCTGAGAGGTGATTACGAAGGTTGTATGCACAACTTAGCTAAAATTACGGCTGCAAGTGTAAATCTTTCTTATTTTATCGAGCAGCTAATAAAAATATTAAAAGACTTATTGGTTAATGCAGTCAATAAATCTTCTACAGAATTCTCCGTAACATCGATTATTAAACTTATAAATGCTGTATTTGAGCTAAAGACCGAGGTAAAAGATTTTTCCGATAAAGAGGCAATTATTCAAATATTTGTAATAAAGTATTTACATAACAACAGTGTTACAACATTAGAGCAAAATAATACAGCACAGGTAAAAAAAACCATATCTGCAAGAGTTATCTCAAGCACCGATGTCAAAACAGGACCCGAAAATGATCAAGTTGCTAGATTTATAGCAAAATGTGGCGAAGTAAGCCTACGCTTAAAAACAGCTCTGTTTGATTGTATTATTTCTTTACATGAAAAGGTTCTGCTTATAAAAAACCCGTACAAACATACATTGGCATATTTATCAAAAAGCGAGGTCTTAGAAATAATTACAAAAATAGCTAGAGAACTTTTTGGTGATGATTTAACTTTAGATCTAGCGCTTTTAGAAAATATAAATTCGAAAAAAAGCCCAGAGCAAAGAGAAATAGAGATAGAGGAGGTAGTAACATCAAAATCAGAAGTAAAAGATGATAAAATTTTAGATAACTCTGAACTGGTAGAGAGTATTTTACTTATTAGTTAAACTATATGGGAATTTTAGATAGTGCAAAAATGTTAAGGCAAGCTATGCAAGCCAAAAAGAAGATGAGCCAAATAAAAGGGGTGGGTCAGGCCGGTATTATAAAAGGAATTATTATTGATGGTTTGTACACAGTTTCGGCTTTAGAAGTAAATAAAGATGAACTAACATCTAGACTTTCTAAATTTGGGTCTACTGAATCTTTAATCAACGAAGTTTCTAGATTAATTGAACAAGATACTAAAGCCGCAATGGCAGATGCAAAAAAACATCTGGAAAAACAGATGGCCAGTGCAACAAGCTTAGACGATTTAAGATCAATGCTAAGTAATTAAAATGAGTTCCCCAGAAGAGCTTTTAAAACTCTCTTATCTAATATCTCAGTTGCCGGGGGTGGGTTCGAGGTTGGCATCCAAAGCGGCTATTTACCTGGCCTTAAATCCTAATAACTACACTGAAAATTTAGTTGAGGGCATAAAATCCGTAATAGAAAAATTGGGCTCGTGTGCCAATTGTGGAAATTTATCTAAAAGAGGCGAAAGTTGCAGAATATGCAGGAATAATTTAAGAGTAGAAGACCAGGTAATGGTGGTGCAGGATGTAAGCGGTTTGAATACAATAGAGGAATCGGGAGCTTACAATGGAAAGTATCACGTTTTGGGGGGAGTTCTATCTCCTTCTAGAGGTATAACTCCAGTAGATTTAAAAATTGAAGGGCTGCTAAAAAGGCTAGTAGATGGCACTATAGAGGTAATTTTTGCTCTAAATCCAGATTTGGAAGGAGAAGCAACAATTATGTTTTTAAAAGATAAGATAATAAAGATTAACTCCAATGTTAAATTTTCGAGGCTGGCAAGGGGAATCCCTACCGGCTCGGATATAGAGTTTTTGCCGGGGAGAACTCTGGCTGAATCTATAAAACAACGCACCCTTTTTTAGCCAAATTCTTGGTTGAACTTGGAATTCGACCGTTAGTGTTGTATAATTGGAGAGCTAAAAACAGAATTAAGGAAAAATTCAAATGTGCCTACAGGTTAAGGCAATTTTAGTTTAATATTATTTATTTAAAAATAACTGGTTTATGAAATACGAGTTGATGATACTGGCAAAGCCACTTACCAACGAAGATGTAAGAGATAAGGTTTTATCGAAAATAGAGAAAAAAATTATTTCCGAAAAAGGTAGTTTTAAGGTAGTAGAATTTATTGGAAAGAGGCTTTTAGCTTATCCTGTAAAGAAATTTAAGGAGGGAGTATATATTTTATGTAGGGTCGAAATCTCGGCCGAAAAAGCAACTGAATTAAAAAAAATAATAAGTTTAACGCCAGAGGTTTTAAGATTTTTACTTCTTAAAGAAGAGAATCTTTAATATTAATTTAATTATTTATTATTTTCAATGTATGTCCAAGGCTAGATCACTGAATAAGGTAATGTTAATAGGTAACCTTACCAGAAATCCTGTTTTAAAAGAGGCAGGAAATAATGTTGTAGTTTGTACTTTTGGAATAGCTACTAATACCAGCTGGAAAGATAAAGCCGGAACTTTTAAAGAGAGAGCAGAGTACCATAATTTGATAGCTTTTAATAAGCTAGGAGAGATTTGCGCACAGGTTTTAGCCACAGGGATGTTAGTTTGGGTTGAAGGTGAATTAAGAACAAGAGTAACCGAAGATGAAACCGGAAAAAAATCCTATAGAACAGAAATAAAGCTAAATGATATGATTTTAATCGATAGCAAAGGCAAAAAAGGAGTCGGTGCTCAAAGTGTAGAGCCTCAAGAAGCTGATTCCACTTCTTCTGTTGTAGAAGAGGAGATGACCGATTCACCTGCACACGAAGTTCCTGTAGAAGAGGAATTTAAAAGTGAAGATTTATTTTAAGAGTTATTAAAGAATTATGACAGTAGGTTCAAATCAACCATTTAATAAAAATAATAAAAGGAAGAAAGGTAGAAAAATCATTAAACCTACCAATTTAAAATGTCCTTTTAATGGTAAAGCGGAGAAAATCGATTATAAAGATATCTCTACGTTAAAAAAATATATCTCGACGAGAGGAAGAATATTCCCTTCTTCGAAAACGGGAGTATCAAGAAAATGCCAAAGAAAATTGGCTCTGTCAATAAAGAGAGCCCGTTATATGGCTATGCTTCCATTTGTCCAGTATGTATAAAACTGATTTCTAAAACTAAAGGCCGAATTCTTGTTCGGTCTTTATTTTTCAACAATAGCTTAATTCTATACAGATTCATTAGACAGAATTTATCTATAATATACAAAAATAAAGCCAATATTGTAGCTAGTTTCATTGATTACAGTAACATTTAAATAATATTAAAATGCAGATAAATTGAACACTCCCTGGTATTCTTTTTTTAAAAAGCGATTGCAATAATTAGGTTGCTTCGACAAGTGTATACCGATAAAAACTACCAGTGAACAAGCCTATTAAAGGATTTGAAAAGAATTTTGTTTATAAAACAATTTTTGCTAAACTTTATGGGTATTTAAATTTTCTTTATTTATGGAAGACAAAAAAACGCCTATACTTTTTACAGCTATAGCAGCTTTAGTTTTGGGTTTCTCGCTAGGAGTGGTGGCATTTGGTGTATTGTCAACTGCAGGCCTATTTGCAACTTCTAACAATTCTACTGGAAATAACTCCTCAAATACAAATTCATCTTCAATTATCGATCAAACCCTTATTGAGGAGATTTACCGTAATATTTTAAACAAGTATATAGGCGAGATTCCATCGGATGAGAGTATTGAAGATGGCCTTGCCAAAGGTTTGGTAGCAGCTTTAGAAGATCCATATGCTTCTTATCTTAATTCTGCAGAAACAAAGCAATACATGGAGAGTAGAAATCCAGACTTCGAAGGAATTGGAATAACCTTAAGATTTAATGGCGAAAACACAGAGGTTGAGAGCGTTTTAGAGGGAAATCCTGCCGAAAAAGCTGGAATAATGCCCGGAGACATTGTTTCTAAAATAGATAAAATAAATTTTTTGGGGAGCAATCCTTCTACTGTTGCTGCAAACATTCGTGGGCCTAAAGGCTCGGAGGTTGTTTTAGAGATAATACGGCTCGAAAATAATGAATATATTACCAAAGAGATTTCGATTATTAGGGATAAAATTGAAGTTGAGAATATATCATATAAAGATTTGGGAAACGGGATTTTTAAGATAGATATAAGTCAGTTTATAGATACCGATCCTTTTGTCTTTAACAGTAACTGGGATGATGTTGTTACACAAATACTTAGTACTAATGCAAACCCCAAAGGAATTATATTAGATTTAAGAAATAATCCTGGCGGTTATGTATATAGTGTTAGATATGTGGCTGAGGAATTTTTAGAGAATGGAGAAATTATTATGATGGAAGAAACAAGGCAAGCCGACAGACAAGTATATAAAGATTTTCGAAAAGGCAGGCTTGAAAGTGTAGCTTTAGTTGTTTTAATAAACGAAGGGAGCGCATCTGCTTCGGAGATTTTTGCTGCAGCGATGCAAGATAACCAAAGGGCAGAAATTCTTGGTATGCCAAGTGTGGGTAAGGGAGTGGAGCAGGAGGTAATAAGCGATTTACATGGAGGTGGAACTCTTATTTTGCCGTTCCAAAAATGGCTTACCCCGGCGGGGAATAACATATCAGGCGATTCTCCAATAGAACCAGACAAAATTGTAGATCTTGATATTGAAAGGTTTCAAAAAGAGAAATATGATTCCCAGATGGAGGCAGCTTTAGAGGCATTATAAGGTTTCTTTAAACCTGTTATTAGTTAAGCTTTCGAAGCTCTATACCGCTTTCTTCGACGATATCACCGATTCCGCCCGCCATAACCTCGTTAATGTTAAACCAGCTTTTGCCAATACGATGATCGGTAATTCTGGATTGGGGAAAATTATATGTTCTTATTTTAGCTGATCTATCTCCTCCCTGAATTGAATCTAATCTAATGTTCTTTTCTTTAACCTGTTTCTTTGCAAGTTCAATCTCGTAAAGCCTGCTTTTTAAAACCGACATGGCAAACTCCTTGTTTTTATGCTGTGATTTGCTGTTTTGACAGGTTACAGTTATTTTAGAAGGAAGATGAGTTATTCTAACTGCCGAATCGGTTGTATTAACAGACTGCCCACCGGGACCAGTTGCCCTATAAACATCTATTCTTAAATCTGATGGTTCTATTTTGATATCAATATTATCAAATTGAGGCATAACAACAATACTTGCAGTAGAGGTATGAATCCTTCCTAAGGTCTCTGTGGATGGAACTCTTTGAACTCTATGAACACCACCTTCAAACCTAAGCAGGCCAAACGATCCAGGCAAATCAACTAAAAATATAGCTAAGTTTATTCCTCCTTCAACATTGTAATCAATAGTGTATACTTCAATTTTTATTCCAGATTTCGAAAAACTAGCCAGGTATGCTTTAAAAAGGTCCTCAGCAAATAATGCCGCCTCTACTCCTCCTACTCCTGGGCGAATCTCAATAATGGCTTTCGAATCATCGTTATCTAGTTTTTTAACATTTAGCTTTTCGAGTTCGGCTAGTTTAGAAGTAGCCTCTTGCTCAAGCTTTTTTATATCATCTTTGGCGAGACCACCAAGTTCCAAATCAGTTAAAAGGTTTTCTGTGGAATCCAGATCGGCTAACAGGATTTTTAATGAGTTTATAAGCCCTAATTTTTTTTGTAGCTTTTCCACCTCTTTACTAATTTTGCCATACTCGGCAGAATTAAAATTTTTACTGTCGGAAAGTGATTTTTCTCCCAATAGGGATAGCCTATCCAGCTCTTCTTTTGTAAACGATTCGTCCGAGATTTCGAGCTCTTTTAGAACTCTTTCTTTTAATGAAGTGTTCATTACTTGAACTATTTTATTTTATCGAGCATGTCCTTAAGAGTTAACGCGCCGGTGCTTGATGCTTTTTTCTCTTTACGTTTTTCTATTCTGTCTTTTTTGGATAGAACAGGAACTGCTTTTGCAGTTTGGACTTTTTTATTGAATTTATCAACAAGGTTATCTACATCTACCAGTACTTCTTTGCCAGAGATATATGGGTGATTTCCTGCCCATATTTCTACATTCATTTCATCAGATGTTGAGCCAACCGTCATTATAACTTTACCGTTTAAAAGCACCTTTGCTTCTTTGTTCCATTTGGGATGAATGCTCTTTTTCATACTAAAAATTACTTATTTAAGCAGGTAATTATAGCAGTTTAGTCTGTCAAAAACCAGTATATTTGCTATAATTTTATGCTAATATTAAATACATTTTTTATCCGATAGACGGGATATTTTTCTTATTTATTTCTACCCTTTATTATGAATTTAAAAATTCTCGATTCAAAAAGCTTTTTAGCAGAAAAATCCGATGGAAGAGCTAAACTGATGGTTATATTTTCTGATGGGCATATTTCTTTCTCTGTAGTTACTTCGGAGGGGACACTAGAGGCCACAACACCAGGCGAATTTGAGAAGGGCGGAATCTCTCTTAATAGTGTAGAGACTCCAATTGATAATAGTAATTACCTTGGCCTGCCAAATTTTCTACTTGTAAGGTGTGAAAATATTAAATGCGGTGTAATAACCGATGCGACTATTTTAAAACACGAAAATTTAAAGGGTATAGAAGATGTCGATCTGCTAATAGCTCCTCAAATGGAAATGGAAAGGGTAAAGGCAGCTGTGGGCTTTTTTGAGCCCTCCAAATTAGCTATTTTATCTAAAATCGGAAAGGATGCATTTGTAACATTATCGGATCTTGCGAAAATCTTCCCCTTTTCGGAAGAAGTTTCTTCCTTTAAGGTAAAAGATAGCGATTTTTCCCAGGAATCGCCCGTTCAAACGAAAGTTTATTTTATAAAGTAAAATGAATAGTTCTAAAAGAGTTCCACCTCAAAATTTAGAAGCGGAAACAGCATTGTTAAGCTCTATTTTAGTTGATAGCGCAGCACTTCCAAGAGTTATCGACTTGTTGGAACCCCAATACTTTTACGATTTAAGAAATGCTATACTTTTTGAGCATATAAAGGCAATCTATAAAGAAAACAGACCGGTTGATGTAATAACACTAACTTCCAGACTAAAAAAACTTTCCTTGCTAAAACAAGCCGGAGGAACTACATATTTAACTGAGATAATATCGGAAGTTCCTACTTCGGCAAATGTAGAGGAATACGCATATTTAGTTAGAGATGCAGCGATAAGAAGGCAACTAATTAGCCTTGCAGGCGAAATTGATTCTGTAAGTAGAGAGGAGCAAAGAGAGTTACCCGATATTGTAGACGAGATCCAAAAAAAAATTCTAAGTGTATCTTCTGAAAATGTTCAACAGGATTTTTTTGATTCGCAAACACTATTAGAGATGCAAATGGAGCGGGCAGATGAATATGCCCGTAATCCGGAATCTCTACGAGGACTTTCTACAGGAATTAACTCTTTAGACGAAAAATTGCAGGGATTGCATAAATCAGATTTAATAATAGTGGCAGCGCGGCCAAGTGTAGGAAAAAGTGCGTTTGTTTTTGATATTGCAAGATATATTGCTGTGTCTGATAAAAAAACAGTTGCAATATTCTCACTAGAAATGCCCGGGGTTCAGGTTATAGAAAGAATGATAGCCCAAGAATCGAGAATTAATCTGTGGAATATTAGAATGGCTAATTTACGGGAGAATGAATATAAAAGATACAACGAAGGAGTGGCAAAGCTTTCGGAATCTAAAATCTTTATCGATGAAACATCGGGTATTAACATTATGCAAATAAGGTCTAAAGCTAGAAAACTTAAAATGGAACATGGGCTTGATCTTCTTGTAATTGATTACTTGCAGCTTATGCAAGGTAGAGCAAATATCGAAAATAGAGCTCAAGAGATTGCCGAAATTTCCAGATCTTTAAAAATTCTTGCAAGAGAACTTAATATTCCTATTGTAGCTTTATCACAGCTTAACAGAGCTGTAGAAAATAGAATGGATAAAATCCCTCAATTATCTGATCTGAGGGAGTCTGGATCTATAGAGCAAGATGCAGATATTGTAATCTTTTTAGGAAGGGATGTGGTTGCCGATGAGGAGATAGACCCCTCTAATGTAAAAGTAGACGTTTTTATAGCTAAACATAGAAATGGACCAACAGGGAGGTTTCAATTATCTTTTGTTAGTCCGCAAACTAAGTTTTTGGATATCGAACAAGCAGCTTCGAGCTGATTCTTACTAGATTAATTTAATAAGGTAAATTATAATTAGGCAAGCATTAAGCTTGTCGAAGTGGTGGAACTGGTAGACACGTCAGACTCAAAATCTGGTGCCTTTAAAAAGGCGTGAGGGTTCAAGTCCCTCCTTCGATAATTTAAATACTTTTTATAGCCCAAATATATGTTGGATTCAATCCTTTCCTTATTAAACGGTAGCATCAATTACACAGTGATAACAGGTATTATAATTCTCTATTTTGCTTCGCTCTGGATTATTCTAACAATATGGGTTTTTGCTGATTCAAAGAAGAGATTTAACACTTTACTATGGCCTATTGTCTTTACTGTTGCAGTTTTACCTTTAAACATTCCTGTTTTAGTTCTATATCTGGTAATGAGGCCTGAACTTGAAGATGAAAATGTTGTTTATCTAAAAGGTGATAGCCAACAAATCAAACCCGCAGGAGGAGTAAATTTACCAATAGTAAATTTTGTAGATTCTGAGGGAGATGCTGTTTTGAGTCTGGAAATAAAGGTTAGCAAAAAGCCCTCTGAACTTCACGACGCAAAATTAGAATTGGAATGGGTTTCTAAAAAAGAGTCATTTAAAACTGTAGAAATGGAATCTCCAAAAGAAGCTGGGACTGAGGTCGTTTTAGATGATGACTTTTCTGAAACTGATAAAACAAAAAAGGATCCATTTTCTGTAAAAAATGAAGTGCTTTTTTGGAAGAGTGGTGTTGGCAAATCAGTGCGTCATGCTAAGCATCTTTTTAAAAAAACTTTTAAAAGGAAGGCTTCTAGCGCACTAGGTAATGAAAAGGTATAGTAGATATTTGAATAGCCAAAATAAGCTAAATCCAAATTACAGAAATAATTTGAGATAAACGCATTGCTGATTGGCTAAAAGGCACTTAATACTATTTTTCTTCATTTTAAATTGAGGTGAACCTAAAAAAACAGCTGTCAAAAATTTCAATTTTTATTTATACTTTTCCTCCATATCTTTGGCTGGTAAGGTATAAAAGAGGAGTTGTAAGAGCAAAAGCGAAAATAAGTAAAAAAGACAAGTTCTCGAGCATTAAAATGTCTAATTTAGCTATAATCAATTTAGCTAGAAAATACAGATTTGCATTGATCATTACGACAATCGCTGCAGTTTTCGTAACTCATATAAAACTAATTACAGATATTGATTTAAAAACTTACGAGTTTTACAATAATACGAGTTTTTCTGAGCAGGAAAAATTTTTTGCACCTATTTACCCTAAGTCAAATTTAAATACAGTTATATTGGTAACCGAAAACGATTATTTAAAAAGTTTAAAATTTTTAAAAGTTGCATATCTATTTTCTATAAACAAAAAAAACTCATCTGTTAAATCTATTTCATTAAATCCTAACTTTTTGATTGATTACGGTGGCGAAAACACTACGCTTTATGACCTTTTAAATAAGGATGATGTTACTATAGAGAAAATTATCTCCTCTTTAAGTAGTCTTATAGGGCTTAGGATAGATAGATACATAGTAATCTCAGAATCGGAGATTATTGCTAACGCCTATAACTGGGGGCTTACTCTTAAGGTTGCTTATTCTGAAGGAATTGAAAATTACGACTACAACAAAATTCTAAACACCGACGAGGTTTTAAACCTAATTGTAAATACTAAGTCTTCGTTTACAAATGATAACCTCTCGAAAATATATCTGGACTTGTTTAACTCCAACTTTGAAAAATTTAAAAATATTCTGTTTTTATATAGACTTATCTGGGAGGGAAAAAATATTGCAGATCTTTTAGAAACTAATTTTTCGAGGGACGAAGTTTTTAATCTTATACTAACACTTAATAATTCTGATTTAATAATCAACTCAACATATCTTGGAAAAAATGAGGGTAAAGAATCTGAATCTTTGCTTGATGTTTTAGAACCGAATTACAAAGAAATTGATAATAAAGTATCACAAACTTTTTTTTCGCTGGACTCTGTAAAGGAGCAAGCAAGAATAGAAATTTTTAATGCTACTTTACAAACTGGTCTGGCTGCGAGGGCTAAAAGGTTGTTAAAAAATAAGGGATTAACAATTGTAAAAGAAGGAAATTATTTTGAGCAACTCGAAGAGACAATAATCTTTTTTCCCGGCACAAATACAGCTGATTTTCCTAACACCCTGGTAGATATTGGCGAGGAGCTTTTCCAGAATTATAAGTTGGAGCAGGAGACTTACTCCAATAATTATTCGGGTGATATTATAGTGGTACTAGGTAAACAAAGTATTGGAATATAAAAAATATGGCAGGGCATTCTAAGTGGTCAAAAGTGAAAAGAATAAAAGAGATAAAGGATGTAAAAAAATCTTCCCTACTAACAAAAGCTTCGAGGGATATCTTTAATGCTGTAAAAATTGGCTTAAGTGGTGATCCGGATTTTAACCCATTATTGAAGATCGCCATACAATCTGCAAAAATTGCCAATTTACCTGGAGACAGAATTGAAAAAGCAATAAAAACCGCTCTTGGAGAAAAAGAAGAGGGAAGCATTACGCAAACTAAAGTATACGAGTTTTTGGGACCTAATCAAGAAAATATTTTAGTCGAATTGGAAACCGATAATTCTAACAGAACTTTATTTGAACTTAGAACATGGGCATATAAGCATAATTTTAAGATTCTTCCGGAAGGCTCGATATCGTGGAAATTTGAAACCCATGGGCAGATACTTATTGAAAATAATAATAAATTTGATATAGAGCAATTACTATTGGATATTATGAGTTGTGAAGGTGTAGAAGATGTCCAAGTCTTAAACGATTCGTGTTTGATAACTACAACTAAAGATTTTTTAAAACAAACTGTTGAACTCCTAGCCAATATCAATAATGTAAAAATAAAAGGTGCAGGAATTATTAGAGAGGCTTTAACTAAAATAAGAATTACAGATAAAAATTTAGATAACTTGAAAAGTTTTAAGGAGGAATTAGAGAGAAATTTTGATATTATTAATATCTGGTCAAATCTAATTTTATGAAAGTTTTAGGAATAGATGTAGGTTTTGCTATTACAGGCTGGAGTATTGTCGAAAAAGAGAGGGGAGTTCTTTCGATTATTGATTATGGAGTTATCACAACATCGCCAAAAGAAAGCTTACCTGCAAGACTTTACGAAATATATGACGGTTTAAAGCATATAATAAAAAAATATAAACCTGATCATTGCGCAGTAGAAAGCCTATTTTATTTTAAAAATCAAAAAACAGTGATAGATGTTGCACAGGTTAGAGGGATAATTTTGCTTGCTGCACAAGAAAAAAAACTGAATATTTTCAATTATACCCCTCTTCAGGTTAAAATAGCTGTAACCGGTTATGGTAGAGCAGAGAAAAAGCAGGTTCAGGAGATGGTAAAGAAAATTTTTAATCTTTTGGAAATTCCAAAACCCGACGATGCTGCCGATGCTATTGCGGTTAGTTTTTGTCATTTAAACTCAATAAAAACATGATAGGATATTTAAAAGGAGAGATAATGTTAAAAAAAGAAGGCCTATTGGTAGTTGTAACACATGGAGTAGGGTGGAGAGTAAACTCAACTTATTTCCAGTCATTTTCGAAAGGCGACACAGTAGAAATTTTTGTTTATACGAGTGTAAAAGAAAACGAAATAAGCTTGTGGGGGTTTGAAAATGAAATTGATTTGAGAGTATTTGAACTGTTACTGGGAGTGAACGGAGTAGGAAATAGAACTGCACAACAACTGATTGCTGCTAAAGGCACATTAAACATCCTTAAAGCAATAAAATCTGGTAATTTAGAACAACTAAAAATATCTGGCGTAGGTACAAAAACGTTACAAAAAATACAAATTGATCTAACATCAAAAGTAGCTAAGTTAGATATAGATATACCTGATTTGGAAGAGAACAATTCTACCAAAGAAGAAAAAAACATTCTTTCCCAGGTAGAGGAAGGATTGTCTGCTTTAGGATATTCTTTAAGTGAAATAGAGAGGGCAATAAAAAGTATTGATAAATCAAAGATTTCAACAAAAAATCTTCAGTCATTAATAAAAGAAGCGCTCAAAAATATATGATAAAAAGTACCTTAGAGGAAAAAAAAGGTTTGCTAAATCCTGAGAAAAAAGTAAGTGAAGAGGGACTTGAAAGGTCTTTGAGACCAAGCTCTTTTAGCGAAATGATAGGAAGGAAAAAGGAAAAGCATAATCTCTCCATAATGATAGAATCTGCAAAAAAAAGAAAGGCCTCTTTGGACCATATTCTTTTTCATGGTCCACCCGGTCTTGGAAAAACCAGTTTTGCACATGTAATAGCCCGCGAACTAAATGCGCCAATGTATGTTACCAATGGTTCAGCGATTGAACGAAGCGGGGATTTAGCTGCAATATTAACCGGATTGGAGCCATTCTCTGTGGTTTTTATCGATGAAATACATAGACTAAGAATAAATATAGAAGAAATGCTTTATCCCGTTATGGAGGACAGCGCATTAGATATAGTTATAGGAAAAGGTCCCAGTGCAAAAACAATTAGGCTTGATCTACCTCAAATTACAATTATTGGCGCAACCACAAAAATGGCATCGATAAGTTCCCCTTTAAGAGACAGATTTGGCATGCACATTAGATTGGATTTTTATAATGACGACGAGCTATTCTTGATGATTAATCAAAAGGCTAAAATTTTGAGGATAGGAATTACCGAAGATGCTTCGTACGAAATTGCAAAACGTTCTAGAATGACTGCAAGGATCGCTATAAGAATTTTAAAAAGAGTTAGAGATTATGCGGTAGTTAATAATTCTGTCATAATAAGCACAGAGATGGTAAGATTTGTTTTAGATTTAATGGGGATAGATCAAATTGGGCTAGACGAAACCGACCGAGAGATTTTGAAAATAATTGTAAGTCAATTTGAAAACAAACCTGTTGGCTTAAACACTTTGGCAGTTGCCACTGCAGAGGACGAAAACACAATAGAAAATGTTTATGAGCCATTTTTAATAAAGAAGGGTCTGCTAAAAAGAACTCCAAGGGGTAGAGTAGTAACTGCAACAGGAATAGAGATTATTGGAAAAAAAATATAAAATTTCTTTATGAAATATTTAAAACAGCTAGGAACAAGGCAAAGAACAATAATTGCTACAGCAATTTGTTCTATTGCTATTTTTTTGTTTACAAACCCTATTATATCGAGAATAGGGGATTACGTTTTGCCTCCCTCTGCGCCGGTTAACGTAACAGTAAGGGTTGAAAACAATAGGGTATCAGTATCCTGGAATGCTCCTAATAATAGCGATTTGTACGGTTACAATATTTCGTACAAAGTGGGAGCAATTTCCAATTTGGCCGTAGTAACTGCAAGTGAATACTTTATTGATTTTGATGAGACAGAAATAGGGGAGAGCACATACATCGAAATAAAAGTCTCCTCTTTAGATAATTCAGGATTGTCTTCCTCAGAGATAGATATTAACGAAAAATTTAAAGAGATAAAGAATTTTGGGATAAAAAAATATAATATAAAAGATAACGCCTTAAGTAATTTTTTGTACACTGAGACATTTGCTATTGTCTTAGCGGTATTATTAGCTTTATTGAACCTTTGGGTTTTATTTTACAAGGTTGACTTAATCAGCTTTTTTACAATTGCAATATTTCCTTCTGCAGTAATAATCCCATTTTCGATATTTTCATTAACATATGCCTTAAGTTTGAATGCATTTATTACGAAATTTGTCTTTTCTTTGGCAATATCCTTTGCAGGAGGCATTTTAACGTATTTTATTATTCTTACATCAAATATTTTAAATGGTGCAAGATATAAAAAACTACCATTAGAGCAGGCAGCTAAGGCTTCTCACTTTATTTTCTCGTTAATTTCTGTGTATTTGGCAGTTATTTATGTATACGCACTTAACATAAACATAATTTTTAAGATAATTGCTATTTTTAGTATCTCGTTTTATTTTAGTTTTGCGGCTGTTTTTTTTGTTACAAGTGCCAAGCGGGTTTTAAAAGCACTCGTTAAAGGCACGACAATTTCATTAACTTTGGTTTTATCAATTCTTGTTCTTTCTGTTTGGCCAATACAAACAACATATATGGTTTTATCTATTGCAATTATCTATTACGTTTTATTAAATATTGCTTTAGAAACAAGAACAATTTTAAGTAAGTATATATATATCGAATTTATTATTTTACTTTTGTTGGTGTTTATAACTATAGGGGCCACAGCTGTGTGGGGTATAATGGGTACGCTTTTATAAAATATCTCCTTTAAAACGCATTACAGCTCCAAATTTACGAATCAGTTTAGTGTATATGGTTTTCGTGGCTGCAAATATTATCTGCTTCTGCGAGATAGAGTAATCTTCAAATATTACATGGTTTTTTAAATGAGCAATAAAAAACCCTCGGTAGGACAGGAACTAAGGAAAATTAAAAGAATAAAAAAATGGACTATACTAAATATAAGGGTGATTATACTCAGTAACCTGTAAAAGTTTAATATTTTAATTAGCTCTCTATTCCCCTCTGCTTTTGTAGAATTATAATAAAACATAAAATTTTTAATATTTAGTTTTAAATTCTCCATTTAGAATAAAATAGAATTTAATTTAACTTAATTACAAAAAAATAATTTTTAACTTTTTAGGTGGGTTAAATTCTCTCCTGTTTTACAATAAAGCCCTTCTACTCTACTAATCCGAAGATGGTGAGTTTAAAAGAGTGGTAAAAGTAGAGTACTAAATTTCTTTGTTTATAATAGAACTTATATTTTTAGAAGCATTTTCTTTATCAGGTCTTTCTAAAAGCGTTTTTAATGTTTCGAAAATTGCTGTAACACCCCCTACCATAACGGAAAGCTGGGCAATGTTATAAAGTAATTCCGATAAATCTTGGTTTACCAAATAAATGTTATAGGTAAAAATAAGCCATTCGGCTATTACTAAATATCTAGATGTTGAGAAAAGTTCAGAAGTATTTTTTGGTAGTACTTGCATGGTTAAAACAAGACTATATTATTGCTACAGCCGAAACATCATCACCATCTTTTAATCTCATAAGTATTACTCCTGATGTTTGTCTTCCCCGTAATGGAAGATCTTTAGTTGGAATTTTAACCGCTTGTCCCTTAGAACTTATAATTAACAGCTCTTTGTTGGGATGATCCAGCAACCTGGCAATTTTTAGGTCGTGCGTTTTTTTATTTACTCGTGCAGCAAAAATTCCCGAACCTCCGCGGTTTTGTACACCAAATTCCTTAAGTTCTGTCATTTTTCCAAATCCCTTTAAAGATACTGTTAGCAGAAAATTTTCGGTATTTCTTACAATATCCATAGAAATAACCTCGTCTCCTGGCTTTAGTTTTATTCCTCTAACTCCCTGTGAAGAACGACCTGTTTCTCTAACATCTTCTTCTTTAAATCTTATTGACTTGGCTTTTTGTGTTACAAGCATTACTTCGTCTTCTCCGGTTGTAGGTTTAACCCAAATTAATTCGTCGTTATCCTGTAGTGTTAATGCAATTAGCCCGTTAGATCTTATGCTTTCAAACTCGGAGATTAAAGTTTTCTTTACTGTTCCTAGCTTTGTGGTCATAAACAAAAATTTGTAGAGTTTACCTTGTTTTTCTGACTCTTGCTCCCCTTCTTGTTTTATATCTTCGTCTAAAATGTTTCCGCTTTCAGATCTTGTTAAAACACTGGTAATAAGTTCTCCCTGAGAAATGTTAATAATATTAACTATCGGAGTTCCCTTTGCTGTTCTTTGAAATTCAGGAATTTCATAAACTTTTAAACTGTAGACTTTGCCTTTGTTTGTAAAAAACAAAATTTGGTCGTGAGTTTGGCAACTAAAAACATGTCTTACAGAATCATCATCTTTGGTTGACATTGTTTTTACCCCCGATCCTCCTCTATTTTGCACTTTATAAGTATCGGTTTTGAGCCTTTTAATGTATCCCTGAGTGCTTATTGTTACAAAGGTGGCTTCGTTTGGAACTAGATCTTCTTCCGAAATTTCGTCTATATTACCTTTGTGGATTTTTGTTTTTCTTTCGTCTCCAAATTTTTCTTTAACCGATAACATCTCGGTTTTTACAATTTCTAAAACTTTTTGTGGTGTGTTTAGAATTAAAATTATCTCTTTTATGCGATTAACAATTGAAGAATACTCATCTTCAATCTTTTTTCGTTCTAAAGCCGCCAGTTTTCTTAACTGCATATCTAAAATTGCCTGTGCCTGAATTTCCGAAAGTTTAAATTTTTTAATAAGCCCTGCCTTTGCTTCCTCCGCATCGCTTGCTGCTCTTATCAATTTAATTATTTCGTCTATGTGGTCTAAGGCAATTAAAAGACCTTCTAAAATATGTTCCCGTTCTCTATTTTCACCCAATTCGTTTTCGAGCCTTCTACTTACTATTTCCTGCCTGTGCGAGATAAAATACTCAATCATCTCTAAAATACTTAGGAGCTTTGGTTCTCCGTTTACCAGTGCTAAAGAATTAACATTAAATGTTTTTTGAAGTTCAGTATACTTAAATAACTGGTTTTCAACTGTTTTAGGTTTTGCTTCTCTTTTTAGTTCGACTACTACCCTAATTCCATGCTTGTTAGATTCATCTCTTAAATCCGAAATTCCTTCTATTTTTTTGTCTTTAACTAGCTGTGCTATTTTAGCCAATAAAGTAGCTTTGTTAACCTGAAAAGGAAGCTCCGTAACTATTATTCTAAATTTTCCACCCTTTACTTCTTCTATTTCGCTTACTGCTCGCATTAATATCCCTCCTCTACCTGTTTGGTAAATTGTACCGATCTCTTTTTGATTATAAATATGAGCCCCTGTAGGAAAATCCGGACCTTTAATCTCTTTTAGCACCTCTTTTATCTCAATATCAGTTCTAAATTGGTAAAATCTGGTTTTGGGTAATTTTGCAATGTCCTCTACCCTTCTAATATCGTTTTCGTAATTAATTTTTAATTTTTTTATCTCTTTATCGTCCCAAATATTTCCATTATCTATAACTTTTACACACCCGTTTACTACCTCGGTAAGATTGTGAGGAGGAAGCTTTGTTGCCATACCTACCGCAATTCCTTCTCCACCATTAATTAAGATATTTGGAACAGCTGAGGGAAGTACTACAGGTTCTGTTTCGTTTCCATCATAATTGGCAATAAAATCTACTGTTTTTTCTACATCATCCAGCATAGAGGCACCTGTTTTGGAAAGCCGAGCTTCGATATACCTTGCTGCGGCAGCAGGATCACCATCTATAGAGCCAAAATTTCCCTGCCCCGATATTAAGGGATATCTAAGGCTAAAATCTTGAGCCATTCGCACTAGAGCGTCGTTGATAGCAATGTCTCCGTGAGGGTGGTATTTACCCATTGTTTCGCCACTTATTCTTGCAACTTTTTTGGGTGCACCGCCCGGGGTTATGCCCATTTTGTGCATTGCATATAAAATCCTTCTTTGAACGGGTTTTAATCCATCTCGAACATCGGGTAGCGCTCTGGCAACAATTACACTCATTGCGTAATTAATGTAGCTTTGTTTAAGTTCGGATACAATATCCTGATTAATACTATTTACGTCTTCGATTTTATCCATATATTATAAAGATCTCAATTTATAAATCTAGCATTGCAGTTGTGCTATTTAGTTCAATAAATCTTTTTCTTGGCGCTACCTCTTCTCCCATTAAAATATCGAACATTTTATTTGCTTCTTCTGCGTCTTCTATAACCACTTTTTTTAAAATTCGAGTTGCTGGATTCATGGTTGTTTGCCATAGCTGATCGGGATTCATCTCTCCTAAACCTTTAAACCTTTGAATATTTGGGTATTTTGCCGGTTTTCTTTCTTTTAAAAGTTTTTCCAGTTCAGAATCGTCTTTAACCCAAGCAACATCGTTAGGGCTAAACATTACTTTGTAAAGAGGAGGTTGAGATATATATACAAAACCATTTTCGATAATTTTTCGCATATGCCTAAAAAACAGAGTTAACATTAGAGTTCTAATGTGTTCGCCATCTACATCGGCATCGGACATTAAAACTATTTTGTGGTATCTAAGTTTAGATACATCAAAAGTTTCACCTATCCCGGCACCTAATGCTTTAACCAAATCTCCCATCGAAGGGTTTGCTAAAACTTTATCTATTCTATTTTTTTCGGTGTTAATAGGTTTTCCGAAATATGGGAATATCGCCTGTGTTTCTCTATTTCTTGCCTGTTTTGCTGAACCTCCGGCAGAATCACCCTCTACTATAAAGATTTCAGAATTTGCCGGTTCTTTGGAAGAGCAATCGGCAAGTTTACCTGGTAGTCCTCCTCCTTCTAATGCGCCCTTTCGAATTACCGCTTCTCTGGCGGCTTTTGCTGCCGTTCTTGCTTTGTAGCTTAAAATAATTCTATTTAAAATTGATTTAGCATCTGCAGGATTCTCATTTAGAAATGTTTTTAAATCCTCCTCAACTATTTTTCGAACAGCCCCGGTTACCTCCGAATTATTAAGTTTTCCCTTGGTTTGGCCTTCAAATTGCGGCTCGGACAGTTTTACCGATATTGCTGCAGTAAGCCCTTCTCTTGCATCATCACCCGATAGCTTTATCTCCTTTTCTTTTTCAGTGCCGTTTTCGTTTAGGTAGGAATTAATTGTTTTAGTTAATGCTGTTCTAAACCCCGAAAGATGAGTTCCTCCATCAGTTGTTAATACATTATTTGCAAAAGAGTATTCGTTTGATTGAATATCATCAATGTACTGTAGAGCTACCTCTACCTCTACTCCATCTTCGACCTTTTTTGTGTGAAAAATTCCTTTATGTATTGGTTTTTCTAACGAGTTAAGATGCTCTACATACGACCTTAAACCTCCTTCAAAATAAAACTCTAAAACTTTATTGCCTTCTCTTAAATCCGCAAAGGTAAATCTTATACCCCCATTTAGATAAGCATTTTGCCTTAATCTTGTTATTACGGTTTTATAACTAAAAACAGTGTTTTTAAAAATTTCGGGATCCGGTTTAAAAGTTACCCAGGTTCCCTGTACTTTTGTAGATCCATCTTCTTTTACAGCAAAATCAGCAATGCCTCTTTTATAACTTTGAATATATTTTTTGGAATTTTTATGAACTTCAATTTGGCACCATTCACTTAAAGCATTGACGACAGAAAGCCCAACACCGTGAAGGCCAGAACTTACCTTGTAGCTATTTTTATCGAATTTACCTCCTGCGTGTAACACGGTTGCAGCAAGTTCTAACGCACTCACCTTTTCGGTTGGATGGATATCTACGGGAATACCTCTACCGTTGTCTTTAACTGTTACCGATCCATCGGGATTAATCGAGACATAAACCAGGGTTGCAAAACCTGCTAATGCTTCGTCAATCGCATTATCGACAATTTCCCATATCATATGGTGAAGTCCAACATCGTCCGTTCCTCCAATATACATGGCCGGTCTTTTTCGAACTGCTTCCAGCCCTTTTAGTACTGTAATGTGGGATGCATCGTATTCTTTATTGGTTGTAGTATTACTCATAATTACAAAAATTATTTGAAAGCTAGAAATTTTACCATGATATTTTGTTTAGTGCCATTTATTAACTTTATAATTTCAAGGGATACCCGGTATGTATTGCGTCATTAAAGAAATTTAAATAGCCCGGTTTTTCTAACCACTTATTGCCTGTTACCGGCAGTTGTTAGTGTTATATAGCAGTTGAAATCCTTATTTTGTTATTATATTAAGTTCAAATTCGGGAGAGTTTAATGCTCCCAATAATTGGTTAAACTGCTCCTTTGATCTTTCGGTATCCATTATCGCTGGCATAAAAGATATTGTTCCATCGGGGTTTTTTAGTAAAGAAAAATATCCTTCATTAATATCTTCGGGACTTAACACATCCTCAGTTTGAAAGTTGATCTTTTTTAGGACATCGTAATGAAAAACAAAGCTGGGAAAAATCCAGGCTGCATTCTGTTGTGGGATAATAATGAATTTGAATAAGTAAGCAGATCTTTCTTTTCTTTTTGCAAGCACATAATCACTATTCATGACATCCCACAGCCTTCTCTTTTCTTCCTCCAGGTTTATAAACTTTTGTGCCTCCTTTTTCCACATTATATTTTATTCTTTTTTCTACCGGCTTGTATTCTATGCTTAATGCCAATCTCCAACTCTCCTATAGCTGGAATACTATATACAACAATGGCAGTTAATAAGATAGCAATAACGCTCACTAAAACATCTTTTAATTCCGGAGATCTATTTGCAATAGAATTATTTAAAACTGCCAGGTATTGAGAGTATTGTTCGAATACCGAAAACAGTGTTGAAGCTAAGATGGTAATGATAATGGATAACGTTTCTATTATCAAAACAAATTCTTCATCGTCCATTTTTTCGTTTTTACTTCTCCATTTGGCGAGCCTCTCTACCGAGCTTTTTAAAGTAATTATTAAAGACCTGTAAAAAAGTATAAAAAAGATTGCATAAAGAGTCATTCTAAAAAGAATTTTTACCAGCTCGTCGGTTACTCTATCCCCTGCACTAAGATAAGGAATTGTAGCAAGCCAATAAATAAAGGCCGCCATTAAAAAGGTGCTTCCCCAGGCATATATTAAAAAGGCTAGCTTTTTCATAAAGGTAAATATAATATTTTAAATGCTATAGGCTAAAAATTCTAAAACCTGTTTTACATTACCTTTTTTACTTAACGCTTTGTAAGCAAGTCTTAGATTTTCTAGAGCCTCAATATTGTTAAAAGTTTTTGGACTTATCTCCAGTAAATTTCCTATCAAAATTTCTGCTTCGATTTTAGCTTCATCTTCTAATAACATATTATCAATAATTCTTAATCTTTCAAGCAAATTTGCTTCTAAAAAATTTTTTGTCTTTTCTAAAGAGATTTTAACGGATTTTTCGGGGTCAATAAAAATTTCTATTCGGGAAAGAATTGTGGGAAGTAAAAGATCCGCATTAACCGAAACTAAAACTATAATGGTAAATTCAGGCGGCTCCTCTAAAAGTTTTAGCAAAGCATTTTGAGCTTCGATGGTAAGTTTTTGACTATTTAATATTATTGCCAGTTCCTTTTCGGTTTTTTTTAGATACGCCCATTCTGTAAGTTCCGAAATCTCCGAGATACCAATAGAATCTTTTTCTTTATTTGAAAAAAATTTTATTTTTATAGATAAGAGATCCAGTTTTAAAATCTTCTCAATTTTTTTTAAAATTTTTTCCTGTTCTTTCTCTTTTGTGATAAATAGTTTAGGTTGAATTTTCATATAAACTCCTATTGATAATTCTTTATAAAAAGTTCATACTGATTTATAAAATAACTTTTCTATAATTATAATTTATAAATTGGAATTTGGATAATGAACTCTTCTGCTTCAGATAATAATCAAAAAGATCTTGCGCAAAAGGCTAAGGAATACCTTTTAAATAAGACGGGAGATTCCCATCAGAGCGATACATCGGGAGCGAGCGATTCTGCTTCGCAGAAAGTTCGGGGGCTAACCAATATTCTGGACGCGCTTTTGGTTAAGGGAAAAATCTCTACGGAGCAATACAATACATTGAAATTTGAAAGTGTAAATACCTCCAAATCGGTCGAAACTTTACTTATTGAGCAAGGTATTTTAAACAATTCACAAATTACCGAGATAATTGCGGAAATGAAGGGAATTGCTTTTGTAACCTTACGGGATTATGAAATTCCTACACCACTTTTAAATAAATTTCCCAAAGAAGTTGCCGAATCTACCATGGCGGTACCTTTTATGGAAAGTGATCTTAGGGTAAAGGTAGGGATGAAAGATCCTCTTGATTTGCAAAAAATTAAATACATTGAATCTGTTGTAGGAAAAAAAGTGGATGCGTATTTTGCACCAGAGGCAGAGATAAAAACAATTATTGAAACAAGGTACGGAGCACAGATTGGCAAAGAAGTGTCTGAAGCCCTAGCTGCTGTTGGTAATTTTACGTTGCTTGATATCGATAAGGCAGATTCTACCGAATCTATGGCAGATATAGAGAGTGCCCCATTAATAAAAGTTGTAAACATGATTTTAAATTATGGTATTTCCCACAAATCTTCGGATATACACATTGAACCAAGAGAAAATATTATAAGTGTTAGATTTCGCAATTCCGGTATACTAGCCGAAAAACTTACCTTGCCTAAAAAATTACTGCCTTCGATTGTTACCCGTATAAAAATTCTTTCAAACGCAAAAATTGATGAGCACAGAGTACCTCAGGATGGAAGGTTTCAGGTTAAGGATAAAAATAGCATTGTAGATGTAAGGGTATCTATTATCCCTTCTGTGTATGGTGAAAAAATTGCTTTAAGGCTTTTGGAAAAAACATACGGTATAAAAAATATGGAAGAACTTGGAATAAGAGGGATAAGCTATGCAAGATTAAACGATGCTTTAAAGAAAACACAAGGAATAATTTTGGTTACAGGTCCAACCGGTAGTGGTAAAACACAAACGCTTGCCAGTTCGCTTAAGATTTTAAATACAACGGCTGTAAATATTCTAACGCTGGAAGACCCTGTAGAAATAAGAATGGATGGTGTTACACAGGTTCAGGTTAATTCTCAAATAGGGCTTACTTTTGCCAATGGGTTAAGATCTTTTTTAAGACAGGACCCCGATATTATAATGGTAGGTGAGATTAGAGATTCTGAAACTGCAAGTCTGGCTGTCCAGGCAGCTTTGGTAGGAAGACTTGTTTTATCAACAGTACACACCAATAGTGCTGCTGGAGCATTTGTAAGATTAACAGATATGGGAGTAGAACCTTTTTTACTCTCTTCTACTGTTAACATTGTTTTAGCTCAAAGGCTTGTTAGAGTTTTGTGTGACTGTAAAGAACCATATAATGCAGCTTCCGAGCAGCTTAGCGAGTTGCATACCCACCTCGATGCTTTGCATGGAGTTGCGCTTTATGATGAAAATGATAAATTAAAATTGGAGTTTAAAACCGATACCCAAAACGTTACCTTATATAAAAAGGTTGGGTGCCCAAAATGCAACCAAACCGGTTATATAGGTAGGACCGGAATCTTTGAAGCACTTAAAATGTCCGAAAAAATTTCCTCTCTGGTAATGAAAAAGGCATCTATTTCGGAAATAAACAAAAAAGCTATAGAGGAAGGGATGGTAACATTAATCCAGGATGGTTATATAAAAGCTTTAGAGGGTATTACAACTTTAGAGGAGGTAGTAAGAGTAAAAAACGAATAATTAATACAAACAATATTATGGCATTTATAAATCTTACAAATAATGAAAAACCAAATGTGATCCCAAGCAGCAATATTTCGACTTCTGCTGTTTCGGGTAACGTTAACTCGTCTCAAAGTAGTATAGACGACTTAAATGCTCAGGCGTCTTCCATACTTAATAATGTGGACTCCAATTTGGTTGAATTGGAGAAACTTTTGGCAACGGCAGTTAACTTAAAGGCCTCTGATTTACACTTAAATACTGATTATCGTCCATATGTAAGAGTGGATGGAAAACTTGAACAACTAAATTTTCCGATACTTAACAAAGAACAGATAGAAAATTTTGTTAAACAGCTTCTCCAAAGTAGAAAAGAGGTTAACTTATCTGAACTTTTTGAGTACGATATGACATTTGAGGCAATAAACAGAAGGTTTAGGGTAAATATTTTTAGGGAGATGGGACATTTTTCTATTGTTTTAAGATTAATTCCGGAATCTATTCTTTCGTTAGACGATTTAGACCTGCCAGTTGTTTTAAAGGAGCTAATAAATTTTGCTAATGGACTGGTTTTGGTAACCGGTCCCACAGGGAGTGGAAAATCGACAACAATAGCTTCTTTGTTAAATCTTATAAACCTTACACAAAAAAAACATATTGTAACTTTAGAGGATCCTATCGAATTTGTTTTTCCTAAAGGACAAGGGCTTGTCGATCAAAGGGAATTCAGCATTGATTTTAAAAACTGGGACGATGCCCTAAAATCAGTTTTAAGGCAGGATCCTGATGTGGTTATGATAGGCGAGATGCGTGATCTAGAAACTATTGAGTCGGCTATTCAAATTGCCGAGACCGGGCATTTAGTTTTTGCAACCTTACACACAAACAGCGCCTCTCAAAGTATCGATAGAATTATTGATATCTTTCCTTCGGAGAAGCAATCACAGATAAAATTACAACTTTCCAATGTTATAAGAGCAATTGTTTCTCAGAGGCTTGTGCCAATAACTGGCGGAGGAAGAAAAGCTGCATGCGAAATTTTAATAGCGACACCTGCAGTTAAAAATTCTATAAGGGAAAATACTGCCAGCCAGATCGATAATTTAATTCAGACAGGTTCTGATGTAGGCATGATTTCGATGGAAAGGGCTTTAGTAAGGCTGGTGGAAGAAGGGCTAATTTCAGAAGAAACAGCTAAATCTTTTAGCATAAAGCCTGCAGAAATTGATACACTTTTATCTAAAAGACTTTTTTAAAAAATGGAGTTTAACTATGTTGTAATAAATTCTCGGGGAGAACGTATATCGGGAAAAAAAGAAGCCGAGCAAAAGGAAGATGTATTTAACTTCCTTATGTCTAAAGGCTTTACTGTTATCTCATTAACCGAGGCTATTAATATAGATCTTTCAACTTTTGTCAGTACAGATTTAGGTGGGATACCTTTAAAGGAAAAGGTTTTGGTAATTAAACAGCTTGCAACAATGATTTCGGCAGGAATTCCAATTATCCAGGCTCTGGATTTACTTGTAAAGCAGACAGAAAAACCATCATTACAAAAAAAATTAAACGAAATTTATAAAGCGGTAGAAAGAGGTCTAACTTTAACTGAGGCTTTTGGAAGCCAGTCCGGAATATTATCCGAGGTTCAAATAAACCTTTTGGCTGCAGGCGAGAAAAGTGGAAATTTGGTGCAGATACTGGGAAAAATAGCTTTAGATATGGAAAAAAGCAAAACATTAAGAGGGCAGGTTATTGGTGCACTTATATACCCGGCAGTTATTTTTGTTGCAATGATTGCCGTTATAGTAATTTTAATTTTATTTATGGTTCCGCAGGTAAAAGATTTATATGCTTCGTTTGGAAGAAATGATTTGCCTTTTGCTACAACTATTTTAATCGAGATAAGTAATTTTTTTTCAAACTCTTTTTCAATAGTTGTGCTTTTAATTTTAGGTTTAACTGTTTATTTTGCATTAAGATATACAAACTCTACCTATAAAGGTAGAAGATTTTTAGATAAATTAAAACTTAGGATTCCTGTTTGGGGAACACTTCTAAAAAAAATGGAAGTGGTTCAATTTTGCAGAATTTTTAATATGTTGCTCTCCAGCGGGCTCCCTATTACAGATTCGGTGGAAATTGTAGCCAAAGCCTTATCCAATAAAAATTTTAGTGATGTTCTTCTTTTTGCAAGGGATGATATTATAAAAGGTACTCCGCTCTCTTTGGCATTAGCCAAACACAATAAAAATACAATCTACCCTTTGGTATTAATAAAAATAATTTCGGTAGGAGAGGAATCGGGCAAAATTGAAAAAGTGTTGGAAGATATGACATCTTTTTACGAAATTGAAGTAAACCAGATGACTGCAAATTTGACAAAGCTTATAGAGCCTTTTATTATGTTAATAGCAGGAGGCTTGGTAATGTTTTTGGCACTAGCCATTTACACTCCTACTTTGCAAATTGTGCAAAACATAAGTTAATTTATTTTTTATTTGGTTCTTATGACCAAAAAATCCGCTTTCTTAAAGGGTTTTACAATCCTGGAACTTATAATAGGTATGGCAATCGTTGCTGTACTTATGGGGCTAGGTATTGCAGGAGTGTCAACCCTGCAGCAATCTACTCGAAATACAGAAAGAAGAACGGCCTTGCAGGCAGTTTATACCGAGGTAGAGGCAATGAGAGGAGACTTTGGCGCATATCCAGAGCAGATAAAGGTAGTAACATATTCTTCCAGCTCTACGACTTTGGTATTATGCCAAAAGTCTGGATCAGGAACTTCCTGTGGGACAGGAGGCTCTCGAAATGTAACTCTTTCGAACTCTGCTTATGTTGTTCAAAACAGCACCGAAGCTGCCTCAACAACAACAGAGAGCGTTTATTGCTACTCCAGGCCAAGCAGTACAAGTTTTAGCCTTGCAGTATCTTTAGAGGGAGGATCAGCTCCATACGCTTATGGAAGTGCAACAGAATGTTGGGATACAGCCAATAACACTATTCCAGTAGCCAGTGCAAATAGAATAAAATAAATGCTTACTTCATTTGAGCTTTTATTAATACTCCCGGCTTTGATTGCCGGGAGTTTTATTGGATCAATTTTGATTTTTATTTTAGCAGGGGTTAACCCAGAAAAAATTCTAGCTAATATAACTATAAAATTTCTACTTTCATTATTTTTACCTTTGGGGTTTTCTACCAGTATTTTACTTACAACTAAATCTCCAATAACATTTTACAACAGGCAAGTTATCAATTTAATAAAAGTAGTGTCTTCTATTAATTTTGTTGTAGTGATAATTTTGTCTATTGAGCTTATTGGTCAGAAATATTTTCCTTTAGTTATTGGCTTGCTTTTTATAATCTTCATTTTTTTTGTAATTGTAATAATAGATATCTGGAAAAAAAACACTAATGGCTATGAAATTTTTATCTTTGTTTTTCTTGCTGTTTTACTAAATGTAATCGGGGCAATAAATAATTTAGCTATAAAATCAGCTAATTTATTTGGTATAGGAAGTGTTGAAAACCTTCTAACAGGAGTATTTATAGTGTTTGTTTTCTTTTTAGTTTTAATGATTTTGGGTTCTAAAAATTTTGATAGCAGATATTTTTTTATTTTGGTATCTATAGGATTATGTTTAGGACCATTTCACTTTTTGCTTAATCTTGTGCTGGCAGTTTTTTTAGAATTATCTATAGGTTTGATGGTAAAGATTTTCGGCGATGAACTTTACAAAAATCTTTTTTCTTTTACATTATTTTTATACGTAGGATTTTTAATCTCGGTACTTAGCATGTTATTTAGTTAAAAATCTTTCCTACCTGCATAGAAATTGCATATAAGCTGCATATAATGTAAGCTGTTGTTAGAGTTTGCATATTATGAAAAAATTCTTTTCTGCATTTACTGTACTCGAACTAATAGTTGTTTTAGGCGCAATAGCAATCTTACTAACTTTGGGAATAGAGTTTATTTTAAGGTTTAGATCGAATGTCGAAATTCAAACGTCGTATTCCGAAGTGGTTAGTGCAATTAAGACTCTGCAAAATGCAGCAAGAAATTCACTAAAGATATTTGATTCTTCTGACCAGACTGATATTTACGCCTTTATACCATCGGCAGAACAAAAGAGCTATATTTTTGAGGGGTGTTTTTGGGATTCAGGTTCTTCTTTAAATGCAACCTGCCTACCTGCCGAGATTGCCATAACTACAATTAAGGGGTTGCCTGCCGAAATGCTTTTGTTTGGAGAATACTCTACCCCCGAAGGAGTGGTATCTAAAGGATTTTGCGGGTTTGAGAGAAAAACAGGAAAAGTATTTGGGTTTACGTATAATGCGAGTAATTTAGATGTGTATAATAGTGGCACATGCATTTACACATTGCGAAACGAAAAGACAGGAGAGGAAAAACGGGTTAATATGGATATAGGAAAAAGTACAATAATCATTTAATATGAAAAGAAAGCTCTTAGCATACTCACTGTTGGAGGTACTTGTTGCCTTAATAATTATTTCTACTGCTATGGTTTCTTCGGTAGCAATACTGGTTAAACCATTTAGAATTGTTAGAGAGAATGAGATCAAAAGCTATATTGATAGTATAACTATTCGAGCTTTTGAATTCTTAAAATCCAAACTGGAGATCCCGGTTCAAGGCGATATAGTATCAATAGGAACAGATCAGAACCAGTACTTTTCTTTAGGCGAAGACCCTGTAACAAAAAAACTCTTTTTAAAGCCCGAGTATTCACCTATTACAGATGATTGTATAAATAATGATCTTGATAGTTATTTTTACACAACCCAGAATATTGAACTAAGTGGCTCATCAAAAATCAAAATCTGTCTTGGAATTAATGTGGTTAAAGGTGTTGGAGAGATTTACACTATAACAGTTTTAACAAAATATCCTAATAATGAAGGAGAGATATTAACCGAAACAATAAAAACAGTAAGAAAAAGCGGATTTTATGAAAAATAATTTTAGAAAACAAAGATTAAAAGGCTACTCTATTATCGAACTTATAATAAGCATGGGAATTATTGCTGTAGCTACAGGAGCTCTTTTATCATCATTAATTTATGGATTTAGGTTAAACGTAAATGCAATAGCCAGGTCTTTTGTTAGGGAGGAGATAGCAAATGTGGCTAGCTTAATAGTAAAAGATATCCGAAACTCTGATAGATTAATTCTTTGCTCCGGTGAATTTAATATTGGAGAAGTTCTAAGTGACTATGGAAGATGCAGGTTTGTAAGTAACGGAAAGATTTACGATTGGACAGTTTGCGACGAAACCACCGGTTCGCCTTCACTCTGCAAGTATTATCTTGATTTGAACTTTAATGTGGTTAATATTGAATACAAGGCTTCCTCTAATATTCTAGTACAAAAACTTATTTTTGAATCTACCCTTAATTCCAACTCAAAAGATGGTAATATATTAGTAACTATTGTTGGAGCCCATGCTAACGCCAACTTGGAGATCTTTAATATATTTAGCCAGTTATCGGCATCCACAAGGAATTTTGAAATTTAACATATGCGAATAAAAGGCCAGATACTTATAACAACTCTACTCTCTTTAACAATTATATCCTTATTGGTTGCGTCATTAACTATGATTGCAGGTAGAGATGTTGTTCAGCTTGCAACATCAGAAAGGTACGAAGAATTTTATAATATTGCAGAAACTGAATTAAGAAATCACATCGATCAAATAGGTATTAGTTCGGCTCTGGGCAGCTTTTTTGAGGAAGGTGAATGTATTGATGCTTTTTGGTGCCAAAAAAATATATCAAGTAATTTTACACCGGAAGATATTTTAACAAACACTTTATTAGTTGTTAGAGATACAAGGGAGATTAAAGAGATGGAGATAAAAAAAGATAGTTCTTTTAATATAAAACTAAATTCAAATTATACAGGCTCAATAATATTTGATTGGGATTATGATCCATCGCAGGTTGATATAGCATTTGAAGTTTCACTTTTGGTAAACAATGGAGGGAAAAAAGAGGTTTTAAGGGATGTATATAATCCTTCAAATATTTTGGGCGTTGGAGTATCGGGTGTTTTATTTCCAATAGGTTTCTCCCAGGCTAACAAAACTCATTTCGTTATTGATTTAAGCGCAATAATTTTGAATAAGGAAGCTTTATGGGTTACTCCACGTATTCTTTCGCCAGGAAGCGATTCAGACTATGTAATACTAAAAAGCGCCACATTTAGCGATTTAAGTAACGTGCCTTATCAAATTAGAGAATATATCTCCGAAACTTCTCAGACAGGGATAGAAAGTTCTCCTGTAGCAAAAGTTATTTCCAGAATTCCTTTAACACCCCAAATAGGATCTTTGTTTGATTATGTTTTGTTGACAGATGGGCAGCTGAAGCTTGATTAAAGAATTTTGGTTGTTCTATTCTAGTTAATACTTTATTATATTTATAGTTAAATTTACTCGAAATGGCTGGGAATATAGATTTTGTAGGATTAAATATTGGTCATAGCTCAATAAAACTAGCAAGTATAGGCAAAGCAAAAGACGGCTCGTTAGAACTTTTAGGATTAAGTAATACACCTACATCTTTAGATTTTTCATCCGATAGATCTGCTGTAAATTCAGAAAAACTTGCTTCGGAACTTCAGCTAGCTTTTAAAAATTCTAAATTTAGAACAAAAAACATTGTTATATCTATGTCCGAAACAGAGGTTTTCTCCCGCCTACTTACTCTTCCTGCTGTTGCGGAGCCTGAAATTTCCGAAGCTATAAATTGGGCGTTAAAACCAATGGTTCCTATTTCGATGGATAGTTTAAATATCTCATTTATGGAGATTGACCGGAAAAAAAATGCTAATTCTGAAATGGTTAATTGGTATGTGGTAGCAGCACCTAAAGAGAGGGTAAATCAGTATGTAGAGATTTTTTCTAAGGCAGGATTAGCGATTTTAGCTGTTGAAACTGAATCACTTGCTTTGTGCAGAGTTATACAACATAGCTATAAAATTTCTTCAAGTGAAGATGTATTTATTATGGATCTAGGTGCTGAAAACACGAATGTTATTTTGGCAAGGGGTGGAGTACCTATTTTTTCGCAATCAATAAGTACAGGTTCTGATGCCCTAACAAAGGTTATTGCTTCAGATTTTGGAATTGATGTGCAAAAGGCGGAGGAATACAAAATTCAATATGGTATTTTAATGGAAAAAGATGGTGAAAAAATAGGGCGATCGATTCTTCCAATTTTAGATTTGGTAACAGGCGAATCACTACGAATATTAAGATACTATAATGAGAAAATAAAAGGCCAGGGTATTAAAAGGGCTTTTATAACAGGGGGAGGTTCTGCTTTAAAGGGAATAGCTCCTTATTTCCAAAATAAGTCTGGACTAACAACAGAAATAGCTAATTTGTTAACTAATATAAAATCAAATATTGTTTTAGAGGATAATAAAAAAAACATTATGAATAGCTTTAATGTAGCTTTTGGACTTGCTTTAAAGGGATTTATTTAATATATGGCTCAGGATAAACAAAGAAATTTTTATTCATTTAATCTGCTTACTCCGCCAACAGAGGAAGAAAAGGTTATAGCCTTTGAAAAAGACAACACTGTTTTTTACTCTGTTGTGCTAATTTTTATTGCCTTCATTATCTTTATTATGTTTTCGATAATTCACCTGATTGTTGTTCTGCCAAAAAAAAATGAAACAATAAGTAGAATTAGTAAACTAGACGAACAGATAAGAACATTTGATGAAATAAAGGCTCAGAATGGTGAACTATACATAAAATCACAAATTTTAGAGCCAATTCTTAGAGAAGATATAAAAATTGCTGAGCTTCTCGATATTGCCTCCCGTTTAGTGGAAAATATAAACACTGTCGAGATAAAAAGCTACTCCCGTAAAAGTGACGGTGATTTTATCGTTTTACTAGACATGCAATCATTTTTGGAGATTAATAAGGTTATTGAAAATTCTAAATTAATTAAGGAAGTTCAAAACGTTTTTGTAACAAGATTAACAAAAAATTATTCTACCAATATTGTAGAAGGAGCACTTACTTTTAGTGTGGTATTATAAAGCTTTATGAAAAAAATTAGAATTAATGAAATTTTTCCATTTATAAAAAACAATCTTTTGCCTATTGCAACATTAACGGGCTTTATTATTATAGTTTTAGTCCTGTTGATACCAAAACTTTCACAAATCTTTGGAGATATAGAGGTAATAACACAAAATAATCAGATAATTAAAGAAAAAAACAGTGAACTTTTAACGCTTTCGGCTCTTAAAGATTCTTATCCCCAAATTGCAACAAATTTGAACTTGATTAACACTATTGCTCCCAGTGGGGTTACGCAGGTTTTAGGTTTTAGAGATAAAATTACCGAGCTTGCCGAAACTAATTCATTAATTGTAACCTCTCAATCATTTAGTGAGAATGAAATAATAAACAATCTGTCACAAATATATAGGGATTCTTCGGGAAATGTTTTAATGATACAATCAATCCCTTCCCTTTTTTCGATAGAAGGAAAATACGATGATATTATTAGATTTATAAAGGGTTTAGATTTAATTGGCGATTTTGTGGTAATTAAACAGATGGATTTTATAGTAAAAGATAGACTTAACCCTTTAGCTACTCCCAAAACAGAGATTCGTTTTGATAAATTTCTTTTTAATTCAACAAACGCAGAACTTCTTAGAGAAAGCTATCTGCAAATTCCTTCAACATTGAGACCTTCCGAAGAGTTTTTAGAATATATAAATACCCGTTATAAGGATCTACTTTAAAATAAGACTATTTAGCTTTAGATCTCTCCTCTGTTTTCTTGCCAGGTTTTTTAGCAAATTTTCTTATAAAATTGGCCGGTTTGAGTATAGACTTTTTTATAAGAATTCTTCTAACGGTTTCTGTAGGTTGTGCTCCAACTGATAGCCAATACTTTACCCTCTCCTCGTTTAAATTGATCTCCTTTTTTATTGGAGAATAGTTACCTACAATCTCTAGGTTTTTTGTCTCTCGTTTTTCTCTTGCCGGCACTACAACTACCCTGTACGAAGGAAGATTTTTTCTTCCTGTTCTAGATAACCTAATTTTTACCATTTTTCTTATCTTAACTAAATAATAAAGATGTATTCCACCATTGGGAATCAGCTTAAATAATAGCAAAAATACGGTAATTTGTCATTATAATAATTTTGCTATTTAAAGTGTAATTGAATCATCTCGTCCCAGTTATTTAGCGCATCTACTGCCGCCTGTTGCTCAGCTTCCTGTTTGCTTTTTCCTTCCCCTTTTCCAAACTCAAAATTTTCAACTATTGCCGACATCTCGAAGGTTTTATTATGATCAGGGCCCGTTGCCGAGATAAGCTTATAAACCGGGGTTATCCTTAACTTTTCCTGTGCCAGTTCCTGCAGCTTAGTTTTTGCATCAATATCTTCCCTGCCAGCAATAATTCGTTCAATCTTATAGCAAAGCTCTCTAAGTATAAATTCTGAACACAAAGATAGCCCGTTTTTAGGATTATCCATGTAAATTGCACCTATTAATGCTTCAAATGTGTTAGCAAGGATATATGGCCTTGTTCTGCCACCCGAGCTTTCCTCTCCCTTGCTTAGGTATAGAAATTCGTAAAGAGCAAGTCTTTTGGCTTCGTAAGCTAATGATTCTGTTTTTACCAAAGCGGCTCTAAAACTTGTTAGATCGCCTTCTTTATAGTCTGGAAAATTTTTAAATAAAAAGTCCGATACAACAAGTTCTAATACTGCATCGCCTAAAAATTCCAACCTCTCATTGTTTCGAAGTCCTTCTGATGTATTTTCGTTTACAAAAGATCGGTGAGTAAAAGCTTCTTTATAAAAAAGCGGGTTGTTAATTTTTATTCCTGTTATTTTTTCTATTCTATCCATAATCACTCCTGGGTTATTTTTCCCAGCACTCCGTTAATAAATTTGGCAGAACCTTCATCACTTAATTCTTTTGTTAATTCTATGGCTTCGTTTATAACTACTTTAAAAGGGCTGCCTTTTTTAAATTTTATTTCCCAGATTGCAATTCTTAAAATAGCTAGATTAACCGGCTTAAGTTCGGATAAAGGCCATTCGGGAGCATTATCGGTAATAACTTTATCTAACTCTTCATGATTTGCTAATACACCTTCTATTATTTCCTGGTACAACTTTCTATTAAATCGCCTTTCTTGCAGCTCATTTAACAAGCTTTCGGTCTCAAAAAACTCAGTTTTAAATTTATTATTACTGGCTGCTGTATAAAGGTACTGAACAGCAAGCATTCTTGCCACGTGTCGCTTGTCGTGAAGAGGTTTTTTACCTTCACCTGTATTCATATCTTTACTTCTTTTTTTTAGAAGAGATAACTTTTATCCCTTTATAAACTGGATTTTCTTTTGTAACTGTATGTGGTGGAACCTTTTTGCCCGATTCTTTGTCTAAAACCAAAAAGCTACCACCATTCTTTTTAAGAATTCTTACTTTGTTTAGCAAAACATCGTGTCTATTTGCTGCTCTGGTTGTTTTTCGTCTTCTCGAAGACCTTCTGTGTTTTGGTGTTGCTGCCATCTTTTAAATTATAAAAAACTATTAAATGCAGGGTCATTTTAACATAGTTTACTTACTTTTACCTCTAATTATTGGGAAATTTTACTTTTCAAAAAAATAAGGGTATTCTCCCCAATTTTTTCTAGCCTTATTAGATTAAATACTTTTAGCGAATTAAGTTGTGATAGATTTACACCAGTCGGTATTTTAATGACAATAACCCCATCTTTTACAATTTTATCCTTAAGCTTGTATAGTGGAATACTGGTAATTAAATTAAATGGCGGATCGGCTATTATAAGATCAAAGGTGTTATTGGGCGACTTTCTTAAGAAACGGTCAAAATCATAATTATATATATAATAGCTATCTTCGCTAACTTGAGCTTTGTGTAAATTTTCGAGGATTATCTTTACAGAGTCGCTATCACTCTCCAAAAACGTTACATGTGTTGCTCTTCTACTTAATGCCTCTATGCCGATGTTTCCTGAGCCGCTAAATAGATCGGCCACAAACTTATAACTGTAGTTATTATCTAGAATATCAAAAAGTGTAGTTTTTACTCTTTCTGTTATTGGCCTTATTCCTAAAGGAATTTTAAGCTTTAGGTTTTTATATTTTCCTGCAATTATTCTTGGACTATTCATTTAAAATTAAGTAATATAAAACAATACCTACAGTTGTTGCTATATTTAGGGAGTTTTTTTTACCTTTCATTGGTAGTTCAACAGTTATATCGCTTAATTCTACTATTTCCTCTGCAACTCCCGCAATTTCGTTACCAAAAATAAGAGCTAGTTTTGTAAAATTTTCTAGAAAATTTACTGGTTTAGCATTTTGTGACTGCTCTACAGCGCAAATTTGAAATCCCTTTTTCTTTAAAATATTTATTGCATCGCGCGTGTTGCTGTAATAACTGGTTTTTACATAATTTTCGGCTCCGATAGCTGTCTTTTTTACTCTGGGGTGCCCTGCCTGAGGGGTTATTCCACATAGATATAATTCCAATACTCCAGCTCCATCACATGTTCTTAAAATAGCTCCAACATTTAGTGCCGATCTTACATTATCCAAAACAACAGCTATATCCTTTTTCATATAAGTTATTCGAATAAAGATATATTTTTTATATTAAGTCTGTAAAGCTTTTCTGCGAGTATTTTACTAGCTTCCAGCTGATTAATAAAGTTCTCAACTTTTGCAATTTTGAACAAAGGTACTCCACTTTGCATTACACCATATATTTCACCTGGTCCTCTTAACTTTAAATCAAATTCCGAAATTTTAAACCCATCGGTATTATCTTTTAAAAACTCAAGCCTTTTTTGTGCTGTGTCCGAAATCTTGTCCGAATAAAATAAAAAGCACCAGCTTTCTTTGCTTGATCTCCCTACTCTACCTCGTATTTGGTGCAATTGAGCCAATCCAAATCTCTCCGAATTTTCAACAATAACTATATTTGCATTGGGAACATCCACTCCTACTTCTATAACTGTTGTTGCCAATAAAATTTGAGTTTTATTTTCTATAAACCTTTTAAAAACCGATTCCTTGTTTTTTATTTTTCCGTGTAAAAAATCAATATTAAATTCTGCGAAGCTCTCTTTTAGTATTTTGTATGTTCTTTCTACCGATTTAAGCTCGGCTTTATTGTTATCGTTTATTGTTGGGCAGATCCAAAATATTTGATCTCCTAATTTTATTCTTTCTTTTAACCATTTTATAGAAGCATCTCGTTTTTCCTCTTTTACAACAAAGGTTTTAATTGGCTTTCTTCCAATTGGTTTGGTTTTAATATCTATAACTTCTAAATCCCCAAAAAAAGCTTGAGCAACTGTTCGAGGGATAGGTGTGGCGGTAAGATTTAGAAAATGCGGAGTACTGCCTAAAATAAATGGCTTTAAAAGCTCCTCTCTTTGAGTAACTCCAAATCTATGTTGTTCGTCTACTATAACAGCCCCGATTTTTGAAAAAAGTTTAAATTTGCGTTTTAATAATGCGGTTGTTCCAATGTAAGTTGTAGCCTTCTCGATTTTTTTTTCTTTGCCTGTTACTAATACTGTTTTTAACCCCCATTTACCTAGAATTTTACCGAAAGTATTTAAGTGTTGTTCTGCTAATATAGTTGTTGGACATAGTACAACTGTTTCCAGCCCTGCTTTTGAGGTTAAAAACGCAAGATATAATGCAATAATTGTTTTACCACTTCCTACATCACCTTGTAGCAAAAAATTCGCAAGCTTATTTGCTGCTATCTTGGTGTTAATTTTATCGATAGCTTTTAACTGATCTGGAGTTAATTCAAATGGAATAGACTCTATAAAGCTATCTTTTAGTTTTTCAATATCAGAATCAAATATAAAAGGGGGAGGAGCAAGGTTTACTTTGGCAGAATTTAATAGTTTTAGTCTGATATTTGCAAATTCATAAAGCTCCAAGATACTTATGGCTTGGTTTAAATCGGGTTCTGACTTTGGAAAATGTATCTCCTTAATTAAGCTGCCTAAAGTTTTTGTACTTAATTCATTATTAAAGATTTCATCTTCGATATTAAGATTTTCTAAGTTGTCTATTAAATCCTTTATCCTTGTTCTAAGCCATTTTTTTGTAAGTCCTGCTGTAAGGGAATACTCGGGCACTATTCTTCCAGTATGAATATTTTCTTTATCTTTCTTTATTTCTTCAAACGAAATAGGATAAAAATCAATACTTCGAGGTTTTCGTTTTATTTTTCCAATAAAATTATATGTTTCACCTTTTTTTAAAGCTTTTGTTAAATAAGGTTGATTGAACCAGGTAAGTTTTAAGTCGCCCGTTTTGTCGGATATTTTAGCGGTTTGAATTGTTTTTCCCGATCTAAGATACGTTCCTGATATGGTTTTAATCTCAGCTTGTACTGTATAAGTATTCCCTTCTTCCCCAATATTTTTTAGTTCGACAATAGAGCTAATTGAAGAGGAATCTGTGTAACGAAACGGGAAAAAAAGAAGAAGATCTTTAACAGTAATAATTCCCAAATTACCTAATAAGTAGCCATATTTGGTATTAACAAACTTTAGTTTTAAGACAGAGTCTTCCAGTTTCATTTATATGCCGAAAGCAAGGTAAGAATAGGAGGAATCAATAGACTCAGTATTAAAAACAATATCGCCAGCATCCATAACAGATGTGCAATACTCTTTTTTCTTAATCTTATCCTAATCTTTTTAAGTTTTATTTTCATAGAAATTTTTGAAAAGTAATCTATAACGCCATTTTAACAGGAAGATAACCATACAGGGAAGAAATTAATTTAATTGAAAGGCCGTAAAATGCTAGAATTAAAAAGAGGTAAACCATAGTAACAATATGAACAGCTGGAATTTAATTTTAAAGCGAGCAAACAACAAAGATTTTAAACCTTTCATAAAGTTTAATAAATCTAGTGAAGAATGGGAAAAGCTACTGCCCAAAGAGGTTTTTGACGTAACGCGACTTGGTTTAACTGAAAGTGCTTATAGCTCCAAAATGTGTAATTTATTCACTCCAGGTTATTATATTTGTAGTAACTGCGAATCACTATTATTTACATCAGCAAAAAAGTTTCAAAGTAACACCGGCTGGCCATCATTCTCTACCCCATTTAAAGAAGAATCTCTTAATTTTTTTAACGACAACTCTTTAGGATTAGAAAGAATTGAGGTAAGGTGTGCAACCTGCGATGCTCATCTTGGTCATGTTTTTAACGATGGACCAGCACCTTCAAATTTGAGATTTTGTATTAATGCACTGGCACTAAAAAAAATCGAAGAAATATATGAAACAATTTTAGGAGGGGGGTGCTTTTGGTGTACAGAAGCCATTTTTAGAAATGTTAAAGGTGTTCTTGATGTAGAAAGTGGTTATAGTGGAGGATTATTAGAAAATCCGGATTATAAAAGTGTTTCTTTAGAGCAAACCAATCATGCTGAGGTTATTAAAATTACCTTTAATCCCCAAATTATCTCCTTTAGTGAGATTATTAATCTTCATCTTGCAACTCACGACCCAACAACATTAAATTCGCAAGGTAACGATACAGGAAAACGTTATAGAAGTATAATTTTCTATAAAACACCTGCTGAGAAAATAGTAATTCAAGAGGAGATTATTAAAAAAGAAAAAGAGCTAGGTAAAAAGATAGTTACAGAGGTAGTAGAACTTAAAAGGTTTTACAAAGCAGAAGACTACCACCAGGATTATTATTACAAAAATTCCTCGTTGCCATATTGCCGTGTTGTTATTGCTCCTAAATTAAAAAAACTACAAAAATTTTATAAGAAGTTTACCAAATAAATAATATAGTTCTCAAAATAACATATCTTTTAATATTGGTTTGCAAAAGAAATAGATGTACCCCTAATTCTACTTCTAACAGTAAGTCTTTTTTGATAAACTTTTAAAAGGGTTTTTTAACACAAATTTTTTTATGGTAAAAATAAATCTTATGCAGAAAAATAAAAAAGGAGGTCTAATAAATAGATTTGATGTTGTAAAAAGCAAAAAGAACAAAATTGTTACCAAAAAATCTGCCAAGACAAGGGCGAAGATATATAAAAAAATAGGAAAAATCCTACTTATCTTTGTTGCAATTTTTGCTGTAGTAGGTCTAATTGGGGGGCTAAAAGTGCTTTCGTGGCTGCAGGAACTCGACAAATCCTTACCTTCACCAGAAAATATTTTCCCTGAAGGTCAGTATGCCTCCGAAATTTATGACAGAGTTGCGTTATCCAATGGAAAAGAGAATGGTACCAGGCTGTATAGAATGTTTGGCGAAACCAATAGTGATCCTGTTAGCCTTGACGAAATTCCCGAAACATTAAAGTGGTCATTTTTAGCGGCCGAGGATCGAAACTTTTACAGCCATCCCGGTTTTGATATGCAAGGCATTTTAAGGTCGGTTAAAAATATTGTAACAGGAAGTTCCGATCCAGGGGGCGGAAGTACAGTTACCCAACAGCTTGTTAGATTAATTCCAAATACCACTGTTGGTATCGATAGAACGTTTGAACGAAAAATAAAAGAGATTCTCATGTCAATAAAACTCGAGCAATCTTATTCTAAAGACCAAATTTTGGAGATGTATATGCGTGTTGCTCCTATGGGTTCGAACATAACTGGTGTAAAAACTGGTGCTGCTTTTTATTTCGGAAAGGAACTGAAAGAATTAAGTCTTGCCCAGTCGGTTGTTTTGGCATCAATTGTGCAAAGTCCTGCATATTTGTCTCCTACTCTTTCAATTGATCCGGAGGTTGGTGACGAGTTAATGAATGAACGATTTCAATATATTTTATCCAAAATGAGGGAATATCTAGTCTTTATTAATGATGAGATTAGAAAAAATAAAGGTGACGAATCATTACCCGATCAAATAACTGCAGAAATGATCGATGCTGCGTTAGCGGAAGATTGGAGAACTGCTCTAAGACCTCCAATAGCAACAGACCAAAAAGCAGGTCATTTTGTAAATTATGTTATAAAAGATTTGCAGACAAAGAATTATTATAAAAATGAAAGGCCATTTGAGGAATCGGAATTACAAACAGGCGGGTTTATAATATATACAACTCTCGATTACGGTTTGCAGCAAGCAGCCGAGCGGGCAGTTTTAAAAGGAGGAAACGATTTTAAATATTTAAATGTTCATAATTCGGCGGTAATGACAACTATTCCGTCAACCGGCGAGATTATAACTATGGCAGGATCCAAAGACTTTTCTACTCCAGATAAAGAATTTTGCGATCAAAATAATCAAAACTGTAAATTTGACCCTCAGGTTAATATTTTAACTGCATTAAAGGAACCTGGTTCGACAAATAAGCCTTTTGGCTATTATGAGGCCTTTAGGCAGGGAAAGCTTTATACCCAAAGCTTTTTACCAGATGTGCCTATAAGTGTTTCCGATTCTTCGGGTGTTGTATACGACCCTAAAAACTGGAATTATGGATTTGATGGGGTGGCTCAATCGGCAGAACTTATGTTAAGACGTTCTAGAAACCTCCCTGCTCTATTTGTAATGCAGATGATAGGGGTAGACAGATATGTAGAGGTAATGAAATCTTTTGGTTACGAATCCTATACAGGGCAATATGGACTTTCTGCTATACTAGGAGGAGTCTCAATTAAACCGGTAGAGCATGCCCAGGGTTATGGAGTGTTTGCAAATGGAGGTGATTTAGTAAAATTGGAGTCAATAAAAAAGATAGTTGATAAAAATGGTGAGGTAATTTACGAATCAAAACCTCAAAGAACCAATGTTGCCGATCCACAAGCTGTATATTTAATAAATGAAGTTTTAGATAATTATGATAACTTTGGTACAAACTTCTGGGATGGTCGAAGAATGTCGGGCAAAACAGGTACTTCTGAGAACAACATAGATTCGTGGTTTGTTGCATATACCCCTGATATGGTAACAGTCAGCTGGTCTGGAAACAATAATCGAGATCCCCTAAACCAGCAGCTAGGATGGGCAAATATTGTTGTATTCCCTTGGCTTGGAGAATATCTAAAAGAGATAGGGGGAGCTTCGTATTTTGCTCAAAGAACAGATTTTAATAGACCAGCTTATGTTTATAGAGGAGGTGGCGGATGTAATGAAAAAAACGAATGCTTTGGAATGGCTCAAGGATGGCAAATACAGGATAGAACTCCAGCTTTTGATCACATTAAAAACACTATTACGGTATGTACAGATCAAAAAGATAAAAGGGCGCGGCCTATAGATATTGCAATGGGTTTTTCGGAAACAAAGACAAGCGATTACTGGGTTAGCCCGGTACCGGAATGGCAAAGATTTATAGACGAACATGTACAAAAAGTTTATGGAGGACCAAATGGAGGACCTGCCGAAAATGATTTCTGCACAATAGATAGAAGCGGAGGAGTTTCTGGACCTTTCTTTGCTAATTTTTCTTCAACAAGTACCGAAGCAAGTTCGCTAAATATACAAGGTGGAGTATTTACCTCAAATGGAAGCATTGTTTCTACAAGCTTTTCTCTTGATGGTCAATTAATTCCGGGTTGTGCTGTAGCTGCAGCTAATTTTAGTGATTTTGATATTACTTGTAACATCTCTACTCTCAATTTAGATGGTGGCAAATATAACTTAGTGGGTACGGCAACCGATTCGAATGGGTTTTCAAACGACTCTGAGGTGGTAGAGATAAGTATTAATAACGGGATAAGCTCAATATTTAATTTTACGGTTTTACCTAATTCTCCTCTAACCTGGGGCACAGATATCGGGCCGTCGGTACTAAAAAATATTCAGGTTAGCTATAATGTTGGAAATGCAACAAATGTAGAGATTTGGCAGATTAAAAACGATACTGCTGCAACAAAGCTTGGTACTATGACGCCATCAAGCTATTTTTTTCAATATAATTGGGGGGCTGGTGTACCAAACGAAAATGCCAGATATAAATTTTATGTTACAGCAAAAGTAGGTACTTCTGGAACAACAAAATCAATAACTTCAGCAGAAATTTCTGTTGTAAAAAATCCTTAAGAGGTATGGGGATTGATAATATATAGTATAATCCATACGTTATTAAGAAAAGGTTCAAAGATAAAGATACTCAAGGAAAACTCTAACAGCTTTTCGAAAACGTTGTTATACAGTTTCAATAACTGCTTTGAACTGTTTAGGAGAGTAAGTAATGAGTTCTGCCAAATTCTTTCTATCAATTTTAATTTCAGCTTTTTTTAGTTCTCCAATAAATTGGCTGTAGCTTTTGTTGTATTTTGAAAGTTCTGCTGAAATAATTTTAATCCACTCTTCTCTAATCTGTGCTCTTCTATGCCTTCTGTGGGCATATTCATATGCGCCAGCATGCAAAACCGCCTCTTTTGCCTTTCGGTAAAGCTTGCTTCGTGTCATTCTATAACCCTTTGTAAGCTTTAAGACTTTTTTATGTTTTTGTTTTTTTGTTATACCTCTTTTAATTCTCATAGTTTTAAACTCAAATAAGTATTAACCTAATAATTTTTTGACTCTTTTTACTGTGCCTCTGGCACTTATTACAAGATTTTCTTTCATAATCTTTTTGGCTGACTTTCTCATATTTTTAAGGTGAGAGTTGTTTCTGCCACTTTGCTTATTTCTAACTATTTTGCCAGATCCTGTTAATCTTAGTCTCTTGGCTGTAGATTTATGTGTTTTAAACTTTAATTTTTTCATTTTTTCTTAACTAAAATACTTAAATTTTTACCTTCTCTGGTTACTTCACTTACGGGCTTAAAAAGCTCCTCGGTAAGTTTTAGAATGGATTGCATTTTTGCATTAACCAGTTCAGGAGGGGTTTTACTTACATATTTTACTGTAATTTTTGCCACTCCGTTAGTTTTACCTAAAAACTTTTTTATATCCTCCAGTTTAAATTTTATATGAAAGTCTTCAATAGTGGAATTAAACCACCATTCTTTAGATTCATTTGTTTTCTGTTTGTTCTTTTTAATTTTTTTGGCTCTCTCGTATTTAAACTTTGCCCAGTCAACTATTCTTGCGACCGGAGTTTCGTTATTAGGAGAAACTAAAACTAAATCTAGCCCTTTTTGTTTGGCAAGCTCTAAAGACTCTTCTCGACTTTTTTCTCCAAGATTGTTACCATCCAAGTCGATTACAATCATCTTTTGAGCTAATATCTTTTCGTTTATCGGAAAAGATTTATCTTTTAAGAGCTCGGGCTTTTTAAACTTCCTAACTATTTTTATAGAAAAACAATACTTAATATTTAAACTGAGTGTAATGATACCAAATTAGCAACCGAAAAACAATTGCCTGGCTATTTGTTTAAAAACCCTGTTATGTTGTCAATCAGGTGATCTAAAGCTACTAGTCCTATGTTGGTGCTTTCGTATCTAAGGGAAACAGACTCACTTGCCACCTCTTTTTCGCCTACAAAAATCATTATTGGTATTGACTTTATTTCGGCATCTCTAATCTTTTTCTTTAAACTGCTTGCTCTTAGGTCGGTTTTAACACTTATACCATTGTTGTTGAGAAATTCAGAAATTTGTATTGTATTTTCAATAAATTTTCGGTTTATTGGAATAATAATTGCTTGGTAGGGCGAAATCTCTTTTGGAAATTTGCCGTAATACTTTTCTAATAGAAATCTAAGTATACCTCCAATAGAGATGCCAAAAGTAATTACAACAGGGAATTCTTTGTTTTTGGATTTACTTGTGTAAGTTAGTTCGGTTGAGGTTGAAATTCCTATCTGGCAAATATTCCATGGATTTCCAAAATAGTCCTTTAAGCTCAGTTTTATTAAAATACCACTACTGTCTTTAGTTACAACTTTATTATGAGAAATTAATTTTTTTTGAAGAATTCCTGAGACTTGGGTAAATGTAATATCCGACAGGTCGTCGCTTTCAATTTCGGCCTCTATGGCAGGGAGTTCGAGCTTTGATATTAAGGCTAAGACATTATTTATTAGGTTCTCCATTAACAAATTAGCCGGAGTTGTAAATAAAACAAAACCTTGCATATCCAAATTTTGGCCACTTTCTCGATTTTTACCTAAGATGCTTTCCTCTAAAAAAGTTCTAAACTGCCAAGTGAGGGGCATTTCCTTGTAGGATCTCTCTTTAAGCTTAAAATTTGAAAAAAGATCTTTTTGCATCTCTTCCCATTTTGTGTAAAAAGGTTGTAACAATATATTTTTATCAGTTACCGCCCCCAAAAAGGTATCTGTAATTTTATCGAGTTTGGAATATAAAATTGATAGATCTTCCCCCAATATATAAATCGACTCCTTTTTATCTAAAACTTTGCCGTACCCATTCTTCTCTATTATATTTAGGTAGTCTCTTACCTTTTCTTCGGCTTTCAGTTTTTTATATTTTTCATAATCTTCAAGTGTATTAAAGACCATGCCGTAAATTCTTTGCAGTCTTGGGCGCCTTACATCTTCGTTCCAATAAGTATCTTCTACTTTAGTTAAGATTATCGGCCCAAGAAGCGAAGTGTTATCTACATGAGGACCACGGCAAAGATCTGTAAAGATATCTCCTACCGAAAAAAAACTTATCTCTGTGTCTTCTATCGAATTTACAAGCTCAGCCTTATAAATTTGCCCTCGCATAAGAAGAAAGTTTATGGCTTCCTCTCGATTCATTACCTTTTGCCTAAAAGGAAGTTTTTGTAATATTATCTGATTTATCTCTCCTTCAATTTTGTTAAGATCAAGTGGCGTAAGTTTTTTACTTAAGTCAAAATCATAATAAAATCCATCTTTAGTTACAGGGCCTATTCCAACTTTAGCATCGGGAAAAAGCTTTAAAACAGCCGCAGCCATAACATGAGCTGCAGAATGTTTTACTTCATCGTTAACTTTAAATATTACATTCATAGGCAATTGATTGAGCAGTACAGGGATCGAACCTGTGACCTTACCCACGTCAAGGGTGCGCTCTACCAGCTGAGCTAACTGCTCTAAACTGAAAAAAATTAATTAATAACTTTGTCTATAAGACCATACTCTTTAGCCTCTTCTGCAGACAAAAACTTATCTCTTTCAGTATCATTTTCTACTAATTTTAAATCTTTTCCTGTATGTTGTGAAATAAGTGAGTTTAGTAAAGATTTGGTTTTAACTATATGTTCGGCATGAATTCTAATATCGGTAGCTTGACCTCCAAGCCCTTCGATGAGCGGCTGGTGAATCATAATTTCACTATGCTTTAAGGCAAATCTTTTCCCTTTGGCACCTCCCATTAGTAATACTGAGCCTCCGCTGGCAGCCATTCCAACGCATACAGTTGAAACGTCAGGCTTTACATGCTGCATTGTATCGTACATAGCAAGTGTTGAACTTACGGATCCACCGGGCGAATTAATATACATTACAATATCTTTCTCGGACGATTCTTTTGCCAAAAACAAAAGCTGTGCAATTACAGAATTTGCCATGTTATCGTCAATTACGCCTCCTATAAAAATTATTCGCTCCTTTAAAAGTCTCGAATATATATCGTAGGCTCTTTCTCCTTGCGCAGTTTTTTCTATTACTGTTGGTATTAAATAGCTCATTTGAAATTTTTTAACTTCGATATTATAACATTTTTTAGTGGATTGTTTTTGCAGATTCTGAAGCTTTTTCGATAGTCCTAACAACAAAAAATCCCGATAGACGGGATTTTTTGTTGCACTTTTAACTATTTTTACCTAGAAAAGCTTTACTTTTCTAAATCTTATTGTATTCTTAAGACTAAAATTTGTCAACACTAATTTTAAAATCTTTAGCAGAATTAAAAAAATATAAGTCATAAACGTGCAAAAATATTGTGCAATCCCTGGTTTCATTGCTAAACAGCCTATCCCAACACTGAGGTTGTTAAAAAAATTTAATTTACAAAATATTTAGGGAGTCTCCTACTTTTAAATTGACTTTTTGTGCCCAACCCGAGTTGGTTTCTAGCACATACTGAGAAGGTGATGTGGAACTATACAAAGGTCTTTCCCTTAAAGGTTCGGTGTTACTATATACATCCGTAACGGTTAAATTACTGTCTAAAAAAATTATATCTAGGGAAATAGTTGTGTTTTTCATCCAAAAAGATTTAACACTGCTCTCTTCGAAAATAAAAAACATACCTTCGTTTTCGGGTAAATATTCTTTATACATAAGTCCCTGAGATCTTTTGGTGCTGGACACGGCGGCTTCGGCATTTATGATGTAATTATTGAACTCGATTTTTATAATAGAACTATCGGAGAATTTTTTAGTGTAATCGGGCACAATAATAGTTTGATTGCCTTGTATTAGTTGTATTACACCTAGCGCAACAGTAGATACTACCGACATAGAGACTAAAAATATTATTAATTTTTTTATAAGGCTATTTGCTGACATTATAATTTTCTTTTAAAATTTTTTTCTAGCTCTTCTTTTCTTAGTTCCCATATTACTGGCCTTCCGTGTGGGCAGTTATATGGATTTTTTAATTTTTTAAGATCGTGTAAGAGCTGCTCCATTTCTGCTATGTTTAACTTCTGCCCTGCCCTAATGCTACTGTGGCATGCTGTTGTTGCAATTAGATAGTAATTTTCTGGAGTAAGGTTTGGGTAAATCTCCTTATATTTTATATACATTTCTTCGAGGTTATCTATTTCTTCTTCTATAATTTTTTCAATTAGATCCGAGATATTTATCCCTTTAGAAACTATTTCGGGAACTTCGGTAACTTTGATAGAGTTTTGCCCAAAATCCTCAATAGAAATTCCAATCTCGCTTAGAGATTGTTCTTTTGACATGAGTTTTGTTTTTAAATGTTTGGGAAGTTCTATAATTTCTGGTAGTAATAGTGGCCTGCGGGCAGGTTTGGAAAGGTTGGAAACAATCTTTTCGAAATTGATTTTTTCTGCTGCTGCATGCTGATCTATAACAATCACTTTGTTTTCCCATTCGAACAGTATGTATGTATTAAAAAGCTGTACGGGAATAACTAACGAAGGATTATATTCATCACTTTTATTAACTTCTGCAGAAAGCTCTGTAATGGGCGAAGAGATTAATTTGGTAAAACTTATGGCAGATTCAATGCTCGATTTGGTCGGCTTTATGGAAAAATTTTTGTTAAACGATTTTGGCTGGCTGTTAAAAAAGCTTGGATAACTTTGATTGGAAAATTCTAATGTAGATTCTTTTGGCAGGGCCTGAAGCATTTTTTCTCTGGTTTTTTTATCTATTGTTTTAAAAACTAAACTATAAGTGTTTCTAAAAATTTCTCCGGGATTTACAAATCTTACCTCCAGTTTTCTTGGGTGGATATTAACATCCACCTCGGAAGGATTTATTTGCATAATCGCAAAATAAACAGGTTTTAACTCTTTATGGATAAACCCTTTAAATGCTTCATTTACTGCACTTGCCACAGTTTTTTCTGTTACGGCTCTATTATTTACATATATATATTGTATTGGAGTAGATTTCCTGGCAATTTCGGGAAGGCCTACAAACATTTTAAAATCGCCCATTGAGCTTTTTAAGACCGACGATTCAATAAGTCCTTTAGTTATATCTTTACCCCAGACTTCGAATATTCTGTTTTGGATCTCTTTAGTTTTGGTTAGTTTATAAAGAAGCTTATTGTCGCTGTAAAGCTCCATGTGTATGCCCGTATTTATAAACGCAACACTTATAAAGGTATCGCAAATTTTTTTTAACTCTGTAATATTGCTTTTTAAAAACTTTTTGCGAGCAGGAACTGCGCTCAAAATATCAAAAACCCTTACTGTTGTACCAGTCTCTAGCCTTTCTCCGTTTTTTATTACAGCTTTGTCCTTTTGATAAATAAGTAAGGATGCCTGGTCTATTTCTGTTTTGGAATCTATTTCGAGCTTGCTTGAAACCTCAGCAATACTTGCAAGAGCCTCTCCCCTAAACCCAAGGCTAGTTATATTTAAAAGATCGGCTTCTGAAGCTATTTTCGAAGTTGCATGCTGCTTTAGAACCATTGGAAGGTCCCCTCTACTAATTCCACTCCCATTATCTCTTACCTCAATTAACGAAAGACCATTATTTTCGAGATAAACTCTTATGTCGGTTGCCCCCGAGTCTATAGAATTTTCTATAATCTCTTTCACTGCAGACGCGGGCCTCTCTACCACCTCCCCTGCTGCAATTAAGTTAATAATTTTATCCGAAAGAAGCTTAATTTTGTTCATATTTTAAAATTATGTTACTTATTTAACAGGTTATCATTCAAAGCCATTTTTATAAAGCAAAATATCAAAACAAATTAAGTAAAATGCGACTAACTTTGATTTACAATATTGAACAACTAATAACTCGCTTTAAATGTTTGAAAAGATAATTCTTTGAACAGTTTTTGAGCGCCGATTTACCTTTACAGCTAGCCTTTTTTAATATACTTCTTTAAGGACAGTCTTTTTGTACCTATGCTTTGTACAATACTTACTTCTTGTGATACATAGCAATAATCAACCGGTATTAGCAGTTCTCTCGGATTTGTTACGTAAAATGTCTGTTTTGAAATATTTCAAGGTACACCGCAAATAGAACTACAGTGAAAATAGAGAAAAATTAAGGAACGACTCTATTCCCAATAGAGAAATTTAGAATAAAAATCACTTTAACTATACTTGGAATATAGTTTTAGTATATTTTAAATAAACCAGCGATGTATACCTAAAATATATCTAAGTTCTCTTGTAAAGAGATACTGGGTATTTGAAAAATAAAAACAAACCTTTAAAAATCTCTAATTTTTGCCAAAAACAGTTTTCTTTTCAATTATTTTACTTTAACGTTAAACATCACGCCTGAGACAGGTTTGTTAGAGTTAACTTATCTTAGGAAGAATATTGTAAAAATCGAGCCTGTATTACAAAATGCTTTCTCTATTAAGTCGGAAGAAAGTTTACTTTAGAAAACTTAATTCCTGGCTTGTAAACCCTAAAAAGAAGATTTCGGGCTTTAAATTAATTCCTATTTGATCTTTTGCGCGATCAATAATAGTTTTTATTACTTCTAGATAGTCTTTTGCTGAAGCGTTGCCAGTATTCTCAATAAAATTATGGTGCTTGGGTGAAATAGCTGCATCGTTAATTTTAAATCCACTCATTTTCAAAACATGCTCAACGATGTAGCCGGTTGCTGTTGTTGGATATCCTAGCCGTTCTTTGGTTTGGTTATCGATGTTTTTAAAAATGGAACCCAAGGAATTTGGAGGTTGGATTGACTTTCTTTTAGCCCACTCCATTGCTACGTATTTAGCCTTTTCCTTATCTCCTTTATAAAGAAGAAGGTTTGCTTCTAGAATAATTTCTCCCGATGTTTGAAAGCGGGATTTATCGTATTCAAAAGCTAATTCGCTACCTGAGAGTATTTGAATATTACTTGTCTTATCGAGAACTTTTACTGATTTGACAACTTCGTTTATAAAATGGGTGCCACCGTGTACATTATTGTAAATCCACCCACCAAGATTGCCGGGTATTCTGGAATACCATTGAAGTCCTGTTATTCCTTTGTCTATTAGATAGTTTATTGCGAAAGGCATATCAACTCCACTCTCCAGACTAACTTCTATTCTTGGCAAATTGTTTTCGTCGTAATCTAAATCTTTAAATTCATATTTAAACGTGCCTTTTTGATTATCTGATTGCCACCTGGCTTCTATTTCGTCGATGGTTTCTTTTAAAGGCTCTTCTTTTTCAATCTCACCTTCTAAAATTTTTATTTCTTTTGAAGCATTTCTAATAATAAGGCCTGCGATACCTTTATCGGAAATAAGTGTATTACTTCCTCTTCCTAGAATAGTTATACTAATTCCAAGTTCACGTGCTGATTTTATAGCATTGCAAAACTCTTCGGTAGTTTGGGGTTCGTACCATATTTCGGCGGGGCCACCTATTCTTACAGTAGAATGCTTGGAAAGAGGCTCATTTAGCTTTAAATTGCTTGGATTTAAAGATTTAATTAATTTTTCTTTAGCGTTATCCATAAATTTTTACAAGATAAAATTTTAAATGCGATTGATAAGCCTGCGTATCAAGCTGAGATAGCCCATCTCTGTTACAAAATTTGTAATTTTTTCTTTTAAAACTAAAATTAACTCGGATACTTCTTTATCATGTTTTGTTTTAAAAATTTTCAAGACTTCGTGGGAGGTTATCTTAAGTTCTACAAGATTAAAAAGAATTATACTGCCGTGTTTTGATTGAATAAACGATAGCGGCTTTATACTAGCAATTTTATTTTCTGTTATGCCTGTTTCTTCCATAATTTCTTTTAGCAGATTAGCTTTTAAAACATTCTTTATGCTTTTTGTCTTTTCAACTACTCCTCCGATTATACTGATTTTTGGGTTTTTGTAGGCTTCTTTGCTCTGTTTACAAAAAACATATTTATGATCTTTTGTTTTTAACAGCGCCCCAACCGCAAGGTTATTGGGCGAATATTTTTTTCCAAGCATTGCAATTTTATTCATCTGTTTATATAAGCCGTAAAATATTTTGTATTTTGAAGGATAAATAAACATTTTGATCGTTTTGTTTTTATTTTCAATCTCTTCAACTCTAAATGTATTGCCATTATATAGTATGCCACCCTTTTTCCTTATCTCTTCTAAACTAGAATTCCAAATATTATCAATTTGTGATTCTACTTTATAGCTTATTGCTCTATTAGATCTTTTTCTTAGATTACACTTAATTTGCTCTATTTCACAACTGATTGTGAATAGTATTTTATCTTTCATCTTTATAAGACTTCTATTTTAGCTCCAAGCGAATTAAATTTTTCGACAATATCGGGAAAACGCCTTTGGAGTGAATTATCTGTATCTTCCAGAATGGTTTCCCCTTTTGCTGATAGTGCCGCTAAAAAAAGTGCGTATGTGGCTTGAATTATGTTTGGCGCTTTTAATTTTGCGCCCTTAAATTCGGAGGGCCCATAGGTAATGATTCTATGAGGATCTGCCATAATTAGCTTTGCCCTCAATTTGACTAACTCTTCTATCCAAAAATTTCCATACTCCTGAAAACTATTGTGCAAAATAATACTTCCACTTGATTTTAAAGCTGTAACTAAAACAATTTGATTAAAATCTATCGGTAAACCAGGCCAAGGCATTGTGTATATTTCGAATATATCTCCTTTAACGGTTTTTTGACAGACAAGTTTTTGATCTGCCGGCACTGTTATATCATTCCCGTTTATTTCAACATTTACTCCGAATTTGTTAAATACTTGAAGCATTAACTGCATATGATTAGGTATTGCATTTCGAATTGTAATGCAACCATTGGTAAGAACTGCTGCTGCAATGTAACCTCCAATATCTAGGTGATCGGGAATAACGCACCATTCGGTTCCATGCAAGGTCTCTACCCCTTCAATTTCAAGTCTGTTTGATCCTATTCCGGTTATCTTCGCTCCCATTGAAACCAGCATATTGCATAAGTCTTGTGTGTGAGGTTCACAAGCTGCGTTGTAAATGGTTGTTTTACCGGGTGTTTTTACTGCGATCATAATAAGATTTTCGGTACCGGTTACGCTTGGAAACCAGCTCCAAATATCTTTTGCTTTAAACTTTTTAACCTCGAGATAATATCCCTGATCTTTGGTCCACTTGGCACCCATTTCGACCATGTTTTCCATAAAAACATCTAAAGGTCTTGTGCCTAATTTACATCCTCCGGGAACAGGCATAAAAGCTTTTCCAAATTTAAGGAGTAACGGCCCCATAAACATAACCGACGACATTATTTTTTGCGCACTTGCATAGTCTATTTCGTAATTGTTTACAGTAGAGGCATTTATTCTTATTGAATTCCCGCCATTAAAATACGAAACTTTCGCTCCAAGCTCTTTAATAATTTTTAACATTAATCTTACATCCGAAGACTTTGGAACATTATGAATAACCACGGTTTCGTCAGTTAAAAGAGCAGCGGGAATAAGTTTTAAGATAGAATTCTTATTTGAAACTGGTTCAATTTCGCCTTTCAGAGGCGTTCCCCCAGTAATTTTATATGTTGCCATAAATTATTGCTAATATAAATTACAAACAGTATAACTCTTTTCGATATCATTTAGTAAAGTGGAGTGTACATTTAGATTTACCAAGAAGAAAACAGTAGTAAGGTTCGAAAATATGGGCAGTGAGGGGCTCGAACCCCCAACCCTTCCGGTGTAAACGGAAAGCTCTAACCAGTTGAGCTAACTGCCCCAAAACATGACTAGTAGGTCATGTTTTGCAAATATTGATTGCTTTGAGGTTTATAATGAACTTAACAAAGCATTATTACTTCCTTAACTACATGACTAGTAGGTCATGTTTTGCAAAAACTTTGAAGTTATAAATCCTCAAGCGAATCACCCAAGATTTTACATTATTATTTAAAATATTGCTATACGAGGGGGCATACTTTTTTTAACTGGTATAATGAAAAGTAGTAATTTATAAATATTTATGACATCTGAACAAATCGCCCAACCCATCGAAGACAACTTGAATAACCCAGATCTAAGACCGAATGATAATAATTTTGATTACAGGGTAGAATTATGGCGCAATAATATGCGGAATTTACTTTTAAATAAAATATTAGATGCCATTTTGTCTAATGTCCAAGCGAACATCGTTGTCCCTATTTTAGATTTAGATTGGTTAAATAAAAGGCTCGGTAGTAATTTTAGTCAGCTTAATATACCTATTGATGAATTTAAAAAAAATAGGGTTATTGTCGAATTGTATGTCAAAAGAATCCTAAGGATAGTAGTAGATGATTTGCTTGATTTACAAAGTCGGGTATCACCTACAACTGCAACCTTAACAGAAGATGGAAATAATGTATCAACAAATAATCTAGGGAGGCCTGTAAATTTGAATGCCGAGGGGTTAGGGCCAGAAAATCGTAAATTAAATTTTAGGAAAGTTTTGCAAGCAGCATTAGCTGTAACACTACCTTTAAACATGGGAGGTTCACCATCCAATGTTTCAATTCCAGTTGAAAAAAGAACTACGCAAAATTCCATGGTTCTTTATGATCAGGTTAATCCTTTGGTTGCCGAAATGGCAGAAACACTTAAAGCCGAAATAGAAGTATGGACAAACCAACTTATTTCGGGAGAGTTAGACTGGAAAAATTTAGCTAAAGTAATTGCTCAAAGTATTGGGAGAAAACCAGAACAAGGACCTCCTAATCAAGATAAAAAGGAAGTAAAAATTGATAAGGAAACCGGAAATATTCAAATTGGAGATTGTAACTTTACAGTCGCTGTTGAACAAGTGCAACAAATTGAAGTAAAAGAATTTAATATGGAGGATATGTGGTTTGTATATATTGGGCCGGAGAAAACCTCCGAACAATTGAATAATTTTAAAACCAACTTGAAAAAGATTTTAGAAATCTTTAAAAATACACAAATATATAAAAATTTTGTAACTGCTTACAAAGCAGCGGGGATCCCGATAACTATTACATCTTTAGACCCAAATGCAGAGTTTAACTCGGCTAGTTCCTTTTTGGGGGCAGGCTGTGTAGTTTCTAATATTAAAGGCGAAAACTCGACGGCAAGATATGTAAAATTGAAACATCAAACAGACGAAAGTTTATTTTCTGGCAACCCGGAATTACCCCATATGCTCTCTTTGTTTGAAGAACTGTCTCACTTACTACAAAATGCATACGGTTTACATAACTTAGTTGCTGCATTCGGATATGATCCAACTGAAGATTTTAAAGAATATTATGAACAAATCTTGGATATATTTGTGCAATACTTTTTCACTAACTCGGTTAGTAAATATGAATCTTCCAATCTTCAACAAATATTGAGACACAGTGTTACTTACACTTCACAGTCGCAATCTCAATATAAAATGTTTAGTGGTATGCCTGTGTATGGATTAGGTACCATTTTGGGACAGCATATTTTAGAAGAACTAAAAAAAGGAAATGACTTTGATTTTGAAGTGATAAATAGATATTTGGATTTGTTTGTAAAATTTAGCGAGAACGCCCAGCATTATAAGGAAAGAGCGAAAGGGTCGATATGGCATGCCTTTAATCTTTTTCTGAAAGATGAATTTAAACTGAGCGATTTCCAATGGATAAAAGAGGGAGTGGTAGAAAATGATGGAAGCTGGTATGCAGCTTTTATACATAAATTGATAGAGAGTTCTCCTGATATTTCGCTTGAATCGAATTCTAGATTTCCTATAGAAATAGTTAATACAAATAACAGCAGTGTTTTAGGCGGTGGAGGATTTTCGACAGTAACAGTAGGAAACAAAGACTTAAATCAGCCAATTAGCATTCAATTAAGAAACTCGGAAAGAATTGCCTTAAAAGTATATAGATATAATCCTGTCACAAAAACAATTTTGTTAGTAGATAGCACAAAACCTGTAACAATACAACCCGGTGAAATATTAATTATCTGCCTTGAGGGAAACAAGAATAGCCCCAAAGAACTATCTTCTTACATAGTACTTGATAGCCCTGAAAAAAATAATTTCAATGAAAAATTGGCGGGAATAATTGAAGATACAGCAATATTTATTGAGAATGTTAAAGAAGTGTTTAAGTGGACTCTTTCTAGTTATGATGAAGAAGATCCGAATATAAATTTGCTTATGAAGTTTCTAAGTGAAAATGTTGTAGAGAGAAAAAGTAACTTCTTTTTTTGTTTGACTAGGATAGAAAATTCTTCTCAACATTTTCCTTATATAGAACTTGATGGAGTGTTTGTTTATTTTATTCCGCACAGTTTATATGTTAATCAGGATGAGAAAGTAATGGACTTTTTCACAAGAATGCAGGTTCCAGATGGACTGGGTAATTTTCCTGTAACGATTGACTTAGAAGAGATAATACCAAGACAGGCATTTGAACGAATAAAAATGGAACGATTAAACAAATTTTCCGATGGTTTTTTGGAAAACAATTTTCCTTTAGTTGTTTCAATATTATATAGTTTCACTGACGAAAAAGAATTAAGAGAATTTCTAGAAATTGGTAAATTCACTGTAACAATTGTAGATTTAGGACAAAATCAAACAGGAACTCAACCAATTGTAAGTCGGGGAGAAAATAATGAGATAACTTTACAGATTTTTTCTGACAATTATAAAATTACTTTTAGAAAAAATAATATACACGATCAACCTAGAGATATAAGAATTGGTAATGAAATAGGAGTAGTAAGAATATGGGAATTTGCTGAAGGAATAAATAACTTATTATCTGTCCAGTATATAATAAATTGGTGTAAGGAAGGCATACCAAGTGCCCAATATGCTCGAGACAGATTTAATGAAAATAATATATTTAACATAAACCGTATCACAATTGATTATGAAGAAGACGAAAATCAAAATATTACTGCCATAATGCTGGTTGATGTAGTATCAGGGATTTTTTTCCGTTTCGAACTAGATTCTCAATCAAATAGATACTGGTTTCGGTCTATTGGGCAAAACAATGCTGTAGGTTAAAAAGATACAGTGTTGGATATAACTTTTCCCCCTATATAAATAAGTTATAGTAAATTTCTAAATTAAAAGGCAACCTACCTCTTAAATATTTAGCTCCTTTTAAAGAGCCATGTTTTTTTAACCTTTCTTCTAAATTTATAGTTATTTCAGTGTATAAGGTATCGTCATTACATTTTAATATATAAAGAATATACATCTCAATTCTGTTTATCGGCTTTTTATGTTAAAGTTTTAAAGATGTTATTATTATATACTATGGAAAATATAAATAATGTAGATGAATATATTTCTTCATTTCCACAAAATGTGGCATTAGTGTTAGCAAAAATTAGAAAAATAATAAAAGAATCTTCAAGTAATTTGGAAGAGGGAATCTTCTATGGAATGCCGGGATATAAATTAAATAAAAAACCACTAGTATATTTTGGCGCTTATCCAAAACATATTGGATTTTATGCTACCCCTTCGGGGCACCGTCAATTTTCTAAAGAGCTTTCGGGATATAAACAGGGAAAGGGTTCGGTTCAATTTCCACTTTCCGAACCTATACCGTTTGATCTTATAAAAAGGATGGTAGAATTTAGGGTTAAGGAGAATTTGTAGGTTAGGTTAAAATTTTATATTATAATAAACGCACCATGCAAAATTTGATTGAGAAAGCAAAAAAAGTTCGAGACCAATACAAAGAGTTACATATTTTAGACGGTGAGTATACTTGGACAGCAAAAGATTTTGCAGACGGTTTGCTGGGGGACTTAGGCGATTTAATGAAAATGTTGCAAGCCAAAGCGAATCTAAGACCCTATACAAAAGGAAATTTGGAAGAGGATATTAAGCATGAGTTAAGTGATTGCCTTTGGGCAATTATAATTATTGCGGATGAACTTGGAATAGATTTAGAATCGGTTTTTAACTCCAAGATTGATGAGCTATCAATAAAAGTAGAAAAAATGCTAGAGAAAAAGAGAAAATAACTTTAAAAATTTCGGTTAACTTTTAAGAAGCCAAAGCGTATTCAGCGCAGGTGAAATTTATAGTACAATCATTTTATGAGAACTGAAAAGAAAAAACTATTTATCGATTTAGTGGCGGTAATTTTGCTTATTGGGTATACAATATTTACAGGAATTTTCATTGTATATACAAATTTAAATGCAGTTACCAGTAATATTATAAGAATGGATTACGATAGTCTGTTAAATTTGAAGGATAAATTTTATGATGGAATGGTAATCGAAATAAATGGAACGATAGATAAAAGATTTATTTTAGAATCGAACAACGCAAGTTTCTTTGCTTTAAATGAGTTTAATAACAAAATTTTGGTCAATAAAAATAACCCTATCGATTTAACTCAAACAAATTTTACTGGCAGAATAATTCCACTCGAAAGAGTATCGCAAAAAGATAGTATCCTAAATAATTTGAATTCACCGGTTTCAATTCCGTTACTACAAACAGATTCGGAGCTAAACTTATTTTCCGAAGATATTTTGCTTAAAATTCAAAATAATTTTCGAGGCGATTTTAATAACACAACATTTGTACTTTACGACGGAAACTATCTTGATAAAACAAAACTAGTTTTATTGATTTTTTTCTCAATTATTTTATATGGGGTGTTAATTATTGTTATCGGTCGAAACAAAATAAGAAAAATAAGAAACTCTTTTTTAAAAGATAACTAGACCAGTTCTACCTAATCTACTCCAATAATAGTCGAATGATTGAGAATTTATCCAAAATGGACCAAACCAAGGGTCGTATAGTAATAATGACGTTGGGTTGTTAATACTACCTCGAAATCCTATTATTACCCCACCGTGTTGTCCGCTAATGGCGGGTATGTAAGTTCCATCAGAAGAATACCAGCTATAACTGTAGTCGCTACTTACCCCATTATATCTCCAGATAATTACCGGTCTTCCCGCAGCAACTTGCTCTGCAATACCGGCAACAGACCATCCTTGTTTAATTTCGGTGTAAATCCCCCGATTATTAAAAACTTCTTGAAGTGCGGGCGCATAAGCCCCGTATCCCCAGCTTCCATCGGAATTCCCAACAAACTCATTATATGGATTGCCAGTCCATTGATCGGAGACTATAGTAGGATTATAGCCAATTTCAGAAATTATACTGTAGGCACTTAAATAATATCCTTTCCAACCAAGCGCCATTTTGGCAGCGTAAATATTACAAGAAAATGAACCGTATGGTTGATAATAAAATGGCACATTGGGTATTTGGATTTCTTCTGCACGGGTTGTAAAAGAAAATGAAAACTCTTTATCGCTTGTTAGTCCATAAACAGATTTTACTCCTGCGTTTAATAATATAGAGTAGTTTGTTGAAAACTTAAGAGGCTCCGAAGGTCTCCAATTCATTGTTTTATTATCAGTCCAGTCGATTGAACCGGTTACCTGTGGAGAGATAACCAAATTATTTTGGGCAGATTCTTTATCTACCTCTTGATCAAAAAACAAAGTAAGAGCTGAATATTCACTGACCCCTGATGATTGGTTAGAAGGACTAATACCAATAACTTTAACTTTTCCAATAGTCTCGAAAGAAAACTTTGTAGAAATTGCAATCTCTTCTTCCGCTAAAGTTTTAATTGGTGCTTTAAAACTAAGGGTGTAAATTGTTTCTTTATCAAAGCCTTTTTCAGCTTTTATTATTAAATTTTTTTCGTCCACCCACACAAATTCCTTTTGAATAGTTGGCACAATTTGGATTGAAGATTCAACAGATTCTTTTAGAAATGTTTTTTCGAAATTAATAGAAATCTCTGAATTAGACAGTACTCCATTCCCAAGCGGACTAAATGCTTTTATATTGGATGTAGCACCTGTTGCAAATTCCAAGGTAACAGTTTCGGTACTCGGTTGTTTTGCCAGTACATTATCGGTAATTAACGAATATTTAACAGGTATTTTTTCAATAGTAACCTTGTAGTTGGTGTTTTGGACTAAATTTATTTTTGGTACGATAGACATTTTAGTATCTTCATTTTTAACTTCAAATTCAAAGACCGGATTTGTGGTAATGTTAAATTCTACAAGTTTGTTATAGTTTTTATTAAAGATAAAATCAATTACTCCATCTATGCTGTTATCTACGCTTGAGTGAAGCGGTATCGTTTTAACTAACGAAGGTGAAGAAGCCGATATTATTCTTAAAGAAACTTCATGATTTTCAGATTGCATAAATACTCTGTGTACACCTTTTATAAAAATTATTACACTAGTGTCCGGAAAGATTGACTCTTTTAAAATAAGTCGTCCGCTTCTTGTTATATCTTGTAACCCAATATAATCGTCCCAAACCCACTCGCCTTCAATTTCAGGATTGATTAGTGAGATTAGTTCCGACTTATAAACTGGGTGAGTAAATTTTAATTCAATCGGATCGGTATAATTTGTTATAACAGAATCGAAAGAAGGCGAGGTATAAAACAAACTGGGAGAAAGTGTAAAGTAACTTGATAAAAATATGATATGAAATAATAGATAAGGTACTAAAAATATCAGATAGAATCTCTTTAGTTTTAATTTTTTTCTTACCAATTTGTAAATAAAAAGGGCAGCGAGGAGAAAGTATATTAAGTTGATAAAAATGAAGAAGATAAATAAATAATCAAAATCAAATTTTTTTAATATTTCTGAATACATAATTTTTTACTAGTCACCATTAATTTGTGATTTATCCCAATTATTATATGCATTAATTAACGTAGAAAATATCACCGGACCGCTATCGTTGCGATACATATAATTCGAAATGAAAGAAAACAACTCTTCCAATTTTGGAGAGTCAACGCTTTTTAGCCAGTGAGGGTGAGATAAATATGTTAAAACTTGTGGTTTTGATAATGAACTCCCATTAAAATTTGCCTGAAACCGTGAAATCAAATCGTTGGCTGTAAACCAATAAGAATCAGCTCCGTTATTCGGAAATTCCCACAATTGACTTAATCTATCACCCTGCCATGAATTGATGTCCCAAATTGAAGGTCTATAAGGTCGTGTTGTTGGTTGTAGATTCCAAGGTAACAGTTCACTTCCGGGATTTCCTGGGTTAATGTGCCCCCCTGTTCTTCCTGTTGTATCTATTAATATACCTGCATCGTTTACCGCCTGTAGCACATTTGGACCCGAAAACCATGCACCGGTTCTATAACTTGTTGGTTTAGGCAAACCATGCTCCTCAAATTCTTTTATAGACCATAACAATATTTGGTCCAGTTCCTCTTTGGTATACGAACTGGTTTTTGTGTCACTATAAGCACCGGCGATAGGATTTACTCTTGGCTCTAAACCGATTTCTTTAATCATATCCTCAAACATATGAAGATGAAGTCCCAACTCGTCACCAAGGCTTATTCTTTTTTTTACCCAATATGTTAAATACTCTGCTCTTTCGGGAGAGGTTTTTCCAAATTGACTTACCGAATATTGGTTTTCCACATAAATTCTGGGATTAAAAAGATGAACTATGGGTAATTGATATTTGTTTGAAATATTAATCATTTCGTTGAGATTATATTCGGCAACATCCCAACCCTCCCAGTCTTGCGTCCAAGTAACATAAAGCGGATAAGATAATTCAAATGATACTGAAGAACTCTGATATAATTGTACATCGTCTACAGAAAGCGATAAAACATTTGTAAAATATTTTCCAGGTTCCATGTTTAAAAGAATTTCACTTATATCAAAGCTGTTATTTTGGTCTAATGTTATCTCTTTATTAATCTTTATCCGATTATCTAAATCTTTAATTATCATCAGATAATTATCTATTGATTGAATTAGAGCATCATCTCCCGAAACTGTGAAAATTGCATTGTCAAGTAATTTTGTGTTTTCGGGATTTTTTAAAACCCATTTGCGATTAATTGAAAGTTCTGTAGAAGCGGAACTTGATTTTAAATCGACAAGTCTATTAAATTGAGCATTGCCGGCAGGTATAGTTTTAAGAGAATTAATATTAAGATAAATAAAAGCACTTAAGCAGATTATTATTAAAATTACCACCAAAGAGTTTAAGGTTATGGTAGTTGTAATTTTAGTTTTAAATAATGTAATTCTTAGAAAGAAAGAAAGAAAAACCGGAATAATAAAAGTTAATAAGATAACTGCGACAAATAATAACCCGAAATTGATTAAAGTGCCGGAAAAAAGATCGAAATTATATTGATTTTTAAGAAAAGTTAAAATATATAACAATAAAAGGTGCCAGAATACATAATAAAGTGTGTTATTCCCAAGGTGATTAATTATTTTGGAAGTTTTTTTTGTAAACATGCCGGAAATGTTGTTGAAAAAAGCTCTTTCAATAAGTAAGGAAGATAATACAATTAGGTTTGAAAAAATAAAACTTAGCACTAAAAATAAAACTGATGGCGGAAATCTAATAATGCTTAAGTTGTTTACTTCCTGTTTACCTGCAATGCTAACTACTGCAAAAATGGTTATTGTGATTGCTAGCACAAAAAAGTTTAAAAGAATTTTTTTTCTAGATAAAATTATTTTTTTTCCTAAATAAAGTCCAAGCAGTAAAAAAATTAAGTATTGAAATAATGGGAATGAGTGGCTTGTTTCATTAGAACTACCAAAAAGTAATACCTTTATTGTGTTTAAAACAGGAGAGCTAACCGGCATAGCCGAAAAATAGCTCCCGATAAAGTAGAATAAAATTCCTACAAAAAGTGTTGCTAATAAGTTGTTAGATAATAACTTAAAAAATTTTCTAAAAATAATAAAGATAGTGATTATTAAGACAAACGCTATTAAATATTCAGAAAATTCTGTGATTTTTTGAAGAGTGAGTACTTCAGTTATCTGAGAAAAGATACCGGTTAATGGGTTGTTTTTTTGATTAACAAATAAAAAAAGATATAATATGGATATTAAAAAGTATTGGATTAAAATTTCCAATACTTTTAAAAACTTCTTAATATACTGCTTATAGCTTAAATTTTTTGACAAGCTGAAGGCCGACCCAAGACCAAAAAGATATAAAAATGTGGTAAAGCAAGCTATACCACCTAAATCGCCTAAAATCCTACCTATTGATTTTTCGTTATCGGGTAGATTAAAAAAGATAATAAAATGAGTGGTTACCATCAGCAAAACTGTTATTATTTTGGCGATATCCAAAAACATTGATCTTTTTTTTAGCGGGTTTATTTTATCCATTTATTATTTATTTACTTCACTCTAAAATTTTATCATTAATTATTATTGGATGTTTGCTATAAATATAAAATTTTAGATGGGAATGGTGGGGCAAGGTTGATTAATAGAATATCTCGGTGTTGTATTTTTGCTTTTTGGTATACATCGAATCTTTTAAAATCAAACATAATAATAAAAATAAGTAATTGGAGAGGTATATGATTTATTATTCAATTAAACCAATACATTGCAATACAAAATTTGCAAGAAATTTATAAAATCAAATATTTTTTAAACTTAATACTTTTTCTGCGGTAGGCAGGCAAACTTTTCACTTAAAATTTTACGGTGAGTGGTGTTCTTTTACCACGAACTACTCTACTGCGGAATTTATTTGAGTTTCTTGCTAGTTGATGTTGATAAAGATATAAGAAGACTAGGCACCAATAAATGAATCCTTATTGCTATAATCTATATTAGTTAATACTCTAATTATGTCAAAAATTCTAGTGATAGCAGATATTTATGCAGAAACTCAATATTTTGTAGATAGCATTCCCTTGGAGAATCAAGTCGCCATTGCACTTCAAGTTACAAATACTATTGGAAGTAAAACACTAAATGCCTCAAGAGTATTAGCAAAATTAGGGAATGATGTTTTTTTATTCGGAAAGATAGGTTCAGATCAAAATGGCTCAATCGCATTAGAAACGATTAAGGATAAGTATAATTTAAACCCAGACTTTATATATAACGTAAAGAATTCATCTACAGGACAACTAGTTGTAATTACAAATAATAATGGTAAGAGTTCAATTACTATTCAATTCGGTGCCAATAAGTTAGTTAATGAAGAAGATATAGATCATATATCTAAGTACTTAAGTGGCTTTGATATGGTTTACAGTGCTACAAATCTAACTTTACCTCTTTTATATAAACTTGTTGATAAATGTAATAATTTTAAAGTTCCTATTTTTATTGATGTTCCCAACCAACAAAAGGAAATTGATCTCAAAAAGCTAAATAATACTACGTTTATCGCGCCTAATAGGCAGGAGGCAGAATTATTATTAGGTATAGAAATTCAATCTGTTGAAGATGCTAAATCTGCTTGTATTCAAATAAGAGAAAATTTTATTGGTAATATTATAATTACTTTAGATGAAGACGGATGTGTTGTTTTAGAGAAAGAGAAATTAGAAGTAGATTATTATGCTGCAAGTAAACAAACGACTGTTGATTCAACTGGCGCTGGAGATATCTTTAGAGCAGTATTTGTTTCTGAATACTTAAATACCTCCAATATATCCAGATCTATACAAAAGGCACAGTTAATTGCTTCTAAGTCTGTAAAAATCAAAGGTGTAGAAAATACAATAAATAATTTAGATGTAAAGCTTTAAGGTAAGAAATTAATTGGTGCCAGGGGCCGGACTTGAACCGGCGACACCACGATTTTCAGTCGTGTGCTCTACCAGCTGAGCTACCCTAGCAAAAATCATTTCAGTATAAATTGTTAAAAAACCAAAAGTCAGCTGCCTGTTTTTGATTCATCTAAAGCTGTAACGGAAAAAGGTTGGCTTTAACGTGATAATTATAATCGAAGTAGGATATAATGTAAAAGATTTTTAAACAATAGTTTTGAGCAAAAAAGATTATCAAAATCAAGTTCTTAAAATTCTAAAAAGTGAATTTCCCGAGGTTAAAACACCCCTTAAACATAACTCGGCTTTTCAACTTTTGGTTGCGACAGTTCTTTCGCCTCAAACTTTAGACAGTACAACCAATAAGGTTACTCCGGCAATTTTTAAAAAGTATCCTAATCCCAAATTACTGGCAAATGCAAACCTGGACCAACTGGAAAATGAGATAAAAATTGTCAATTACTATAAAACAAAGGCTAAAAATCTTAAAAAAATGGCTCAAATTCTTTTGCAAAAATTTAACGGAGTTGTGCCTTCAAACTTAAATAATTTAATTGAACTGCCCGGTGTAGGTAGAAAAGTTGCTAATGTAATTATCTCAGAGTGGTTTTTTAAAACCCAAAATATCGAACCCGAGGGCATTGTAGTGGATACACACGTAAAGCGGGTATCTTTTAGACTCGGTTTAACAAAAGAAACCGATCCGTATAAAGTAGAAAAAGACTTAAACAAACAGTTTCCTAAAAACGAATGGGCGGACCTTTCTTTAAGATTTATTTTTCATGGTCGTAAAACATGCAAAGCAAAAAATCCTTTGTGTAGCAGTTGTCCGCTAAAAAATATTTGTCCCCAAAAAGGTTTAAAGCGCCAATAATTATAGAACAACCAATACTTTTTTCCTGATATAATTAGTTTATGAATTTTCAGCTAAACTCAAAATTTGCTCCAGGCGGAGATCAGCCTCAGGCAATTGACTTGTTAACCCTTGGGTTGCAAAACGGTTTAAAGCATCAAACACTTATTGGTGCAACCGGCACCGGAAAGACATTTACAATGGCCAATGTGATTGTTAACTATAATCGACCTACCCTTGTACTGGCTCACAATAAAACATTGGCGGCACAACTTTTTGCCGAGTTTAAAGAGTTTTTTCCAACAAATTCGGTGGAATATTTTGTAAGTTATTACGATTATTATCAGCCCGAAGCATATGTACCGCAACGCGATTTGTATATAGAAAAAGATTCGGATATAAACGAAGTTATTGAAAGATATAGAAATTCGGCAACAATGGCTTTACTTTCCAGAAGAGATGTAATTATTGTATCTACTGTAAGCTGTATTTATGGACTGGGAAACCCTGATTCGTATACCGAACTAAGCATTAAATTAAAAACGGGAATTGAATTTAAAAGAGATAAGCTTTTGGCACGGTTAAGAGATATGCAGTACGAAAGAACATCAAACGATTTTTTAATTGGTACGTTTAGGGTTAGAGGAGAACTTGTGGATGTCAATTTACCCACATCCGAAGATATTGGCGTAAGGATAGAATTTTTTGGCGATAACATCGAAACCATAAAATTAATAAATCCGATAAGTGGTGAACTTATCGGCAAAGTAGATGAATATACAATTTTTCCCGCAAAACAATATGTTAGTACAACCGAAAATATTACAGGCACAATTGGGGTAATTAGAGACGATCTTGAAATAGAAAAAAAAGAGTTTGAGTCCAGAGGTAAAATGTTCGAAGCAGCGAGGTTAAATCAGAGAGTTAATTACGATTTGGAGATGCTTACAGAAACAGGTTACTGTAAGGGAATTGAAAACTATTCCCGTTATTTGGACCATCGCAATCCGGGAACCCCGCCCTCTACTCTTTTAGATTATTTTTCGGACGATTATTTAATGTTTATAGACGAATCTCATATCTCTGTTCCTCAGGTTAGAGGAATGTATAATGGTGATTTTGCCCGAAAACAAAATTTAGTAGATTACGGCTTTAGAATGAAATCGGCAATGGATAACAGACCATTAAAATTTGAGGAATTTGAGCAAAGATTAAACCAGGTAATTTATACATCTGCAACCCCTGCGGAGTGGGAGATTGAAAAAAGCAAAGAGTCTGCAAGGCATTAACTTAATTGATTACTTTTTTATGTCGAATAATACTTTCGACCATCTAAAGAAAAAAGCTGAGATGGCTCCGAAATTTCCTAAATATTTAACAGATTCAAGCTGGCAGGAGTCTGAATCTCCAATAAAAAGATACCAAAATATTTTGGATAAACAGGAAAAAGTACTAATTGATTGGGTTCACGAGCCACTTGAATATATTGATGGTTTGCCAGAAATAAATAAAGATGGCCAAGGAAGCAAGATAGCTCTAAACGAAAGGGAAAAAGTAATTATTAACAGGTTAAGAGTTTTAAGAAGTGATCCGAGAGTTAGTGTTGAAGAAATTATAGATGATTTACATACAGGTAGTAAAGAATTTTATAGAGGGAAGATTGTAATAATTGGCGGTGGGATTGAAGATGTATGTTGTGAACAAAGATATTTATATCTTAGAGAGATTGGAGCTATACCTGTAATTGATTTAGCGTTAACAACGAGGTATTAAATTAAGCAGATCGAAGTAAGTTCTCCAACTCTCCTAATAAACTATCGTAAACCGCTTTATCTTCGTTATCGTAATTTTGCAACATGTCCTCTAGACGTACAAATGTGTGATACTTTGCTGAAATACTCTCTATAAATCCAGGCAAACTGTAACCAAGATCAGTAAACCCTTCTAAATTAAGAGCTTTGTTTTTGCTATTTAAACAAAACGGATAAAATCCAAAATAGATCCAAAATTTTAGCAGTGCCAGACACCATCTCATGGAAATAGATTCTTGCTTAAAAGGATCTGTTAACTTTTTACCTTCAAAATTCGGCGGGAAAGCAGTAATGTAAGATCCAACATCTCTATCTGTACTTGTTCCTACGCTTTCCTCTTGGCCTGCTTTATTTTTAAATTTTATCTGACAAAGTCCTGGATCAATAAATACTACCTCAAATTGTGAACCACTTCTTTTGATCTGAAAATTGCTTCCTTTTAAGTCGCGTGTGGCAACGCCTTTTTTTATCATCTCAAGCACATATTTCTCTATTGCCATTAGCACTAAGTTTTTTTCTTCTTTGCTGTTAAACTGGAATCTATCGAGAGCGGTGTATTCTTTTAGATATTCTAGGGCTATACCAATCTCTTCCGGAATATCTGTCCCGGTTTCTGCTCTAACATCTGGAATAAATGTTGCTTTATCTTTAAGAGTAGGATCAAAGGTTACTATACCAATAACATTAATTGTTCTAACACTAACTTTCTCGCCTTCGACTACAGAAATATTTTGTAACAGTTTTAATGCTAACATTTCGACCTGCGCTTTTACAGAGTATTCACTTTCTGTTTGGAATTTGAATTTTCGAGGCACTTTTAAAACCAACTCCACGCCACCGGCGCTTTCTTTTAAAATATAAAACCATGCTGAAGATCCAGCATCCGTAAACTCAACCTTAGAAATAATAAATTTCGGTGTATTCGGGAGCTCTCTAGGATTCATGGGATATTATTGTATTATCAAATTCTAAAAGAATAACTTGTTTGTTTGCCATATTAAAGGCAAACTTTAGTTCAACTTTTGTTGATGGTGAAGTCTCTTTTATTTTAGGCCATTCATTTGTTACAAAAGAGATAAGCTCAAAACTTTGTTCGGGATTTTTTTCTATCAAACTTAGTAATTGTTTAAATCTGGATAGCGCCTCATCTTTATTGTGACTTTGGTTAAGCATTTCTAAGCATTCTTTTATTACAGCATATCTCTTTAGTTCAGGTCTTTGAGGCATAGATTTTAATTTAAGATTTTCATTTACAGTCTATCATTTATATTTAAATACTGCATTAGGGTTAATTTTATTGCATATTGGTTTGCAAGGAAAGTTTGCTCTGTTTAATTAAACTCTCCACTAAGCCAGCAGAATATTTATTATCAGAGAGTTATGTCATGTTATTCTATACTTATATTATATTTCTTTAACAAATCTAAAAGTTTTTCACAAATTGCTTTATAGAGTTCGTTGAATTCATTTCCGTGAGGTAGCGGTACTTCTGCAAAAGTTGCATTGCCACTTAATATAGCATCACTTATTTTCTCAAATTTATCTTCTAGTTCTCGAGGTGATATTCTTCTGCTAAAAAATTCTTCCATTGTAATTTCATTATTTCCTATATTAAATGGATATTTTTTAAAAATAATTAAAAATGCTAAGATAAGTGCTCCCCATCTCATGGAGTCCGCTTCCAGTTCAAAAGATATGCGAAGCCTTTTTAACAAATTATCCATCATAATCGGAAATCTTGTTGGAAAAGTACCTGCAACATTTTCTGCTCCAAAACATGTGTATAAATTATTATTAAATTGAATTGTTCCAATATTGGCATCTAAAATTACACACTCCAAAAAACCATTTTTTAATCTTAATCTAACATTATCAAACTTGAAATCTCTTGTTGCAAATCCTTTTTGAATGATTTCTTCGGTAAATTGAACTAAGCAAGAAAGAAAATTTAAAGCCATTGAAGGATCGGTTAAAGGTGAATTTTCTCGCATATGTGTGTGGATTGCCCAAAATCCATCTGGTAATTTTTCTGTTAATATTGCATGGTAAGTAGCATTTTGAAAAACTACATCTCCATGCCATAAAAGGTTTATTGGGACAATCTCAACATTTAATTCAGTTTTTCTTACTGATGAAATTAACTGAAGGGCTAAGGCTTCAAATTCTTGCATAGTTAAAATTGAAGTATTTATTACCTCAGATCTTATAGGATATTTATCAATTTTTAAGAAGAAAGTTTTTTTTGGTTCAGTAGTACTTTCTAACTCAAAGATTTGGGATAATCCTCCCTGTGTGCCGGACAGACCCGTCACATTATACTGAACATTCCCTAAAGTTAAACTTCGATTAACAACAATTTCAACCGTTTGGAGCTTTTCACTTTCACTCATAAATTATTGTTCAAAATTTATGGATAAAGTGTATTTTATTTCAGTTACAGTATCTCTGATTGTTAAAAACCAATCATTTGGATTAATACCTCTTGTTAAAACTATTGCAAACCGATCTGTAGAATTTTTAGATATACATTTATTTATTTCCTCTAAATTTCTGAAAGTTATCACTTGATTTGAAATCGTAGAACTATCAGTTATTTGTCGAAGCACATTTTCTAATGCTGAACAGTTAGTTGACATATTAATTTAATAATGTTTTTAAATTAACCCGGCTTTAATTCTTCTAATCCCTCCTCCGCTACTCTCCTCCTTAAATATTTTAAACCTTTTTCCTCCGTTTGCAAGTTCACTAGTGTTCCCAACATGCGGACCACCGCAAAATTCCATCGAAAATGGATCCTTTTCGTCGCCAATGCGATATATTGTTACAATCTCTCCATATTTTTGCCCAAATTCCATTTGCGCTCCCAATTTTTCGGCTTCTGCTTTTGGCATTTCCAGCCTTTCTACATTTAGCCCCTCAACTATTTTTTGATTAACAAGCTCTTCTACTTTTTTTATTTCGTCCTCCGTTAATTTTCTATCTAAATTAAAATCAATTCTTAACCGCTCGGCGGTAATATTGCTTCCTCTTTGTTTAATATTGGAATCGACAATTTTTTGGAGAGCTGCTAAAAGCAAATGATGTGCGGTGTGCAACTTTGTTGTTTCGATAGAATTATCTGCCAAACCACCTTTAAATTTTTGTTCACTCCCCGCGCGGGATGCCTCGCGATGTTTTTGTTCCTCAGCTTTAAATTCTGCTTCGATTTTTTTTATTTGATTTTCGTCGGTTATTTTTAATTCCTCAATTATCATTTCGAGGGGGAAACCGTATGTTTCGTAGATATTGTATGCTGTTGCTCCGGAAATTGCCGATTCTATCTGTTGTAGAGAGGGAATTTGTTGAGGAGACGCAATCTGTTGATGTGGAGACGCAAAATTTTGCGTCTCTACATTTTGCGGTATTTGTTTTTTGTCATTTTGTGTCTCTACAACAGCCCTTAGAAATTTTAGACCTTTTACAAGGGTTAATCTAAACGCGTTTTCTTCTTTATCTATGGCTTCTAAAACTGTTGCTTTTTGTTCCAAAAGGTGGGGATAGGCATTTTGCATTCTTTCTATTACAGTTTCGGCAATAATCTTAGAAAAATTGTTATTAATCTCGAGCTTTATTCCGAATCTTATTAACCTTCTAATAAACCTGCGCAAAATATATCCCTGATCTTTATTGGATGGCATAACACCATCGGCCAAAATAAAGGTGGAGGCCCTTGCATGGTCGGCAATAATTCTGAATGCACTTGTAAATTCGTTTTCCTCCCCCTTTGTTTTATATGTTTTTCCAGATAACTGCCCTACTTTTTGGATTATCGGCATGTAAAGATCGGTTTCGAAGATATCATCTTTGCCTTGAACAATCATTACTACCCTTTCGAATCCACCTCCAAAATCGATATTTTTTTGAGGGAGCATCTGCCATTTTAAATTAGTATCTAAAACATTTTGCATAAAAACATTGTTTCCAATCTCAATAAATCTCCCCGAATCATCATTTATATTGTATTTACCCTGCTCTACTCTAACCGAACCCAAATCGTAAAACATTTCCGAGGTAGGCCCGCCGAGTTCGCTTGGTGCGTGTGCTCTTTCCCACCAGTTCTTTTTTTTGGGAAAAGGAAAAATTCTATACTCCCAGTTTTTTCCCTCTTCCAGATTTTTAGGTAAATTAGAAATATCCTCGCAAAATTTGGCTGTTATTCCATATTTTAGAAAAGCCTCCTGCCAAATTTGTATTGCTTCAATATCCCTTGGCGCATCTGCGTCGCCTTCAAAAACACTTACATAAAGCCTGGACGGATCCAGATTACATTTTTCTATCCAAAACTCCATTATCCAGTTTATCTGCTCTTTTTTGAAAAAATCTCCCAGTGACCAGTTCCCAATCATCTCGAACATCGAGGTGTGCCTGTTATCACCTATTTCCATCAGATCATCGTAATTTGTTCGTAAACATCTTTGAATATTCACTAATCGTTTTCCCATTGGATGAGGTAATCCTCCAAGATAAGGAGCCAATGGAAACATTCCTGAATTAACAAACAGAAGTGTTGAATCTACATTAGGAACAAGAGACATATTCGGAACAATTTTAGCGTTTCTGGGACTTTCGCTCCAAAAAGCTAAAAAGTCATTTCTAATTTCTTCGGAGGTTTTCATACAAAAAATTAATTAGCTGATTATATCAATAGAAAAATATAAAATACAGCGCTATTTTGCCCTTCTAAATTCCTTAACAAATTCTATCGCTATTGCACAAAAATACAATAAAATAACAAGCGCAATTGAAATGAGTACAGCATTTTCGAATGGTTTTAGAATTTTAAAAAATGTATCTCTCTTTTCGTATGCCAAAAACCCTGTTCCCGAAATTATAATGTTCCAAATAAAGCTTCCCGCAAGGGTAAATACAGTGTATTTAACGAAATTCATCTTTGCCAAACCTGCAGGAAAAGCTACAAGGCTTCTAATCCCGGGAATTAATCTACTTGTAAAAACAATTATGTTTCCTCTTTTTGCAAAAAGTTTTTCGACCTTGTTTATTTGATGCATAGAGATCAATAAAAATTTACCGTAGCGGTTTACAATTGCTGGTAATAATTTTTTAGATCCCAAACGGGAAACCAGATAAAATGGGAGTGTTCCTGCAAAGTTGCCGAACGATGCAAAAATACATAATACAAGTAAAACCCCTAGTCCTCCATTAGCCTGAGCATAAAATCCTGCAGAAATTAATACTATTTCGGATGGAATTGGAGGAAAAAAACTTTCTATTGCTGTTGCAAAAAATATGCCCAACAAACCTATCTTTTCGATAAGTGCTACCAGAAAATCAGCTATTTGTTCTAACATTTTTATAAAATAAATTTAATACAAAATGGCCAACAATTATTAAAAATAATCCAATAATGCCGATACCCAGTATTAAAAGGAAATAGTTTATTGATAATTGTGTAACCTGATAATAAGTTTGCGATGGAAAAATGGATAAACCCAGCATAAATATAATCGATAATGGAAAAATAGCAATTTTAATTAATTTATTTTTTGGAGAAAGAACTTTTAACAAAAAAATGTAAACTAAAAACCCGGCAACAATCATTACAGATAGAAGCAGTATTTGATGAAACAGCAAATATTTATCTTGATAAACCGGTAAGATTGTTTGGTAAATTCCAATGGTTATTAGCGCTATAAACGAAAAAACTGCAATAAGTATGTTTTTTAATTTCCCTGCCTCCCATATTAAAAATAAAGAGTAGAAAATGCTAAACACAAGTGCAAATAACACCAGAGCAGTATTTATCTCTATATGATTTTTCCCTAGGCTGTAAAGATAAAAATAGAGTGTAGCTATAAGAGCGGTAAATATAATGGATGTTGGAATTGAAGAAAACAGTACTTCTGTAAAAAACGGTCTTTGTTTCTTAACATTTTGCCGTGTAAAGATTATTAAATAACTGGGCGCACTGGAACCCAGAAAACTAAAAATTAATGTCGAAGTTGGGTGCAGTGGTAATGCTCTGCCTAAAATGGAAATTATTATTCCAAGTAAAATTGCCATAAACGATTTAACTAAAAACATTTTAGTAGAAAGTTTAAGGTTGAATATTATGTTTTCACCCTCAAAAAATATTCCCGGGATTTTTTTATAATCGTTATTTAGCAAAACAATATCCGATATTTCTCTGGTAATTTTTGAACCCGATTCCATAGCAATAGAAACGTCAGAGGCTTTTAAACCTAAAACATCGTTTATTCCATCACCAACCATGGCTACTTTATGTCCCCTACTTTTTAATGCTTTAATTAATTTCAACTTGTCTTCCGGTACGGCCCTTGTAAAAATTTTTATAGAGCCCGCAAGTTCCTCAATTTTCTCACTCTGTGTTTCGGATAAGTCAATTATTTCGGAGCTTTTAAATCCTATCTTCGTTGCTATACGGGAAACTGAAACTTTGCTATCGCCCGATATAATTTTTACATCAATACCCTGTGTTTTTAACCCGTTTAAAAGTTCTCCTATCCCGGGATTTAATTCTTCTTCTATTGTAAAAACTATAACCTTATCGGTTTTTTGCGGTAGAATTTTTGATTCCTTAAAACTATCTACTATTTCATCTTTGCTATTAAAAAGTATTCCAACCAGTAACCTGTTTCCTTCCTCCTCTTCTTTTTCTATATATTTCCCAAGCTCTAATAAAACCTCGTCGGAGATATTTTGTTTAAGAACGCTTATTGCCCCAAATATTATATTGACATACTCATTGTTGAATTTTGCCGATACAAGACTGTATTTATTTTTAGAGGTAAATGGAATCTGGTTAAAATTCATTACCTGCTGTTTTGGATATTCACTAAAAAATTCATTAATAAGTTTTTGAGTTTCGTTTACACTAATTATTTTTTTGGAGACACTGTTATAAAATTCACCAAATTCTTTTAAATTAAGATTAAACACTCTTGTTTTAATAATCTTCATTTTGTTTGTTGTTAAAGTGCCTGTTTTATCGAAGCAAATTGTATCGATATTGGCAAGCTCCTCTATACTTCCGCCCTTTTGGATTAAGATTCCTTTATTAAAAAGTTTTGTTATAGAGATAGTAAATGTTAGGGTAAAAAGAAAAATCAACGTTTGAGGAATAATTAAAGCAATAATTGCCGTCAGGCTTAGAATTCTTTTAGTAACTTCCACACCGGTTGCTCCAGTAACTATAAAATTTAGGGCTGCTACTAAAAATCCTGATATTACAAGAAATGTTATGAGCTTGTTTCCATCTTCTTGTAATGAGCTTTGTTTCTTTTTATATAAAAAAGCTTCTGATCCAAGTTTATTTAGATAGTTAGATTTACCGACTTTCTCTATCTTATATATGCAATTACCTGTAACTATAAAGCTTCCCGAAAGCACTTTGTCTCCAGGATCTTTTTCGATATAGTTAGATTCTCCGGTAAGCATTGATTCGTCCATTTGCAGGTAGTTTTCTTCCAAAACCTCGCCATCGGCAATTATGCCTTCGCCCTCTTTGCCTAAAACATAGTCACCCTCTACAATTTCGGATACAGGGATAATTTCCTCTCGATCTTCTCTAATAACTCTTGCTGTTTGTTGAAATTGCGATTTTAGCTTATCAAGTTTGCTTTTTGCTCTAACTTCGTCAAGGATTGATACAATAGTGTTAATTGTTAAAAAAGTTGTAAATGCGAGAATTTCAACATAAAGTTGAAAAGTAGCGAGCACAATTAACATTGGAAAAAGAACAATATTTACGAGGTTAAAAATGTTTCTGAAAATAATTTTGGTGTACGATGCGCTGTAAGAATCTATTGAGGTGTTAGTTAAGCCTATTGACTTTTTTTCCCGTATTTCGGAATAGGTTAGCCCTTTGTATTTCATATTTTGTTTAGTAATTTCTCTATCTCGTCTACTACTGCCGAAGGAGCATCTAAACTTATCATAGATTTGGCGGTTTCAACACACTCGGATAGGGCTTTATTATTAAATCCCTTACCTATTTTAAATTGATTTAACCCCATAAGCACGGTTTGGTAAAGTTTTTCGGCATTAATCTCCTCTTTTTGCGGAAGATAGTATCCAAGCCCGGTACTTTCAATAAGTAATGCATTTTTTACCTGCTCATTATAAGAACTTTTGGGTAAAGGAATAATTATTGACAACTTGCCTATGGCAAGCAGTTCTGTAACAGTATTTGCCCCTGCTCTGCATATTATTATAGTAGACGAGTTTAAAGCTTCTCCAATTTCTTCCGAACTAATATAGTCTTTAACGTTATATCGTAAACTAACAAACGAATTTAATGACTCCTTAATACGTAATGCTTTAGTATAATCTCCGGTTGCTTCCGAATTTCCTGTTTGGTGAATTACGTTAAAGTCTTCTAAAAGTTTTGGCAGTATTTCAAAAATTTTATCATTAATATGATGAGACCCCTGATTTCCACCCATTACAAAAAGTATAGGACGAGTTTTATCAAAATCTCTTGTTAGTGTTAAACTTTTCGAGTACAAAATCTCCCTTCTAATTGGATTGCCAGTAAAAACTGTTTTAGCTTTGGGAAAAAATTTTTCAGAACTTTTCCAGCTTATTAGAACTTTGTTGGCGAGTTTAGCAATTATTTTATTAGCCAATCCTAAAATCTGTGTTTGCTCGTGTGTTATTATTTTCACTCTAAAAAGTTTTGCCCAGAAAACAACCGGTAAAGCCAGGAAACCGCCAAAAGATACAACAATATTTGGTTTTATTCTTATTATTAAAATAAGAGCATTGATAAACCCTGCTGGTATTAATAAAAGCTGTTTTATGCCATAAAATATTGTAGATACTTCCCAGTTTCTAATTAGTTTTCCTGTTTTTAGTGGGTAAAACTTAATACCCTCTTTTGTAACAGTTATATATTCGGCAGATTCTTTATTATTCCCTGCCTGATTTCTTTTTACACCTATCCAGTATATTTTATTATATCCTCTTTTCTTTAACTCATTTAGTGTTGCAAGTGCTGGGGTTAAATGCCCTCCCGTTATTAGAATTTTAGAACTATAATTTTTTTTCATAATAAAATTATATTATTACGGTTAAAAGTTATAAAGAGCTAATAAAATTTATATCGGAATAATTAATAAGCTTAACATTCAGCCTGGTCAGTTCATTTTTTAATTCTTTGTTGGTAAGAATTAAGTACTCTTTCTTGCGCCAATCTTCTTCTAGCCCTGGATGAAAACTTATCTCTATAATCTCATTATTTTCTATTTTGTCCAGCTCGGCTTTTATTATCTCTAAATAATTACTATACCTGTTCGGATAAAGTAATGAAAAATAATTGGTTGTTCCAATTTTTTGTTCTGTAATTTTTTTGTTTAAGTTAATACAATGGTCAATATTGCCCATTCGATGTTGATTCCCTGCCCAATCAAACATTACCTGATTTCGTACTGGCAGTTTATATTCTTGAGCAATCGTAATAAAAGCTTCGAAAGAATTTGGCAATGAAGATGTGTAGTGGTGAGAATCCAGATGGGTAGGTAATTTGTTAAATAGGGCTATAAACTTCTCAATCTGGCATTTATATTCTGAGTAAATATCATCCGGGTGATAGTTTTTAAAATAGTCCAGCCACTGCTCTCTATTGAACTGTTCAGGCAGATTTCTTTTGGGTCTGGAAAATTCACCATATTTTTTTAACCAGTTTTCTGTAAGAGGTGAACCAGATGTGATGTTTAAATGCAGGCCAAATCCCAGGGAACTACTAACATTCTGGGCTAATAAAAGATCTTCTTTGGAAATAAAATTAATCAGTATAGTTGTACTGGTTAAAACTCCGCTACGAAAACTATCGATTATTGCTTTGCTAATATCACTCCTATAACCAAAATCATCTGCGTTTGTAATAAGATATTTCATTTATTTTAAAAAATTTCAAATCTATTTAACAGCTTTCTATTCCCGTCTATTTGATATTTTAACAAATCGGAATATATCCCTGGTTTTTTAGCAAGTTCTTGCGGGGTACCAATGCTTTCTATTTTATTGTTGTTAACCACTATAACTTTTGTTGCATTCTGAATTGTTGAGAATCTGTGAGCAATTATTATTACAAGCTTGTCTTTAATTAGATTTTCTATTGCTTGCGATACCTCAATTTCGGATTTAGAATCCAGGCTTGAAGTTGCTTCATCTAAAATTAAGATTGGAGCATCCTTATAAATTGCACGTGCTATTTGTATTCTTTGCCTTTGACCCCCCGATAGCTTTACTCCTCTTTCACCTATTTCGGAATAAATCTGTTTTGGCAGATTTTCAACAAAAGCCCAAGCATTAGCTTTTTTTAATGCCTTAATGCAACGGGACTCGTCTGGGATAGCCCCATAACAAACATTTTCAAAAACAGTAGTCGAAAAAAGTTCATTTTCCTGAAAAACTAATGAAATATTACTTCTAATATATTGTTCGGACAACTGGCTATAAGGTTTATTATTTAAAAAAATCTCTCCGGTTGCCGGATCGTAAAGCTTTAAAATTAAATTTGCTATAGTTGTTTTACCCGCTCCACTTGGGCCAACAAGAGCAACCATCTGATTTTTTTCAATGCTAAAATTTAAATCTGATAATAGCTCCTTCCCTTCATTATACTTAAAAGAAACATCTTTAAATTCGATAACTGGATTGTCTACTAACCTAACATTAGCATCTTTTTTTCTAAAGTCTTCTGTTGCCTCAACAGATAATATTTCAAAAAATTCTTTCGATCCCGATTCTGCCATCTGGATCTGTCCTAAAATATAAGACATTCCAAATAAGGGTTCCCGGGCTTTATTGACAAGTTGGATTAAAACGATAACTGTTCCTGCTGTAATAAGCCCGGAAAAAGCGTTGTAGAAAATTATCACAGTGATAATAAACATAATCAAGTACAAACTTCCCTCTCTTAAAAAATCAAAAATATGGAATTCGTTACTTTGTTTATTATAAATTTTATTTATTTCATCTAGATTATTTTCTACCAATTCAAATTCTTTTTGCTCATTTGTAAAACCTTTCACAAGCTTTATATTTGAGATCACCTCTTGTATTCTGCCACGAGTCTTATCTTCTATTATATTTTTTTGCTCTTCCTTTTTACCCCATCTTTTTGTAGAAATTGTGCTTAGAACAAGATAGATAGGGAATATTATAAGCATTAAAATACCAATCCAAAAGTTATAAAACAATAAAATAGCAATTACTATCATCCCTTGTAAAAAAGTTGGGATAATAAAATTAGTAAAAACATTAGAAAATCCTTGGATAGATACAATTCCTCTATTTAGTTGATTAACAATTTTTCCCGAAATCTCCGAATCGTAAAATGATTGGGATAAATTTAAAGATTGATTATAAAATATAACAGTTAAATGTTTTCTAATTCTTGCTGCAAGAAGGTCGCCAAGCCTTTGAGTAATAGAACGTGAAAACAAAAATACTATTGTTGTAATAAAAGACACTGCCAATAGTTGCACCAAAGGCTGGTAATTTTTTTGAGTAAGCGATGTTTGTAGTATTACCTCGTCCAGAATATAGCCGGATAATATCGGAGTTACAATCTCAAAAACCGCCCCCAAAATAGAAAATATAATAATTACAGCCATCAGTGGATGCATTGGTCTGGCAAGTTTAAGAATTTTAAAAATGTTTTTCATATATGGGCATAATTACTTATAGAAAATAATTTAAATACTAAAATATTGGTTTAAGAATATCTGCTAATTATAATAACATAGTGGCGTTGTAAATTCTGATGCAGCAATATGTTAAAGGTTATTTAGTGTTTCCTGCCTGCGGCAGTTGGGAAAGGTAGATCTTTATCTTTACTCAAAGTGTAGCCGGAGGTATTCTTAGCTTGTCGAATGAATAAAGAACACCCTTTGATTAGTAATCGATGTGCTTTACTACTTTAGTAACTTTCTATAAGTTCAAAGAGGTTTTCGTTTAATTCGGCGGTGATTTCGTCCAGAGATGAAATTGTATTGTCGATATCTTTAAGTATATTTTCTACAGTTAAAAATTTTTGATTGTTCTCGTAATTTCTTTTTACAACTGGTGATAAAACTCCAATCACCAAAATTACTACTGTAACCAGTGTCAAATTCTTTACTTTAAATAAAACTCGAAAAAAAGAATTTACACTTGGTTTAGTTATTTTTTTATAAAGTCTTTCTAGATACAAATCGGAATTTGCATCAAAAGAAGCCGAATTTATTGAATCGATAATAAAGTTTTCAAATTGTTTTAAATCTTTTGTATTTCCCATAATTTTTTTAATTTTTTTAAAAGTCTATTGTTAATCACCTTTACATTGGTAACAGTTATTCCCATTGCGCTGGCAATTTGTGCTATAGACAAATTTTTCTCATATTTCAATTGCATTACTTTTTGTTCTTTGGGACCTAGTTGTTGTGATAATGTTTTTAATCTTTCAATGATTTTGTTATTTTTACTGGTATTCTTTACATCTGAATCTAAATTATCTTGGATAACTAAACTTTCCTCCAAAACTTTGTCCAGTAATACTATTTCACCATTTATTTTGTACTTTTTTCTTAAAAAATCATTTAACTTGTTTTTACAAATTTCAAAAAGATATGGCTTTACGTTTTCCTGGCTCACCAGATTGCCCCAGGAAATCCAAAGGCTGTTAAATGTATCCAAAGTTATCTCTTCTACATCTTCTATTAACGGGACTCTTTGTTTAAGGTAATTAAAAATATGTCCAAAGTATTTATTGTAATATTCCCTAAACTCTTTTTCCTTGGATACCATAAATTAAATTATTAAAATTCCAAATCTCCTAAATCGTCAAAATCAGTTGCCGGTTCGAGGCTTTTTAAAAGAACATCAATCTCGTTTAAGGAAGAATTTATATCGCTAACTTCTTCTTTATTACTGTATTGAAAATCGTCGGGGCTAAGATCGTTAAAATCGTCTTCAGGCTTTAAATTAAAATTGTTTATGTCGGTTTCTATAGCAGAAATCTCCGATTGCTTTATAGGTTCTTTCTTAGTTATAAAAACAATAGCTATTGCAAAAAAAATAATAGCAGCAACCAGTAAAATCAAAATAACCAAAAATTTAATTTTCATATTTTTCTTAATCTTAAATAACAATCGTAGAAGATCACTCTCCTTTGAAATTTTAACATTCTAATTTAGGGAATCTCTCAGATTTTGCAAATCGGTTTTAATGGTCGTTCTAATAAAAGTAATTATATCGGCAGCTTTGTTTCTTGCCGAAATTAGGTTTTGCTGAGCTGCCTGAACCGCTTCTCTAAATTGTCCTTCGCTGTCACCGCATGCGTAGGTTTTTGCAAATTCTAGTTGTTCTATAACTTTGGTGTATGTTTGGGCAAATTCGATTATCATACTATCTAGCATTTTTAAATCTTCACGAAGTCCGGTAACGTCAATCCCTTGGGTTTCCAGTTTAGTTAATGTTTCGGCTATTTTATTTTTTATCTCTGTATATCTTTCTACATGCCTTTGCTTATTTGTATTGTAGCGATTAATTCTGTTATCGATATTAAGCGAAACTATTTCGCATCTGTTTTCGATAAACTGATTAAGCCTGTTTTGCGCATTTTCTTTTACGCTTTCGGCATTTACTTTTAATACAAAGGGAGATAAAGAGATAAAAGTAAGTAACACTAATGCCATGATATTGATTTTTCTTTGCATAGTTAAAATGAATAAAATATAAAATTGTTCTATAACTATGTATTCGAAAGGGGGTTACAGGAGCTTCAGCTTTTTTGAATGATACACTGTTCTGGGTTATAATGAGACGTAAATTTAAGTGGCTTTTGCTTTTTAAAAAGTTTACGGAGAGTTGCCAGAGTGGTCGAATGGGCTCGTCTCGAAAACGAGTTTTCCGTAAGGAACCGTAAGTTCGAATCCTATCCTCTCCGCCAGTTAGGAAATGTCTTTATTGGATTAAAGTTTATTTTGGGCCAAAAGCGGGCTTTCCTCATTATTATTATAATGGGCTTTTAATATTTTTTAATTTCGGATTGGTTACTTGTGTGTAGAGTTGCGTTGTACGGATATTACTGTGTCCGAGCAACTCCTGCACATAGCGAACATCAGTTCCGTTTTCCAGCAAATGCGTGGCAAAAGAATGTCTAAGTGAATGAAAAGTTGCATCTTTTTTTACGCCCGAATCTCTCAACGCATTTTCAAAAACTTTCTGTGCTGTTCGTGTTGTCAACTTTCCGCCCCTTTCACTTGCAAAAACAAAATCGTTTCCTGCCTTCCCAGCAACTAAATTCTTCAAACTATCGGCCAAACTTTCGGGCACTACGCTTATTCGGTCTTTTTGGTCTTTTGCCTGTTTAATATGCACGGTTAATTCTTCAAAATCTAAATCTTGTACTTTTAGAGATACAACTTCACTTACCCGTAGTCCTGCTCCATAAGCGAGCGATATCAGCAGTTTATGCTTTGCATTTTTGAGCGATCCTAAAATTTTCCCGACTTCGCTTCGTGATAAAACAGTAGGTAAGCTCTTTGGTTTTTTAGCTGATTGAATTTCAATTTTTTGGTAATCTTTTCGCACATTACGGTAGTAAAACTTGATAGCACTCAAAAACAGATTTCTGCTCCCCGGAGAAATGTGTTTTTTTTCACAATTCAGCAAAAAATTACGAATATCTTCCTGATCAAGTTTTGTAAAATCATCATCTTTAAAAGAAAAATATTCTCGCAAGCCATAAAGGTAGCTTTTTATAGTTTGGGAGCTGAAATTTTTGATTTTTAGTTCGCGCTTAGTTTTATTAAGCTCTGTTTGCATAAATGTTTAAAATTTTTTATTATTAGTATAGTTTTTATACGATTTAAACTTATCATAATCTCGTATAATATACAAGTTTAGATTTAAATTATGAAAACATATCGCATAAAAACGAGTTATACGACATTTGAAAAAACAAACAATTTTAAATACTTAGCAATTTAAACTACTAATATGGGCAGTTTCATAGAAATAAACGACACATTACAAATATCTAAAGAACAAGGTTTTCCAGAAGTCTTGAATTATGAACAGCATAAAGCAAAGCCATTTACCGCTGATGATTTCAAAGATAAAATTTTTGAGTTCAAAGATAAACCAAAAGTTAGAATCTATAAATTACCGCCTGTTCGTAATTTCCTTGTTCAAAATATTGATGGTAAATGGCTTTACTGGGGACTTGTCCATGTCATTGAAGTTGTTCACGACAACATTAAGCAGACGACTTCTGGAAAATTCAAAATAATTTACATTTATACTCCCGAAGAAATGAAACATGCCCATAAGATGATAGATAGAAACAAAGATACTGATTTTCTAAAAGTAATGTAGTTTAAATTGCTAAAATAATAATGAAGTTTGTTTTTTCAAACGCTAAAGGGGACGCTGCGCTTTCGCTTCACTGCGTTACGCTCACCCTCGTATAACACAGTATATCTGGTTCGCCCCTCGGCTCGGGGCTCACCCATATTTTGCTCCAACTATTAAAATGATAAAATAAGGATGGAGCAAAACATCAGATATACTGAAACGTTATGTGTAATCCATTTTTGCCCTTATCTTTAAGAAAGTCTTTTATACTTAACTAATCTTTAATTAGTATGAAAAAGAAATGTATAATAATTCACGGATGTCCTTCAAATTCCGATGATCCAACTTACAATAAACATTGGATTCCTTGGGCTAAAAAACAACTTATTGCAAATGGAATTGAAACGGAAACTCCAATAATGCCTTCTCCTTGGCAACCTGACTATGACAAATTCAAATCAGAATTTGAAAAAATGAATGTTAATGAAAATACTATTTTGGTAGGTCATAGTTGCGGTTGTGCATTTTTAGTTCGTTGGCTTGGTGAAACTAAAACCAAAATTTTCAAACTTATTCTTGTTGCTCCTTGGAAAGTAAATGATGAGGGAGATAGTTTTAGAGAAAAATTTTACACTTATGATATTGATAAAACTATCTCGGATAGAGCAACAAAAATTATTATGTTTACTGCTGATGACGAAGACCCTGAAGGGAAAGAAAGTTTGAAAATTTTTCACAATGCACTTGGCGGAGAAATTATCGAACTAAAAAGTCGAGGGCATTATACCCAAGGCGATATGGGAACTGAGGAGTTTCCTGAATTAGTAAAACAAATTCTGTAATAAGTTTGGCATCCGTGAATGACGAACTGGGCAAAAATGGACTTCTTCGCTTCGCTCCGAAAACGATTTATTATAAATTGAATAAATAAGAGAAATACTTATATAATAGAAATAACTGACATCATTATGAAAAATATAATAAAAGCGATAGAAAATTCATTACAGAACAAGAACTGGTATTCCGCCCTTGTTTTGTCTGTTAGAAGCTGAAAGATAAGCCGGTAAAGTATCCAATCCACAAGGGTCGCCTCTCTCGCAAGATAACAAATGAGTGCCGCGTAAAAGGCTGTATGGCTTACTTATTCGAAGTTTTTCTCAAAGAACGTTCAAGATTATCCTCAAAATATCAATTACCGGAAAGTAGCCAAGTGGAAGAAGGAGAGCAATATTTGATAACCGAGTGTCCAAGATAACGTCTACGTTTTATAGCTTTTAATAGCTCAATGCTTTATAATTATGATAGTACTACACTTTTAAATAGAAGGTCACAAGTTTTGCAAAATATGATACCAGTATATAGGATGCTGTAACAATCTAAAAAGGAGATTAAAGCAACATAACGGAGGGGAAAATGAATCAACAAAAAGATTTATACCATGGGAACTGGTATGTTACAAAGAGGTAGAAGAAAGAGAGGAAGCATACAAAGAGGAAAAGTTGGTAAAATCGTATAAGGGAGGAAACGCATTAAAAAAGATAATTAAAGGAGAGGTACCCAAGTGGTTGAAGGGGCGGGTTTGCTAAACCCGTAGTACACGCAAGTGTAGCCGGGGTTCGAATCCCCGTCTCTCCGAGCTTTTTGTGCAGAAAACTTAAAGCAGATGTAGTTCAATTGGTAGAACGCTTCCTTGCCAAGGAAGAGGTTGCGAGTTCGAGCCTCGTCATCTGCTAATAATCGTAGATAATATTCTGAGTTCATTCAATTGGTAGAACGTCTCGAAGCCATAACATGGCTTCTCGTGCCGCGGAAGAGGTTGCGAGTTCGAGGCTCGCCTGCCTGCCGGAATGAAATGATCGTTGACAACCAAATTCCATTCCCTACTTTTTTTTTCGTAATTCGTACATTCTAATTATCTCTTTTACGGTGGTTGGTAGAAGTTTATCTCTCTTCCATTTCTTTAATCGCGGAAATCTTATAGATAGCCCTTTTACAGAATTTTCGTCGTCAAATCCCGTTTTTATCCCAATAGCTGCTGTATGGGCAGGACTACGTGTAATTTCGTCGGCAATAATTTCGGCAATAATTTTGGGTTCTATCCAGGTATCGGGGTATAACTGCTTATTCACAACAAAAATTTCTGGAATCTCTTTGACTTTAATTTCAAGTTTTCTCATATCGGTCAGCATGGTTTTCATCTCTTCTTCTTTAAATCCACTTCCTACTTTTCCAATACTGTAATACTTACCGTCATCTTCATTGAAGACGCCAACAAGTAAAGCTCCAAAACCAAACTGTGCTCTATCTCCTTTACCTCCATAAAACCCCATAACGGCAACATCAATTGTATCTACCATCTCAGCTTTTGCGTTGGCTTTTAATTTTATCCATTTAAAATTGCGGGTTCCTGGCTCGTAAATACTTTCACTGTCTTTTATAATTATTCCCTCTAACCCAGACTTGATATTTTTTAGGTAATACTCTTCCAGTTCTTCCGCTGTGGTTATCTCTTTCGTTTCGAGTATCTTTATGTTTTTTAGGTCTCCCTTTAAAATCTCATGTAATTTTTTTAATCGCTCTTTTAATTTAACAGATGTTAAATCTTCGCCGTTTAAATATAAAATATCGAAACACATTGCACATACTGGAATTGATTCCGCATGACCGGTAATTTCGTGCTTTCTTTTTCTTTTCATTGTTTCCTGGTATGTTCTATATTTATCCTGTTCAAAATTGAATCCGATAATTTCAGAATCTAAAATAATTGATTCTATATTAAGACTTTTAAGTTCTAAACAGATCTCGGGAAATTGCATAGTCATCTCTTCCATATTTCTGGAAAAAATTTTAGCAATCCCGTTTTTAAAATGTAACTGCCCTCTAAGCCCATCCAATTTGGGTTGGACAATAGGGTTTGGCAGTCTTTCCCAAGACTTTTGTGAATCCAGCTCTCTTTCGACAAGTTTGGACGCAACGGGTGCAAATGGAGTTATTTCCATCTTTTGAAATGATGTCAATAATTCCTCTTTGGAAAGAGTTTTTACCTGTTTGGCAATAAAACCAATGTCCGGCCTTTTACCATATGCCTTATCAAAAATCTCTCGAATAGATTTGTCTCCTGTTACATACCACGAAAACGCATCTAACAATGTTTTATCACTTAAGCCCAACCTTATGTTACCCTCAATAATTCTTGTAACAAACTTAGCACTAAGGGAATCCAGCTTTTGTAAAAGTGCAATATATAGATTAATTTTTTGTTCTACCGATCCTTTGCCAGTACAATTTGCGATCTCTTCTAATTTTGAAAACACATCCCTTATGGTTAAATCCGCAGAGATGTTTTCCTTTATCAATTCCTCTGCAACAAGCCCGCAATCGCCCTTCTCCAGATAAAGCTTTTCAACTATGTTTTTTTCACCCGACAAAGGGTTTAAAAAGTCCAGGCGTAAGCTTAATGATCTTAGAATAAGCTTTTTAGAAAAATTAAACTCCAGTGGAACAAAAAGTGGAGCCAGTCTTCCTGTTAAAAGATATACGGCTTTCTCTATCTCATCTGAGTCGAGCTTTTTAATAAGCTCGGTCATTAGATAAGTCATTTCTAACCTTTTAGGTGTGTTTTCTATTTTTTGCAAAAATTGGGCGAATTCGAAAAATTTCATACATCGAGTATAGCATTATTGAGAATGTAGTGGATCGAGTGTTCACTACGTTCGCTCTTACCACTACATAGCCTTACGACAACATGATAAGAGCGAGCCCGCTATATCAGAATAACATCTTCAAACCTTATCCTTGATTTTTAACCATGATACAATGTAAGCATGACAAATTTTTACAAACGACCAAAACCTGTTATACTAATTATTATGGATGGAGTTGGAGTAGCACCTCCGGGCCCAGGTAATCCAATAACTCTGGCTGCTACATACAATCTCGACAAGTATTGGCCAATGTATCCGCATACTTATCTCGAAGCCTCCGGCTTGAATGTGGGTTTGCCCGAAGGAACGGATGGCAATAGTGAGGTTGGACATATGGCAATTGGCGCCGGTAGAGTTATTTTTCAGAATTTACCACGAATTGATAATGCAATTCAAAACGGCTCTTTTTTTCAAAATCCTCATTTACTGGCAGCATTCGAACATGCAAAAAAGAATAAATCGGCGGTTCATATTATGGGGCTTATTGGCACTGGGTTTGTTCATGCTTCTAACAATCACCTGGAAGCATTAATAAAACTGGCGTCTCTAAGCGGATATAACCCCGATAAGATTTTTTTACATCTTTTTACCGATGGCAGGGATTCTTCGCCCGAGGCATCTCTTGAAATTATTGAAAAGTTACAAACAATCTGTGCACAAAAAAAAATTGGCCATATTGCATCGGTTGTTGGAAGAGCCTATGCAATGGATAGAAACCGCAACTGGAAAAGAACAAAACTAGCATACGATATGCTAACCGGTGAATGTAAGAATACCACAACAAATATTTACAAATACATTAAAGATTCGTATAGTAAAAATATTAAGGATGAATATCTCGAGCCCGTTTTGATTAATACCCCCGAGGTAGAAGAAGCATATGTTAAAGACAACGACTCTGTAATCTTTTTTAATTTTCGCCCCGATAGAGCTGTACAACTAACTATGGCTTTTACCGATGAAAATTTTTCTTTTTTCGAAAAATCTAAACTTAATAATCTCTATTTTGTAGGTATGACAGATTATGAAAATGGCTACCCAAAGATTAAAGCATTTCCTCCCGAGGAAATTTCCGAAACGATCGGGAAGGCTCTTTCCGATTCCGGGCTTAAGCAATTAAGAATTGCGGAATCCGAAAAATATCCGCATGTAACATATTTTTTTAACGGTGCTAAAAAAGATTTAAATCCGGGAGAAACATGGCTCGAGGTTCCTTCTCCCAAGGATGTGGCTACCTACGATCTGGCTCCCGCTATGAGCCAGGAATGGGTAACCAATATATTAATCGAAAAATTAAAAACAGATGAATTTGATTTTATTCTTGTTAATTTTGCTGCACCCGATATGGTAGCTCATACAGGTGTAATCGATGCCACAGTTAGAGCTATGGAGGTATGTGATCAATGTGTGGGAAAAATTGTAGATGCAACACTGGAAAAAGGAGGGGCTGTTTTTATAACAGCCGACCACGGAAATGCCGAAGAGCTAATAGATTTAAGAACAGGTAAACCTGATACAAAACACTCTACAAACCCGGTGCCGTTTGTGGCAATTAAAGAGGGATTTGTATCCAGAGAATTGAGTGTTGGTGGTCTCACTGATGTTGCTCCAACCATTTTAAATACAATGGGCATACCAATACCTCCACAAATGACGGGCAGAGATTTATTGGCAAGTTAACCAACCCTCACCTCTGCTTAATTTTATTTTCCCAACAAGCTTTAATGAATTCTATAAAAACAGGATGGGCTTTTAAAGGTTTTGATTTGTATTCCGGATGCGCCTGCGTTGCAAAAAAGAACGGATGAACATTTTGAGAAAGCTCAATCATCTCTACAAAAAAATTATCGGGGGATGCACCACTAAAAACAATTCCTTTTTCTTCCAGAGTTTTTCTATATACGTTATTAAATTCAAATCTATGCCTGTGGCGTTCAGATACAATAATGCTGCCGTCTTTATTTTTTTTCAAAACAAAATTCGGATATTTAGAATAAATTTTATATGCCAGTGTATCTTTTTTAATTACGCAATCGAAGGCGCCTAACCTCATGGAAACATCTTTACCTTTTATTTTTTGGTATTTAGAATCGAACGGAATACTATGAACAATTAAGTGACTGCTTTTGGGGTCGATCTCTTCGGATGAAGCATCTTGCCATTTCAGTAAGTTCCGGCTGTATTCGACTGCAGCAAGTTGCATTCCGTAACAAAGACCTAAATATGGAACTTTCTTTGTTCTTGAAAAATTAATCGCAGAAATTTTTCCCTCCACACCCCGTTTGCCCCACCCTATCGGCACTATTATTCCATCAGAATCTTTTAAGAATTTGTTTGCTCCAGATTTTTCAATCTCCTCTGTATTTACAAAATTAATATCAACACCGATGCCTGTATGCCAGCTTGCATGTTTTACTGCATGAATAAGCGAATTATATGCATCGGGCAGTTCGTATTTTCCTGTAGCAATATATTTTCCGGCAATTGTAATTTTTACTCTGTTTTTTCTTTGTTTTGTAACTATTTTTACAAGATTGTCCCAGGCTTTAAAATTAATTTTCTTTACTGGCAGATTAAGATTTTTTAGAACTTTTACATCAAAATTCTGCTCTTTAAAACTGTTTGGCAACTGATAAACGCTTTTTAAATTTAAATTTTTGATTATAGAGTCTTTATGTAAATTACATTGAACAGCTACCTTTTCCATCCTCTTATCGTCTATATCGTTACTGCTTCTTAAAACTAAAAATTCAGGTTGAATTCCCGCCATGTTTAAAAACCGTATTGATAGCTGAGTTGGCTTTGTTTTGGGCTCTCCCAGGTGAGGTGGAACAGGAACATAGCTCAGATGAATATGAACAACATCCTGTGGAGATTCTAGTTTCATTAATCGTGCAGCTTCGTAATTATAAATGTTTTGATATTCTCCAGCAGTGCCTCCAAGTTCAACCATACAAATTTCGTAGCTGCTTCCAGCTTCTTTTATTCTTCGAATAATTTCGGTTGGGATAATAGGAATTGCGTCTACGGTCTTTCCACCATAAACCATATTTCTTTCGTTATCAATAATAGTCTTATAGATCTGCCCCATTGTTATAAAATTTTTGTACCCCACATCAATTTCTAAAAATCTTTCGTATGTACCTAAATCCATATCGGCCTCGAGACCGTCATTACATAAAAAAGGATCACCATGCTCTATAGGATTTATTGTGCCGGAATCTATGTTTAAATATGTTTCGCTTTTTACTGCCCCAACATTGTATCCTCGATCTTTTAAAAGCCTTCCCAGCGAAGCCGATGTGATTCCTTTACCAATGCCCGAAATAACTCCACCCGAAATAAAAATATATTTAGTTTTGTTTTCTTTCATGAAACAATTATAAGAAGTATCTAAAATGTTAATAGTTTTTAGTGAGTAAGTAAATATCCTGTAAAATTCTTTTCTAAATATATTGACATTTACCTAAATTTACTTAACAATGTATTTAGCACTTATTTTTTATATTTTTCTAAATGGCAGCAAAAAAGAAAACAGTCAAGAAAGCTGTAAAGAAAGTAGCAAAGAAAGCTACAAAGAAAGTTGCAAAAAAGAAATCCAAAAGATAGTTTTTCTTTTTTTGTAAACGAAAAACTACTGAATAAAATCAGTAGTTTTTTTTTGCGTTGCAGTGTAAATCCAAAATCTTAATTTTTTGTTTACATCATTTTTTATTTTTACTTTGAAGCCCTTTACAGCAATAGGTTTAATATGCGTATCATCTACTTCTAAAATCATTATTCCGTTACTTGCCAAGTAAAGCTGAGCTTTCTTTAAAAATTTTTTTATAAGCGCTAACCCATCTTCGCCTCCGTTTAACGCTAAATAAGGTTCATAATTTTTTACGCTTTTTGGCAGTTTTGAGATTCTATCTTTTGGAATATATGGCAAATTTGCCACAATAAGATCTAATCTATTTTTTAGGCTTTCCGGAAAATTATTGAAAAGATCAGATTTTAAAACATGCAGATTATGGTCTTTTCTTTTTTCGGTTTTTAATAAACCGTTTACATTTTCCTGAGCGACCTTAAGAGCTTTGTCGGATATATCGCTAAGATATCCTGTAACTTTTTTTGTTTTACTTAACTCCAAAAACAGTGTTATTCCAATAGCTCCCGAACCCGTACCTACATCCGCGAATTTAATGTTTTTTTTCTTTTTTATATTTTTTATAACAATAGAAACTATTTCTTCAGTTTCGATTCGGGGGATTAAAACGTTTTTATTTACTTTAAAATATCTGTTATAAAATAATGCCTTTTCTGTTATATATTCTACAGGTATATTTTTGGGGTTTACAGAAAAAGGGTCTATACCAAATTTAATTAGCTCAGTTAACTCGTAGGAGGAAAATTTTCGCATTTCTAGTTTCTAAATATACTTCCACCTTTTTGGCTTTTTCCTTTAACGTCTTGAGACTCATCTTTCATCTCCTTTAAGATGTTTACAAGTTTTAACTTACGACCGTTATGTTTTACCTCTTCTCTTGAAGTCTCGAGAAGTTCTATTCTAATCATCTCTCTAATTAAATCAAGCCTTTCTTTAGAAGTAGAAATTTTTTCTGAAAGCTCGTGGATTGTTTCATCTTCTTTAATTTTCTCTCTAAGTTCTTTCGATTTTTTTGTTAATTTTTCCAGCTCTCTAACTTCTTCTTTTTGAGCTCTATAGTCTTTTAAATCGTTTCTTAAAGTTCTTATAACACCTTTTAACTTAAAGTACTCCTCTACTTTGTTAAGATTTGGATTTGACAAAAGTTCATCCTGTGGATTACCCATAATAAAAAAAGATTAATTAAACTTGATTGTAACCTTAGCAAAATTACTGTATTACAATATAATCCCCAATTATATCAGAAGCTAGGGGTTCTACAAAGTTGACTGTAAATTTTCCTTCTGTTTTTTCTATCCAGTACTGTGGTACTAGAGAATTGAATGTAACAAAAACTTTGCTTGTAGTATCAAATTCCTCAATTATCACTTCGATTTTATCTAAGCCAGCAGCACCTGCTATCTCTCCACTACTTTTTTCGGTTAAGGCTAACTTTTCGATATAAGCGCTTGTTGCTTTTAACTCCGCCACATTTAACGATCCATTTATTATCAAAACAGATTCTGATATATTAATTAAATCCGAAATACCAAGGATCTTTGCCTTTTGCTCCTCTGTAAATTCGTTTCCGGGAATTACAATAGCAGCAAGTTGTGATTTTAATAAATTAATCTCTTCTTGTAAGAGATTAATTTTAGCCTCTATAGGGTTTAAATCTGTTTTTTCGGTTGGAAGATTATTTCTACTTACCAATACATTTATTATATCCGTACTTTCGGTTTGATCTTCCATTGCAACTCCAAGTGTTAGATCGCCGGCAAATGCTTTCATACCATGTCCCGGCATATCCGAAACAGTTACAAAATCCCCTCTTTTAATTAAGCCGTTTTGATCGTTTACTTTGGTCGGTAAAACACCGGATAATCCCACAGGATAAGAACGGGAATTCTTAAAAGGAGTATTTCCCATTACAATTGTCGGATTAGTAGAGATAATTCCTATTGCTTTATCGTTTTTTGAAGCTGTTTTTGAAATTTGTTTCCAGTCTCCATTAATATTTTCTCCCGAAAGCTTTACAATTTCTCCTCTATATAAACTTTCGGCAGAAGAAAATGTTTCTGCAATGTCGCAGCCATCTACTCCACCGTCACCGCCATCACTGTCACCACAGGCACCGGTCATTGTAACCGCCCCTGCAATGTTTAATGTGCCATCCTCGGTTACTATATCATTAGCGCCTTCTGCCCCACCGTTAGAAAAATATATTCCATTTGTTCCTGTTCTAACAATTTGTAATTCTGTTGTCCCCGCACCTGCAAGATAAAGACCTACACTGCTACTGGTGGCTCCGGTTACCGAACCTATGTACATTCCATAAGAATTTGTTGCTGCTCCGGAAAGACCTCCTACGTACACACCGTAATTTGTGTTGGTTCCACCACTAAATGGATCTACATAAACACCTGCCATCATATCTCCCGCTGTTAATCCACCTGCAAAGCTTACGTAATTTCCTATAACAAATCCGGAAGCTGCACCAGCTCCCATTAACAGCTGCTGCCCAACAAAGTTCCCTGTTAATGTACCTGGGGATAATGAATTATAAATTCCAAATCCGTGGGTTCCGCTACCGTTATTCGTAAACTGGTTGTAAATGCCATACATTGTGCTGACTCCATCATTATTAGTAACGTAATTTGTTATTCCTGCAAAGGTAGATACGCTTCCGTTATTTGTAGAAGAGTTCGAAAGTGTTTCTACAAATCCAAGCGAAGCTGCTACCGGAACGGTAAGCGAATTTCTAACAGGAAAATAATTTCCTGCAAGGGGAGTGTTAGTGCTACTGTTTATTTCTAAAATAGAATCTGCATATACTCCTGCATCGAAAATTGCTACCCGACTGTTACTTGCAGCGATACTTCCATTTAAAACATTTAAAGCCGAGTCGCCTGTGTCCCAGTAAAAATTGGCTGAAGCACCAAAAGAACCGGAGCTATTAAATTGTATTTCACTATCATTTCCTGCAGGAGTTCCTCCACCCCCTGCGGCAAGTAAATCAACATTAGTAGACCCGTCATAAAAGTAAAGTTCAGAGCCGTTCCACCATAAATCACCCGATACGGGAGCGGATGGATCAAATCCGCTTGGAATTCTTAAGCTGGAAAGTGCAGTTGTGGAAGCACCAAGCCTTGTAAGACCGGCATCGACCCATATAGATGCATTAGTGCCGCTTCCTCCGCTGGCTCCTTCAATATATAATCCGTAAGAACTGGATGAACCTGTTCCCACGATCTCACCAAGATAAACACCAAAGTTAGAAACTGTTCCTCCTGAAAGTTCATCAATTTTTACGCCATAAACACCATTGGCAACTGAAAGGGTTGCACCTGCAAAATTAATCTGTGAACCAATAAGATCTCCGCTTATTGTTGAGTCCCCTACAGCAAGATAATTACCTACAAAGTTTCCGGAAGCTGTACCAGGAGTTACAGTTGTATAAATTCCGTACCCGTTTCCTATTGTCCAGTTATTCAAAACTTCGTTGTAAACACCAAACATAGATGTTACACCACTAATGTTATTCATGTAATTACGAATACCATAATAATCCGTAATAATACCCCAATTTGCAGATAAATTATAAATAGAAGCAGCTGTGCCAAGAGTTGCTGATGAATCAATTGTATTATCATTATAAATCGGATAGAAATTACCAGATGTTGGAACATTAGCTAAACCGTAAATGTTTAAAATTCTTTCGGCATTAGTTGTGCCATCTAAAAGAGATAATCTTCCTGTTTCTGCAATAATATTGCCGGTAACATGTAAAGCCTCGGACGGTGTGTTAGTCCCTATCCCTAGCATTGCGTTTCCTAAGCCACTACGTGCAAATGCAAAAAGCTCATCACCTGTTCCAGGATCTCTTAAAATAAGCTTTCCGGGCCCAGCAGCGCTACTATCATCTGTTGACTGAAAATACCATTGATTTGCTCCGGAATACGAATTTTCAAAAAACAATCCTAGTCCATCACCCAGACTTCCTCTTATACTTAACCCTCTGTCACAACATGGACTTCCATCGGTATCTACCACAAGTGTTTTATTCCCTCCGTTGGTTCCTACCCCCAGCCAGTTATTTGTATTATCCCAAAACAAATCAGAAGAGGCTCCAAAAGATCCGGAATTATTGAATTGAATCTCGCCATTGGCTCCCGCAGGGGTTCCTCCGCCTCCGGCCAATAAGTTTACATTACTCGAACCATTGTAGAAATAAAGTTGAGTTCCGTTCCACCACAAATCTCCGGAAACCGGTGAGGACGGATCAGTACCTGCTGCAACTCTAACTGACGAATTGGAAGCCGTAGACGGGGCAAGCCTTGTAAGGCCACTATTAACCCACACAGTTGCATTTTGAGTAGTAGCTCCGCTTGCACCTGCCAGGTATAACCCATAGCTTTCATCTCCTCCCGTTACTGTTGAAACATGTATTCCATAATTTTTAGCTGTCGCAGGTGTAGTACCTCCTGCTAAATCAAGTTTTAATCCATAGTTAAAGGTGGTTGCATCAAATCCTATGCTGTAACTTGCGCCATACAGGTTAGTCGGTCTTATTCCCAAACCATAAACATCACTCATTGCAATTTTAGTTCCGTATGCTTCACCGGTAATATCTCCCCCTAAATTGATTGACCCAAGAAGTCCCACAACCATACCATCGCTATTTGCAGATGCATACTGATCAACTCGGTAATTAATTCCGCCAAGAGCCGATCCCAGTCCTCCCGAAGTAGCGGTACCTTCCAAATGTCTTGTCCATAAATAAAGACCTCTTACCCCTTCTTCAGTATTGCCGGTGTTATCTGATCTTCCGTATATTGCTGCTACCTGCCCCTTTTGAGTTAAAGATCTGTTATCCGAAACAAAAGAGCCACCAAAGGATCCATATGCAGTACCACCTGTTGTGGCTAAAACAGATCCGCTATAAAAAGTTGAAAATCCATGAATTCCTGCGGCAGAAGATGTGCTTTCGCCGGTTGATGTATATTCTATTCTTCCTGCTACTCCCCTTAGTTCTCCTGGTGTGTTGGAACTTCCTGTATTAACAACCGACCTAATCCCCTGTGTTAAACCTGTACTGTTATTTGTTGCATTTACAAAAACAGGGTATAAATCCCCCGATGTCTGATTATTTGTTGAGTTATCAATTTTTAAGATTGAGTTTTGCGAAGGGGTGGCGTCCCAAAGTGCTAGCCTTCCGCCTGTACCTGAATTTGTAGAAACAACTACATTGCCACCTGCAACAGAAAGTAACTCCAATGGTGTTTGCGTTCCAATTCCAATGTTGCCGTTTTCATTAACATTTAATCTAGATACTCCTGCTGTAAAAAAGTCTATTCCGTTAGAGCTGCTTTGTACGGATTTGGTATTTGAAAAAAATATATCAGTATCGGCAGTTAAATCAATTCTCTGATTTAATGGGCTTAAAGCAAAAGTGTTAGCACCATTTAAAACAGAGAGGTTTCCGTTTGTCGATACATTAAGCCGCGAAGCTCCATTAAAATTTAATCCTAATATATTTCCATCTCCTCCATATGAATTAACGGAATATGCTGTCTCACCAGTACTGATTGTTGCCGGACCCAAATTTCTTGCTCGTAAAGCAAATGCTTCTGCCGTAATTTTACGCCTTGGTTTAAACTCCTCTTCAAAACCTCCGCCACAAGTTGCAGTTCCGTCTCCTGCTGTTGTATTAGCATCAAAACAAACCTGTAAATATAGTTCGGAATTTGTCTCGAAAATAGATGAAGGCATGCTTACATTCTCTCCTAAATTAACACTAATTCCGCCAAGCCTCGAGCCAACTCCCAAAACTGTTTCCGCCCATAAAGGTGTTCCGCCTGTTTTAGAACTGAAAATTATAAATCTAAAATTATAGCTCCCATCTGTGAGTGCTTCCTGCTTATTATTAATTATAGATGTTTTAAAGTTAATTACCTCATTAGAAGGAGAAGCCAAAACTCTCGGCGAAAAAAAGAATGTTATCCCTAAAAAGGTTGCTAGAGTTATTATTTTTTTCATATTTTTATACATTAACCTGTGCAAATTTATTTTCTAAGTTGTTAAATTTTCCTAAAACAGGATCCATTAATATTTTAAAATCAACCCATCCTTCGCTAACTACATTTGTTTCTACCATTTTTAGTTCCGAATTTACTTTTGGCCTGTTTTGCAAAACAGAGGGAAAACTGTATCCGTTTATATAACAGGATAGATAATATTTACCGGGTTTTAATAAAAACCCAAACCTTCCGCTTCCGTCTGCAATCTGAGTGTCCTGTAAAATATTTTTATCACTATAAAGCCTAACTATTGCACCTGCGATTCTTAAATTTGTTGAACTATCAATAATTAATCCCCAGTTATTTTTACGGCTTAGAATGTATTTGGCAAACAAATAAGTGCCAATCATAACAATATAAAAAATTAGAAGAAGAGATTCCAGTGTTCCTTTATTAAAATAGTAGGCTATTAGGGATAAAATTAAGCCAATAATTGAAACTACAAGGCTATTTTTGTACGCCCATATTCTAAAATCTTTAAAAACTCTTGCAATAAAATTCTGAGCGTAATTATATGGAAGTGTGCTTAGTCCAATATCTTCGGCAAAAGATTCTTCTCTTCCGATAATTTCGATATCTTTAATAAATGTCTCGTAGTTGGGGTGCATTACTTGTATTCTGTATCTTCCTCCTGATAGTGGAAGAGAATACCTTCCATCCAGGTCGGAAATTTTTTGTCCGACAAATTTAGTTGTTTGATGTTGGTACGCTTTTACAATGGCCATCGAAACAGGTTTTTTTGTTCTAAAATCGTAAATTATTCCGGAGTATCTTTTCTTTTTACTTAAAACAGCACTTAAAAATAATATTAGAAGATTTGGTGATAATAATAACGGTAAAAGTGTAAGCAATAATGGTAAAGCCGGTAAAGCCGAAACAAGTGAAAAATTATCCGAAATAGCCGATAAAATTGCAGTTGTTTGCTCTGCTTTTTCTAAATTTTCGGGGGTAAGTTCTCCAATAGAATTTTGGAGCTGGTTAATTTGATTTAGCACGCTCTCATCTACATTTGTTGTTTGATTGTTAACTGTTACAGCGGTATCCGAAAATTCGTAGTATAAAGTGTCTTCAGTAGAACTTTTACTTGTTTCTTCTGATTGAGCAACAACACTATAATTAAAAAAAAGTACAAAAAGAAACATAATAGCAGGTAATAATGCTCTTTTTTTCATTGGCCTAGATACACTGATTTATTATAAACTTCTTAATCCTAATATACAGAAATTAAAAAATTTTGCAAGCTGGTGTAAATTTTTTTTTCTTTAATATCTTTAAAATTTTTTGAGAAAATCTGATTAAAAAATGTATAGGAAAAACTATATATAAAAGAGTATAATTTATTAATATATCTTATTACAAAATTTTAATGAAATTTTCACAAAAGTTAAAACAGTTGAGAAAGCAAAAGGGCCTTTCCCAAACTGATCTTGCGAAGGGTTGTAAAGTCCCTTTTTATACTATTGTGGCACTCGAAAATGATAGAAGCAATGTACCTTTAATTACTACAGTGCTTAAGTTTTCCAAATATTTTAAAATCTCTGTAGAGGAATTAATAAAAGGGGTAAAGTTTGTTTCCTCAACCGGTGTTGTTTCAAAAAAGAGTTCTAAGAGAAAATAGGTAAAGATAACTGGGAAATTTTGTCTATCTTAAAAATGCTTCATGCAGGAGTCGAACCTGCAACCACTCGTTCCGAAGACGAGTGCTCTATCCAATTGAGCTAATGAAGCTGTATGGGACAACCCACCACAGATGGACTAATTATACCATTTGTTTACATCTTTTTTTAAAAATGATACAGTTTGTTTACTGTGATTAAATAATTTTATGATGCCAACAATTTTAATAGTTGAAGATGATTCTGCTTTGCTTAAAGCTCTTGCTTTTATTTTTAAAACATCGGGATATAATGTTTTAACAGCCGAAACAGGTGAAAAGGCCCTTAAAATTGCTCTGGCACAAAAACCTCAATTGATAATTTTAGATATTATTCTGCCCGGAATAAGGGGAACTGAGGTGTTTAATCGATTAAGAAAAGACCCCTGGGGAAAAGATGTTCCTGTAATAATGCTAACCAACCTCGAACCTGATGACGATGTTTTAAGTTCGTGCATTGGACAGGAACCAAAATACTATCTTATAAAATCACAATCCAGCCTTCAAGAAATAAAAGAAAAAACAGAAGAAGTTTTAAAAATTGGTAAGTACGAATACCTTAAAACCCTATAATATTAGCTTCTTAAAACAGCCCCAAATTCTTCGGATAGCTTTTGTGTAATCTCTGAAACAATTAAATCAACTTCTGAATCGGTAAGTGTTTTAACAGGTGAATAAAGTGAAAGGTGAAAAGCTATACCTTTTTTCCCTTGGGGCACGCCCCTGCCTGTATAAATATCAAACAATTCAATACTGTTAAACAACTCTCCTGAAATCTGTGTTACTGCCGTTTTGACTTCGTCCCATACTGTTGCATTATTTATGAAAAATGCCAGATCTCTTACTGCAAGAGGAAATTCGGGGATAGGCTTAAACCTTTTCTGACTTGAATTTTTTAAATCGAATAAACTCAAAATGTCAATTTGGGCAACAGCAACTGCAACCTTTGCGCCGGCGATATTTAGGGATTCGCTAGAAACTAGACCAATTTCACCTACCTCTTCGATTTTCGCACTGCTTCCATTTTTGTAAAATGGTGATAACTTTGCTGGAAGAAACTTTAACAAGCTTTCTTCTATTCCTAGTTTTTTTGCAAGAAATTCCACGGCTCCCTTAACTTTTAAAAAAGCTTTCTCCGGTGTTTTATTATTAGAGGCTATAACCAAAGTGGATTTCTCTTTTGGTAGATCGGTAGAATTTAATGGAATATAAATATTGGATACTTCAAAAAAATCTAACTCCTCTGCCCTTGCTTCATTTTCTGCAAAAGCTTTTAAGGTAGTCGAACCAAGTTCTCTTCTTAAAAATGCAAAATCGGCTGAGATTGGATTATCTATTTTAATAACATCATCTTCAGTACAAAAAGACAATTTAAGCTCACGTTCACCTATCATTGAATATGTAAATAATTCCGTAAAGCCTGCGCCAGATAAAATTTCTCTTATGCTATCTTCGAACTTAAGATCGCTTCCTACGTTGTAAATTGGAATAGTAGTTGCAGGAAGGATGCTTGGAATTTTTTCGTAACCGTAAATTCTGGCTATTTCTTCTACAATGTCGTAATCAAATTCAATATCTTTTTCCCGATAGTATGGAACGGTAATATTAAGAAACTCGTCGGTTACATTAACCTCAAATCCAAGGGCTAACAAAATTGTTTTAATTTCGGGGATAGGGATATCAACTCCCAGCGTTTCTTTTACTAAAGAGTGCTTCATGGTTACACTTTTTTGGGTTTCTTCAAAATTTTTTATATCTATAACCTCCGATGCCACAACACCACCTGCTTCCTTTAGAATAAGTTCCACTACTCTTTTTAATGTGATCATTGCAAGTACAGGACTTAGACCTTTTTCAAAAAAGTTTGACGCATCTGTTCTTAAGTCGAGTACCTTTGTAGAAATTTTTCTAATTAGTTCGGCATTAAAGTTTCCAACCTCAATAAATACATTTTTAGTATTATTGGTAATTTCACATTTAGCTCCACCTTTTATTCCTGCAATGCCTATGGCAGAATTGTTATCTGCAATAACTAAAACTTCGTTGGACATTTTAAACTCCTTCCCTCCTAAAACATTTATGCTTTCGTTATTAGATTTCCTCACAATTATTTTGTGATCCGATATTAAATCATAGTCGTAAGCATGCACAGGTTGACCATACTCTACCATTACATAATTGGTTATATCTACAATATTGTTTATGGAGTTTAATCCAATTGCCAGTAATCTGTTTTTTAGCCAAAGAGGCGATTCTTTAACCTCAATTCCTTTTATAACTATGCCAGTAAACCTGCTACATAGCTTTGGCTCTAAAACCTTTACTTCGATTGGAAGCATATCTTCAGTTTTTAAAGCAGGGATTGAAAATTCTGGTATATCCGCTTTGTTGCCAAAAACTGCGCTGGCTTCGCGTGCAAGCCCAATTACCGATGCCATATCGACTCTGTTAGATGTTACTTCGATTTCTAAAACCTCGTCATCTATAAGCTCGTTGTACTTGTATTTTTCAATTGATGGCCCTGTTAAAGAAAGCTTTTCGGCAAATTCCTTTGCTGTGCAGTTAAGTTCTATATATTCTTTTATCCATTTAAAGGGTATTTTTATATCCATCTTAAAATTGCTTTAAAAATCTAATGTCGTTTTGATATAAAATTCTTATATCGTCTATCTGAATTCCTTTTTGAACGATTTTGTTTCTCTCTACTCCCCATCCAAACGCAAATCCCGAATATACTTTAGGATCAATTCCACCTGCCTCTAGTACTTTGGGATGCACCATTCCTGCCCCTCCAATTTCTAGCCAACCGTTTTTACCTATTTTGCTTCCATCGGGTAAAGAAACGTCAACTTCAAAGCTTGGCTCGGTAAATCGAAAATTGTAAGGTCTTATTCTTACTTTTCTATCGGGACCAAAAAATTCTTTAACAAAATAATCCAGCACTCCTTTTAAATGAGCAATTGTTATCCCTTTATCGATTAGTAAACCTTCAAACTGGTGAAACATAGGAGTATGAGAAATATCGATCTGCCTTCGATATGTTTTGGAGATGTTAATCATCCTAATAGGCATTCTTCCTGTTTGCATCTCCCTTACCTGCCCCGATGAGGTATGTGGCGTTAAAACTCTTTTACCTAATTTGGGATCTTGCTCAGTTTTATCTATAAAAAAGGTTTCCCAGTCATCTCTTGCCGGGTGGTTAAGTGGAAAATTTAACGAGGTAAATGCGTACCAGTCCCAATCTACTTCGGGATATCGAACTTTATAAAATCCGATTTTTTCGAATATTTTTGTTATCTCTTTTATTGCCTGTGTTGTAAGGTGCAAATGCCCCTCTGAAAACTTGTCGCCGGGTAAGCTAACGTCTAAAACTTCGGCATTTTCGGGAGTAGCATTTAATTTTTGATTAACTAAACTTTCAATTTTTGTTCTGGTTTCGTTTGCTGCTTTACCCGCTTCCCCCCTTTCTTCCGGTCTAAGCTCTACAATAGATCTTAAGAGGGCTGTAAGTTCGGACTTTCTGCCTAAAAACTTATTTTTAATATCAGAAACTTCGGTTTTTTCGTTTGCAGCTGTTAAAAAATTTGTACACTCCTGTTCAATTGCTAAAAGTTTGTTTAAGTATTCAGCTAGATTCATAATTTATTCAACAAAAACAATAAAAGGTTTTATTAATTTAAAAAATCTCTCTGTTATTTTAACACTCTTACTTAATTTTTTCTTTTCTTCTTGCGACCCATATATTATAACCAAATTTGTGTTTCCCGGGCTGTTTTTTATCTCTCTAGCAAGATTTTCCAAAAATTCTCTATTGGTGTTACCTGTTATATCTATTAAAATTTCCATCTCTTCTATTTCGGCAAGAGACAAAGCTTCAATTTCGGTTATATTCAGCTTCTTTTTTATCTTTTCGATATCTTCCTCGGCGGCCAAAGTTTCGGGGTAAATTTCATTTTCAACTAAAAGTTTTCTAATCTCAATATTATTATGAATATGTTCGGCTTTAATTTTATCTTTTCCCATAAAAGATTTCTCCTTCGTTTTGTAGGTTGTCATCTCGGTTGCAAGCTGTTTGGCGGTAAGCGCAATTGTTGGTAATACATCTGCCAGGGGTTTACTTGGGTCAAGTTTATACTTTTCTTTTAGTTCGCGTGTTCTGGTTTTAAAAAGTGCCTCATCTCCACTGGAACGAATTTCTGCGATTCCTTTATTATCTACTTTATGTTCACTTAGAACGCCCGAAAAAACTTTTTCAGCTTCTCTTAACCTTTCGCGCGCTTTTATTCTTTCCATATTTTTTTCGTACTCCTCTTTAAGCTCCTGTTTTCGAGTTTGTGTCGCAAAATAGGATTGTGCCAGGGCAATTTCTTGTTTTGCAGGATCACCGTTTTGAGCTATAAGGTAGCACGCGTAGCGGGATAAAACGTAATCTTTTAGTTTAAGTTCTATTTCACCATGACGGTTTTTGCTTTTCTTGATTTTGTGAGAATGCGCAAAAGCTAGGGAAGATTCAAAGGCACTATTATCCGATGCCTTTTTTGCTTTGTGGATAAGTTTATCAAACTCACGCCACCCTTTGTAGCCAAGGACATTCATAAGTTCCCTTGCACTCCAGAACTCGTTTCCTTCTTTATCAATATGCTTAATTTCTTCCAAACGGTTTGAGGTAGTTTTTATGGTCATAAGGTATTATACTTTAGTTTTTAGTATTGTGGAGATTAAAAAGTAGTGCTTTTACAGGCTGAAAGAAATAATGGTAATCCATATACCTGTTAGAAAAATATATGTGAGTTGTGCTAAGGCAAATGGAGTAATAAAAGCTGCTCCAAGAATTACAATAATAATCTGACAGACCCCAAGAAATAAAAGAAATAGCCCGATAGGTTTTCTTTTCTCGATAATCAGAGACCATCCAACAATTGCAATTCCTATTGCTCCAAATAAAAAATATATAGCAGCTCCAATCCAGTGAATCTCTCTCGATATATTGGATGGCACCAGCGTTAAAGTTATTAATCCTAGAGCACTTAAAAAAAAGGTTACTAACATTAAAAATTCCAGACTTATCTTTACTTTTTTTAAGAAGAAGAAGAGAAAGATAAAATATAATATGGCAGATAAAACCAAAAATGTTGAGAAGATTCCTGTTGTTTCGGGGTTTGCTCCAAAATCGCTTAAAACAAATTTAGCATTTTTTGTAATTTCGGGAGCTACAATAAAGCATAGAAATATACCGGTAATTCCTATAAAGTATGCCAATAAGCCGGTAATGTTAAGTAGTTTTAGATTCCTCATATTTCCTGATCTGTTTAACTAAATTTTCCTGGACTCATTATTGCCATTTTGGCCTTGGTAAAAAATTTCTTAAAAGTTACACTATAATGGTAACCATTCTCAAATTCGAATGTAATTGTTCTTTTTATGTAGTTAATTTCGTAATCCGGAAGTAATGCTTCAAATTTGGTTACTTCCAAATATAGCATAATTTTTGCTACAAACTTTTACAATTTTATCAAAGTTTTAAAGCAAGTTTAATTTTCGAGGGCAAATTCCTGGAGCTTTTGCATTGCCTCTTCGTAGGTACTTATGGCTAAAAGGTGCCTATCTTTTGCTAAAAATCTTACAATCTCGTTTATAACTCTTTTAAGCCTTCTAGAATTTTCGGGCAAAATTATTACCATTCCGCCAGAAGTTATAAAACTGGCAGATTCTTTTTGTAAGGCTGCTTTTCTTATTATTTGAATATCGGGCACAAAGCGAACACCTTTTCTGAGGTCTAGTATGGTTAAAGTCATTGCGGTTTCTTTTGATATTTTTGGGTTGTTTGCTTTTATATCGTCCAATATTATATTCATAACTGTAAAAATATCTTTATGAGAGAGAATTTTGATTGAATCGAGGGAGATGATTGTTACCAAAAATATCTGTTTCGAAGGATGCGAGATTTCCTGGGTAATGTTGTACTTATAGAATAATTTTCCTTTATTTCTAAAAAGCTTAAATCCATCCTTTATAAGAACACTCTCTTGGTTCATATTGCTGGCAATGTAAAAATTTACGTTAACTTGGGACAATGAATTTTAGATGATTAATGTAAAAATGACAAGGATTTTTGGCAGGTAATAAAACTACCTTTAACTAGGTATATAGTAATGGAAAATTCTCATCAGCAATTGTCAAAAATAAATGACTTAATTTATAGGATTTGGTTGCAAGACAATACTTTAGTCTAGCTAATTGGGAGTTTAAGTTTAAAGGTAGAGCCTTTATTAACTTCACTGGAGATTTCTATTTTCCCATTCATTAATTTGGCAAGGCCAAAAACAACAAAAAGACCAATTCCAGTTCCTCCTGGCCGTACAACATTAACTCCGGTTCCAGAACTTCCTAAATACATTCGTGAGCGGAAAAATTTTTTTCCAAGGTTTGGAATATCTTCGGGAGGAATACCCTCTCCTGTATCTATAACACTAAAGATAACATCGTCTCCATCTTGTTCCAGTTTTACTGTAACACTTCCTTCCTTTGTATACTTAATGGCGTTATCTATTAAATTAAATAAAATTTCCTGTAGTCTTTCTTTATCGGTATTACAAATAATCGGTTTATCGGGAGTCTCTGCTTTTAGTACTAAACCCTTTGCAATAGCTATTTCTTCCATGCCTTCGACGCTACTTTTAACAAGTTCATTGCAATCAATCTCGCTTTGTGTAAGTTGTAATCTGTTATTTTCGATTTTAGTGGAAGATAAAATTGTTTCTAGTATTTTAACCTCTCGCCGTATATTCTCAAGTGATTTTTGAATATATGGTTCTACTGTACCTCTTTCGATTGATGTTAAGGTTGGGTTATTTTTTAAAAAGAGTTCCAGATAACCAATTTGATTACGGGCAATGCTAAGTGGAGTTCTAAGCTCGTGGCCTAAAATATCCATCATATCGCGCTCTTTGCGAAGAGATTCTTCGAGTGTTTTGTTTTTCACTTGAAGTTCGTAGGTTTGCTCCGCAACGGTAGATTGTAGTCTAGTATTGAAATCTTTTTCTTCTTTATAAATCTGTATCTGACTTATTACAAGACCTATTATGGAAGCTAAATTTTCTATAAGCGAAAGTTCCTCAGAGGAGTAAGCCATTCGATCAATTTTTCTATAAAGCAATAAATATCCTAGGTTCTTTTTTCCTACCTTTAGAACCTGAATAATTTCTAAAGATGAATCATATAGCATTTTTATATTGTTTGCCGTAGTGGTTTTAAACTTTGGGTTTATTAGCAATTCGGAAAGTGAGATTTGAGAAGACTCTTCAAAAAATAGTTCATTGTTTTTATCCAAAAATTCAGAAAGGACACTAAAATCGATAGATGACTCGTCTTGATCCTGAATTAGCTTATTCTGCCCTAAAATATACAAATTAAAGTTGCTTTTATTATTGAAATTAATTTGAATAAAATTATCGATAATAGTGCATAAATCTTCGTAGTTCTCCACTTTGCTTATACTTTGAAGAAAATTATCTCTAATGGATTGTGAACTATTCCCATAAAGTTTTAATGTTTTTTGCAAATATCGCGTAACACTCTCCCCTATTATATTATTTAGCATTATCACAAAGAAAAGAGCCAGTATTAATCCACTGATAAGTGCATCGATAGCATAGATACTTCCCCACAGCTTTGTTTGAACAATATAAACTAAATGGAAAGTAAGATAAGAAATTATCGTAACAACAAAGTAGTAAAAGAATTTACCAAGATATATTTTAAGGCTGGAATACCTATTTCTAGTAAAAATATATCTAGAAGAAATACTAAAAAGCAGTGTTGAGATAAAACCCAGTAAAGGGGAACTTTTTGGCGATAGTGGAAGAGTATTGGGGATTATAAAATTAAAAATAAGTGCCATAAACGCTGTAGCTATTAAACTCCATGAAAGTAAAATTAACATTGTTCTTAATGAAACATTTGACGAATTTTTAACCGCACTTCGTATCTTATTAACTAATCTGATCGTTATAAAAATAACCACAATCATGTACAGTGATGCAAAAACCAAGTTCGTATTTGCAAAAATCTGGTTGTTTTTGATACTAATCGAAGGCACAAACAAACCTGATAATGTAAGTATAATGATAATGGCTGCAGTTAGTAGAATTTGTGAATTTTTATTGCCATTACTTTCCTTGTATATTGAGGTTGAAGAAATAAAGAAATAAATCATACTTATGGCAATGGCTACAAAAGTGTAGCCAAGTCTTACAGTCCAAAGATTAAGGCTCTCATTAGTTGGAAAATAGTTAATTATTTGAGTAATGCCCCATAAACTTAAAGCTAAATATGCTGCAGAGAGAAGAATGTTATCTTTAAAATTTCTTAACCTGCTTGTAAAAGCTTCAGCTCCATAAAACAAATTTAAAATGACCGAAAAAGCAGCCACTATTATTATAAGCGAAATGTTTTCTTGCATATCAATTAAGAAGTTTTAACTATTTATTAATGATTGGAATAACCTCTTCTAAAGCTTCTAGTTCTAAAACATGGTTTCCTTCTACATTATACACACTATATCTGCCGGGAATAGAATATTTTTCAATAAAATTTATGGTTTTAACTGGATCTAACAGATTGTCTTTCTTGCCTATAACGTATATCAATCTATTTTGCTTGCAGAGCATTGGTAATTTATTTTTAATGTGAGCTTTACTATTAAAAAAGCTATAAAAGTGTTTAGTTGTCCAATATTTTTGGCTCATTACCATTCCTTTAACTACATAAGGAATAGTAATATTTTCGCGAGAATTTTTCCCAACAATGTTAGCCCATTTGGTTTTTACAAAACTGCTGGACACTATTTTGGTATAAACTGATTTGTTCGAAAAACGTTCTAGCAAATCAATGAATTTGAATACAACATAAAGAATAAAATCGATAGGCGTTTTAAGTAGTTGTGGAGAAAACAAATAAATTGTTCGTTCTTGTTGTGCAAACAAATCCGGATTCGATGCAATGAATACAGTGCTAGCTGATGTTCCAATAACTTTGGTAACTTTATGCTTTTCTAATATTGCTTTAACAAATTCAATTTGTAATTTTTTAAACTGTTGTAAGGTTTCTTTTGCTGGTTTGACTTTATTATCTCCAGTACCCAGGTAGTCAAAAATTAAATAATTTTGTCCAGACTTTTCTATTAATGGATAAAAAATTTCCTTAAAAGACTGCCACCCTACAATAACTAAAATATATTCTGCAGAGTTATTGTTTGTTAATTCTACATATTTGTGGACAATGCCACAAACATTTAATTCCCTATTATATATTGCCATGTTAAGAGATTAGTTTGTTTATCGCAGACATTATACTCTCTTTATGATCAATTATGTCTCTTTTTTCTAAACTGTTTTCCACAAACTTGTTAAGGTTATTAATAAAGTCTTTGTCTGACAAAATTTTTTCGATAGTTTTTACAAGTATTTCCGGTGATCTTTGGAGATCTTCTTGAAATATTATTTTTCCACCTCCTAGATGCTCTATATATTTTAAGTTCCAAAGCTGCTCACCTTGTTCAGGAATACCTATTACTGGTTTTTTATGCAATATACATTCATTTAAAGTGTTTTTTCCTCCGTGTGTAATAACTAAATCAGCATATGGAAGCATTTCGCTCGGATTTATGTATTGCTCAATAAAAATAGTGGGCGTTGTTTTGAAGTCCTTTTCTATACCACAGTGATTGGATACCAAGACATACTTGTCTTTTTTTTGTTGAAAAAAATTTATTATACTGTCTATTACCAGTGGATATGCGTTAAAGGAGGAGGAACCCATACTTACAAATATAATTTTTTTCCCCTGAAGTTTGAGTTCTTTTATTTTATTTATCCACGAATGGCTTTCCCCGAAGCCAGAATTGACATCCTGCTCAAGAAAAAAATAATTATCTGGTAAGTCTTTTACTGCTACAAGCCCGTAGGTTTCGCACAGTAATACAATATCGGCATTATTCAATTCCAAAAAGTCTTTAACTTCCGGAATTTTGAAATACTTTAATGTTTGATTAAAGCCTTTTACCCAGCTTTTCATGGTTAATTTAAAGATGAATTTTCTTAATCTAGCTGGTAACAATCTGTTAATATCACCTATTGGAAAATATTTATTTAGCGGGTGGTTATTTGGAGCAAAGTATTCAAAATCGTAAAAATTTGTTAAGCTGGCTACCGTAATGTTTATGTATTTTTTTCTTGCGAGCTTACTCGAAATATATAAAGTTGGCCTATTATGACCAATTATTAAATCAGGATTTTCTTTTTGTATAAGTTGAACTTCAGCATCAACCATAAATCGGACTAATTCCTTTGAGTAAAACTGCATACTATTGTGATCGACGTTTTCACGATAGTATGTGTATGAAACCTCATCAATACTAACAACCTCAAATCCTTTTTCCAGAAGTATCTGGGTATATTTACCATTACATGCAAAAACAACGTGATAATTATTCTTTTTTAGTAAATTTCCTATAGTAATGCTTGGTATTATTGTTCCAAGCTGATTTGAAAATGGGAAGATGAGAATTTTTTTCATATGTTTTATTAAAAACATTAAATAAAATTATGTCTGTTAATAATTCTGAGGATATTACTTTTTTCAGATAATTTGAAAAAAGTAATAAATTTTAATAAGCGATTGTTTGTTTGAATAACTTCCTTATTTTTTAGTCGGTTGAGTGAGTTCAAAAAAATATTTATAGATATTAGCAAATCGTGTTGGCTTACTATTTCCCTTTGCCCGATGCCTCTCATTCTTGTCGCAAAAGTTGATTGTAGATTCTCAATCATATTATAACTAGTATTTTGATTGTACTTCTCCATGCATAACTAATGCGTAATTATACAATGCATTTACCAAAATAGTAACAAATAAGCATTTGACACCCATAGAATACATAAATAAATCTTAGGCGAAAAAAATAGGTTGGAAATATATTAAACTTCCTAAATCTTTAACTTATTCGATAGTATTTACTATCCAGTCAAACGACGTATTGTAGTTAACTACTTCAAATTCCCCGTTTCTAAAGATAATTATTTTATCTCTATCTAAACTGGTTGAGGTTGAAAACAATTCTCCGTTTAAAATTATATTTATAAAATGCTTTTCGCCTCCGGGAGAAGCATAATCGTCCTCTTCCCAAGATTTACCCGGGTGTTTTTGCAGCAGTAAGACGTATTCTTTATTCGATTCAAAGTTTATTGTTTTTGGAAGTGTGTATTCAACAGTTAATGTTAATGATGGTATCGGGTCTTCTTCTTTTAACCTTCTATGATCAAAGGCGATTATATTATCGCTTATTTCTTTGTTAATTGTCGGGTCGAAGTAGTTTTGAGGGTAGTATAGCAGATAATCTGATTTGCTATATCCATCAGAATTAAAGTCCATAGAATCTTTTGGAACTAAATATCTTATCCATGCTCTATAAATTTTTTGGGTGGTTGTATCGTATTGAAAAGGAGGAATTTTTTTGGAATAAACTTGCGGCTGTATCCAGGTTGTCGCCACTTTTTTACTAATTGTGCCATCGCTGTTAATATAAACTGTGTGCTCTACACTATCTCTAACCCAGTTATTAAGTTTTAAAGCACAGTTTTGTGCCTCGGACAGTTGAAAATAATCTCCATTAAATTCTTTGGGAATTCTTCCGCTTAAATTAAATCTGTCAAAAAATTCTTGCATGGTTTGGTTGTTTGGGGAAATTAAAGCCAGATCTTTTGCGTAAAAACTTTTTATAAATACATCCAAAATTTTAGGCAGATCGGAAGGCTTTAAATTAAAAAATTTTTCTTTTGCAAGATTGGCAAGGTTTTTTATAATATCTTTTCTGCCTTCTCCTACTATTGTGTCCGTTTGCGATTTTATTATATTGTAAAAATTTTCTGGCGTTACTGTACCTATCCCTTCTACTTCAATTGGCTCAATAAGAGTCATTATGTTTTTAAAAAAAGTATCATTCGCAACTAAAACATAATCGTAACTCGGATAAGTAACCGGATCGTAACTTGTTGCAAGCTCGTAATAATCTTTTAAAATATCTACGCTTTCGTAAATATCCGGATAAACTCCCGCATCCTGAAATCTTAGTTCCAAACTTCCGCACTCCCAGCTTGTAATTTCGTTGTACCCCGACATTAAATATCTTTGACCGCCAAAGTTCTGGTAAAACCCGTAGTATTGGTTAACAAAAGGTCTTTTGTCATTACCGTATTCATATGTTTTGGGACCGGCGTGAACTCCAACGGTGTAGCGCAAAAAATTTTCCAGAGTCCATGTATCTTCCAAAATAATATCGCTGTTTAGTTCACCGTTAAGAAAAGAAAGATTTCCAACAGCGGTTATTAACCCTCCCGAAGCTCTTTGCTCCGATATGCTTTGGAGCAAAACCATGTAAGTTGTTTTCTCATTTAATCCAAGAAGTTCCGGTGCATTGGAAAGTATATCTAAAGCGTTTTTTGAAATCTCATCAAAATTATTTCCTATACTTTTGAGCCTGCCAACACCATCGGACAAGTTAAACGATGCTACGGACGGAAGATAATTAATGTCAAGTTTTAAAATTTCGTTAAAAAGAAGTTTTACTTTCGGTTCAATTTTTTTATAGAGATCGAGGTACATTGGTAAATCTTTTAGAATAAAGGTGATGTTATCAGAACTATCCTGTGAAGCATCTGTTTTGACCATAATTGCTTTTAGATCGATGTTCACATTATCCAGTATAGTATTTCCAAGCTCTAAAATATTATTTATTGCAGCTAGGTTTTGATAATATCCGTAGAACGGGCCGATAAATCTTAAAAATTCAAATTTTCCAAGTTCACCCCTCAAACCGTTAATTTCCGATTTTATCTCAGTAAATGCTGCATCGATTTTCTGTCCATCTTTTGTTTCGATTACATTTAAAATTTGGGAGATTGAACTACTTATATTATCCTTAAAATTTAGAATTCGAAGTACTGGCAATACTGCCAGATAAACAAACAGAAAAAGAGCAATTAGAATTATAATAATAACCCATACTCTTTTTTTTCTTTTTGGGTATTGGGTTTTAATCTCTGTAGGTTCTATCTTTAAAATCATAAATCTGGCTTTAAAAGTCTATTACAAAGTGATATTTTCGCATCTTTTAGGATAAAAAAAAATCTAAGTTAATACCTTTTATTGTATCATTTTATTCTTTGTGAATTTAATAGTAGATTAGGTTGCCATAAAGTAATTAATCAGACAAAACACTATACTTGAATTACATGAGCAATAGGAGATATTATTGTATTAATATTATATCTTTTACCTATTAAATGAAAAAGTTACAAAAATATCTTGAACTTTTCGATTTAGCCGTAAAAGAATTTATTATTACTGCAAGCAAGATCGATCCAGATTTTGTTGTTTACAAAGAAGGACTAACAAAAAAAGATATTGTTGCCCATGTAACGGTTTGGCACGAATATTATGCAGAAGTTTTAACTGCACTTGTTAACAAATTACCTCCAAGGCTTTATAACAAAAGCACACCCCTTGTTAACAAAATATGGCTTGATAAATATAAAGGTGTTTCTCTAAATACGATAATTAAGAATTTGGAGGAAGCAAATAACATAATTTTAAAAAATATTGTTAAGATAAAAGGGGTAATACCATATAGCGAAAAAGGCAGGAGATATATTCCTTGGAAATATGTTTCCGCCATTGCAGGCCATATTAAGGGCCATACCAAAGATTTAAAGAGAATTAAAATCAGAAAACCGTAAATTGAAAGCGTTGTTATTGCTGTTTATAATTTTACAAAATTTTTTATATGATAAAAAACTATGGGTATGTTGAATTTTTTTTGGATAAGGAGGAAATTGAATTTTTTAAAAATATTGTTAAAAGTATTGTCCCAAAAGACCAGTTGTATTTTTCGGACAGAGTCGCAAGAATTTCGGGAGATGTTTCGTTAAAAGCGCACTTTACTCTCTTTTACGGCATCGAAGAAAATGAATTAAATAACCCATTACTTAAAGATTATGTTTTAACTGTTCAAATTAGTGAGGTTAAAATTAAAAATCTTGCGCTCTGGAAGGGTTATCAAAATTTCTACAGTATCTTATGCATAGAAATTGACGATAGTGATAAAACCTTGTTTAATTTTTTTTCAAAACATGTTAAAGTTTGGCCATTCTTTTGAACTTGCTCTAAGAGAATTTAAGCCACATATCACTCTAGCTTATGTTCAAAACACTTTTCAACTTCCAAAAAGTTATATTCTACCAAAGCAAACTGTTAGATTAGGAGAAGCCAGGATTGCTATCTAACTGCTTTAACTTTCTATAACAAATTAAACAAGCTTTAACATAAGCTCTTGGCTTTCATCCCACAATTTTTTTTGCATTCGAGTTTCGGATGCAAATGTTGCCTTTATAGGCTTGCCTTTATTAATTAGCTGCCCGGAAAAATTTTTAAATTTTTCCAGAGTTGCGAGCTCTGCCAAATGTTTTCCTGCTATCTCGGGAGATTTTGCAATAAAAGTATTAATAAATTTTCCCATTATTTTAATAAAAAATGGCGCTTTAGAAAGAAGTCCGGTTTTAACCAGCCCGGGATGAAATGCGTTTACTGTTATCCCTTCGCTTAGTAGTCTTCTGGCAAGCTCGTAGGTAAATAGTAAAATCTCTGCTTTAGTTATTCCAAATGCAATTGCAGCATTAAACTTCTTTTTCCCCTGCAAATCCTCAAACCTAGGTTTTGTAAATGCCGGGGCAGAAACGTTTATTATCCTTGCGCCTTTCGCAGCTTTAAGTTCTTTCAGCAATAGATGGGTAAGAATAAACTGTGAAAAATAATTGGTAGCAAACATCTCTTCCAGCCCATCAGCTGTTTCTAAACGCTTGTTGTTAAATATTGCTGCGTTATTTATAAGAACATCCAGTTTTTTATATCTCGCTTTAAAGCTGTTAACAGCATTTTTAATGGAAGAAACTAAGCTAAGATCAGCAGCAATGGATTCAATCTTTTTGTTGCCGGTAATTTTTTTTATCTCATTTACAACTATATTCCCTTTTTCGTTATTTCGGGATGTGATAACTATTTTTGCGCCGGATTTAGCGAGTTCTAAAGCGGTTGCCTTCCCTATTCCTGATGTTGCACCTGTAATTAAAATTATTTTATCTTCCATATTATTTTCTAAATTTAATTAATTTTTTCGTCAATAACTACCTTTATGTTAAAATTTGAAACCTGCAATTTTCCCCATAGCCTTAACCATAAAGGTAAATACATTTCTGTTCCTCGTGCCGTTGTTATATCTCCAAGATCAACAATTTTACTCCAGCCATAGCTTTGAGCAATCTCTTTTATTGTCAATTTGGCTGTTTCATCGTTGCCACTTATAAAAAGGGTGTGGTCTCCTTCTGCAAGTTGTTTTGGATTAACCTGAAGCAAAGCATTTAATGTGTTAAATGCTTTTACAACTTTAACTTTTGGAAGCGCTTTTTGAATTTCTTCTCCTAAAGAATCTGTATTCGAAATAAAAAGAGTTGGAGGCATTCCATTAGAAAAATCCAATGGGTTAGAAATATCTACAAGAATTTTTTCATTTATTTCGGTTTCAATTGATTTTAAAACACTAACCGCAACATCTCCTTTTAGAGCATTAAATATAATCTCAGCACTTTTTGCCGCTTCAGCAAATGTTGCCAGGTTAATTAAATTGTTACCGTTGTGCCACTTGGAAAATGCTAAATTCCCCATGCTATCTTTTTCCTTTTGTAAAAGAGTTCCCGTTACATCTCTTGTCCCAATTGTTACATTATGGCCTAATTCTAAAAGCCTTGCCGCATGGGCTCTGCCAACCATTCCTGTCCCTAATACCGCTATTCTCATAAATAACTTGTATAAAAATTAAAAGTGAAGTTATAATAAATTATTACTATAATATTTACAATAACTGTTAAAAAGTATAGTAAAAAATATGTTTACCAGGTAAGAAATTAATTATAAAAATTTTAATGAAATGGTAATTGAAAACAAAGAAATCAGAGTAAAAATTAATGGAAAGTTTTATCACTGCGCCTTGGATATTACAATGGACTATATTGGCGGAAAATGGAAAAGCGTAATTTTGTGGTATTTAATAGAAAAACCTTTAAGATTTGGTGAACTAAAAAAACTGATACCCGATATTACAGAAAAGATGTTGTCATTACAATTAAAAACGCTTGAAAAATATAAAATCATAAAACGAAAGGCATACTCTACTGTGCCGCCTAAGGTAGTTTACAGCTACACAAAAGAGGGACAAGGCTTAATTCCAGTTGTAAAGGCGTTGGCTAAGTGGGGACGGCAACAGGGGGAAAAATACGGCAAGGTAGAGATAAAAAAGATAAAGTAGGTTTACTTAAAAATTAATCTCATTTTTTGTATACTGGTAGTATAACTTTTACCTGCTTTCGAGTATGGAAAACAGCGATTCCCATGCCGCGCGTTTAAATGTTAAGGGCTTCTTGATAAAAAAATATAGAGGCCTGCTGGTTTTCTTGGTACCGCTTCTTTTACTTTCTGTAGGAATTTTTGTCTTAGTAAATTTGATATCAGATTCTGAAACTGCAAGCAACAATTTATCCAACACAGTCGAAAATTTTAGTGACCCAATAGCTCGTGGAAGAGCTTTATCCGGTGGAAATTGTGCAGGATCGGGAAGCAAGATACTTGGAACAGCGCCCATGAATGTATCTGACTTAAGTGTAATAATCCCTTACGGACTTGTAATTGGAGGACATGTAACACCAATTGATCACCAATATTATTGGGGTAAAGAACAATTTGGAAGTCCCGATATGTATAATGTTCTAATGCCTTCCGATGGCAAACTTGTAAATATCGGATTCCGCGATAGAAGCCACGAAAAAGCCAAAGTTAAAGGCGATTATCGACTTGTTTTTATGTATTCCTGTACTTTTTTTAGTTATTACGATTTAGTTACCTCGCTTTCAGATAAGATCAAGGCACAGTTGCCCGATGGCTGGGAAAGTATCGGATATATTAATACCAATATTGATTTAAAAGAGGGTGATATAGTTGGGAAGGTAGGAGCACAGTCTTTGGATTTTGCAGTTTGGGATACTACAAAAACTTTAGAAAATCTCCTTGTACCTGTTGCATACGATAACGGTGAACCATGGAAACTGTCAACAGTTCCCCCTCTGGATTACTTTTCGGAAAAAGTTAGAAAGGAAATACTACCGTTTTATGCAAGGGATCACGAACCTTTAGATGGACAAATTGATTACGATAAAGATGGGTATGTATCGGGAAACTGGTTTTTAGAAGGAACAAATGGTTATGTTGGAGTGTTTGAATTTGGTACTCAGGGCGGTGGCGGTACATATTGGACCGGGCATTTATCTATTGCGCCAAACCATATGGACCCATCGGTATGGATTTTTTCGATTGGAGAGTTAAATGGTGAAGCACGGCAGTTTGCAATTAAAAATCCTTCGGTTTTACCTGATATGTTGGATAAAAATTCCGGCATTGTTATCTACGAGTTAACTGATATATCGTATATTGATAAAAATGGGAATAGTTGGAACGGGGAAAGTGTAGCCAGTGGAATAACCTTAACTCCTGCAGCAACCAAAGGAACTGTTTTATTACAAATGCTGGATACGAGACTTTTAAAATTAGAGGTTTTTTTGGATAAACATCCTTTAGAGGTTAGTGAATTTACCGAGAATTATAGACTTTACGATAGAGGTGATAATGCCAAAATGGTGGTAACTAATAAAGAAAGAAGATAGATTAAGATAGCAATTATAGAGGTTAAGATAAATTTTGCATTATAACTTCTACTTACCCAAAATTTTAGAACCGAAATATTTGGCGATAAATTTAACAGAGATTCCGGGAAAAAATTTGTATAAAGTAGTTAATAATTTTGCATCACCTCCTACAGTTATCAACCTTTTTTCTCTTTCAATCCCGCCTACTATTAATTCTGCAGCTCTTCGAGGTGAAAGCGCTTTTACACTGCCCTGCATTTTTTTCATCTCTTCGCTTATCTCTACTTGAGAATTTTTTGCTATCTCGGTGGCCATTGCTCCTAAAATTACAACTGTGGCTCTAACAGAGGTGCCCATTAATTCGGAATACAAACCTTCGGTTAACAATTTTATTGCAGCTTTAGAAGCCCCATAAATAGTCTGGCCGGGAAAAGGAAAAACTCCGCCCATACTACTTACATTTGTAATAAATCCTTCTTTGTTTTTTAGAAGTTGAGGTAAGAAAGTTTTTGTAAAATATAGAGTTCCAAAAAAATTAACCCGCATTACTTTGTTGATTTTTTCAAAGTCCAAATCGGCAACACTTAAAAACGGCTGGATGATTCCGGCGTTATTTATTACTCCTTCAACCCTTCCATAGGTCGATGCAAGTTTTTCTCCAAGCTTTTCAACCTCTTCTTTTTGGGTAATATCTAAAACATGTATTGATAAATTATTTTTTAAACTTCCTGCAAGTTTTTCAGTTTCTAAAAGTTTTTCTTTGTTAATATCTATTGCGGCGACGATGGCACCTTTGTTTAGTAAATTTAATGTTAATTCCCTTCCAAGGCCATTAGCTGCTCCGGTTACAACAACTACTTTAGAATTTATTTGCATAATTTTATTATAACATTTATTATTACTTCTCTTAAAACCCAATGAATTTAGTCATTGGATAGATATATGTTGCTAAAAAGTATTTTATTTTAGCTTTAACAAATTGTTAAAAAAGCTTAACAATTTTTCCCTTCCAGTTTCAGTGAATTTTTAGGAATTATTAAACCGTTAATGTTTTTAACAATTTACTGCAGAGTAAAAAGTAAATTAAAACATAATATCAGTTTTCGCAAATCAATGTATGCAATCCATTAGGTAATAGTATTGTACCAAAATTTCCGGCATCTAATATATTAACTGATATTACTAGATGTTTTAAAATACAAATACGGCTTATTTTCAATTTAGACTGAAATACAATACTTTAAATTTAGTTTTTCTTTGTTAAAATATTTTTATGAGACTTAAGTTTTCACTTTTGATAATAATTTCTTTGCTTTTTATTATACTTTCAATAAATTTTGGAATTAATATTATTGTTTTTAAAAGTGAATCTGAAATTTTAGAAATAAATGCCCTTTTAACAGAGCTGGGCTATAATCCGTTAACTTTGGATCTATATAAAAGTTCGGAATTAAATACACTATTGCCAAGAATTGAATATTTTTTTTGGTTAAACAATACTTTGCAAAGTAAAACCAGATATCAGAAAGAAATAAATGACATTGTAACAAAGTTTGACAATACATATAACGATTATGTAACTAAGGTAAAAGTTTTTAACGAATTAGACTTAAAATTTTTGGAAATTGATTTAGAAAAAATTGATGTAAAAACCAAAAGAAATGCTAATACTTTTTGGAAAGAACTGAAAGAGTCGTTACGGGAGCAAATTGTGAATTACAATATGAAGAACGAGATACCCTTGAGGTTTGAATTAGATACACAACAGGAAGTTAACAAAATCTCTTTGGAAAAAAAACTTGGAATGCTTATAGGAATTAGCCTAGAATCTACAAAATTAAACTCGGAGGAAACCGCTTTAATAAAAGATTTACACGTAGGAAGCGTAGTACTCTTTGGTTCTAACATTGAAAGTGAGGCTCAGCTAAAAGAGCTAACCGTTTCGATTCAAAAATTAGATCCCGAGTATCCTGTTTTGATTTCTGTAGACCAAGAGGGCGGATTGGTAAAAAGAATTTGGTGGGATTCTGCTCTCGGTCAAAAAGAGATGGCAAATCTAAGCACTGACCAAAGATGTGCACAATGGAACCAAAGGTCCGAGTTACTAAGTGAATTGGGGATAAACTGGAATCTTGGGATTGTAGCAGATGTAAGTCCTAACATGTATTCCTTTATATACCCCAGAACTTTTAGTACAGACTACAATATTGCGGCAAATTTAACCGCCGAAGCTGTAAAATGTTCCCCTTTAACTCTTACTACACTTAAGCATTATCCCGGGCATGGCTCCACTTTTGTTGATACTCACACTCAGTTAGGGATAATGGCCGTACAGGAAGAGGCGGAATGGTTGGAAAAAGATGCTAAACCGTTTTTATCGGCAAAAGATTCCGATACAATAATGATTGGACATTTAATAATGGAATGGCTCGATTCTGATAATCCTGCTTCTCTTTCTCAATCTCAAATTGATTATTTGCGAAACAATATAGGTTACGAAGGGCTTATTGTAACAGACGACATTAGGATGTTGGAAGCCGGAGGGTTCGATTTGATAGACGCATTCGGAAGAGCATTAGTAGCAGGTAACGATATAGTACTCTCTTCAATTATTGACGCCAGACGTAATCTTTTTGTCAGTAAAGTAAGAGAACTTTTAGATTCGGGTGTTTTAAGCGAAGAAATGCTTAATTTAAAAGTAGAAAGAATACTTAAAGCAAAAAGTAAAATAGTAAAAGCCTCAGGCAGATTTGTGGAGAAAAATTTATTGTACCAATAAACTATCGGTGTCTACAACCAGTCGCAGCGTAACCAGTCAATAATTCCAATACACGGTTGCAAAAATATTTTTTTATATTCATCCCAGGTAACTCCATCTCGAGTTATAAGACCACGCCAGTATTGCTGCATTTGAAAAAGATTTAAAAATAACAGAAAAAGAATAAAAATGAAAATAAATAGTTTAAATCTCTTTTGCTTTATCTTTAAAAATAAATCAACAGTAAAACCTAATGGAATAGAAAAGAAAATTAAAAATTCTGTAAAAGCTCTATGACCAAACGAATGGCCGTACGACCAAGCCCACCATGAAGAAACAAGATAAAGTTGTAGAATGATAATTGATAAAAACACTATGCTTACAACTTTTCGTTTTCTAATCATTATTATAAAACCCGGAAAAATAAACAATAAAATTGGTGTCCAAAAAAACAAACCTTTCCTTGGGCTAAAAAGAACTTTAAAAAACTCTGGCTGTAAAAAATTAAAAGTTTCCCCGATGTAAGAAAAATAAAGAAACTGATCTGTTACAAGTTTCCAATAGATTATTTGAGGCATCAAAATAGCTAGAGAAGTAATAAATAACAAAAAAATTTTAAAGTAGTTTGTTTTCGCAAAATTAATTATTCCTTCTCCTTTGTATATCTGCATTACAGGTATTAAAAAAAGCAATCCTACAATAAAATTTGTTGGGCGGATTGCTATCGCAAACCCATACAGTAAACCTAAAAAAATCCAAAACAATAACCGATGTTTGTTTTTTTTAAATTCCAGAATCATATACAAAAAAATTGAGATTATCGAGAAGGAAAAAACATGGCTAAAGCCCGATTCGTAGGTTGAATAATGTAGCAAATTTGTTCCGAAAGCAATTAATATTAAAGTAATCGATATTACAGTCTCATCAAAAAATTTTTTTAAAGTTTTACTTAAAAAATGTAATCCGATAATACAATAAAATATTGCGGCAGCAGTTACCGATATAGAATAAATACCTTTAAAGAAATCTTTTTGACCGATAAAGTTGTTAATTGAATCGGCAAAAAAATAAAACGGTAAAATTAAAAGAGAAGTTCCGATGGGATATTTATTTAAAAAATTTCCATTTTCTAATTTTATTAATCTTCCTGTTGCTTCGCCATATTCGGCTTTTGTTAAAAAATCCCATGTTTGGGTTCCCGATATATCTTTAAATTTTAATATTTGGGGCAAGTATAGGTAATACCCAAATCCATCTGATGTAATTGGGTTCCAGCTTCTAGCAAAAATTTGCATACTAAACGGTATAAATAAAAGCAGTAAACTGATAAGTATAAATATCAGTCTTGAGTTTGCTAATAAAGACTTTAATATTTTCATATAACAAGATTGTAAGGCTTTTTCGTAAAGTTATCTAATAAATTTTTTGTAAAAGTAACGGCTATTAACAGAATTATTAAGTAACAAGCAATATCTAAGGCTTTGTTTATTTCGAATTGGACATTTATCATTAATTATCCATAAAATTATATTCATGATTTTTAAATCTTTTAAAATACATTTTGAGCATTTTCTGCCCTTAACTTAAGATTCTCTTGTAAATTATTCATAGATAATCATTAATATTAAGTTTCGGCCTAAGAAATGAGGTAGAGAAACTCAAATGTTTTGAACCCAGATTTTAACTTCAAAATTATATCTCTTCAAACAATCTAGAATTCATGGAATAAGTTTTTTGCCATATTGGCGACCACCGTGCAGGTGTAAATTTGCAGCGAGTGCAAAACTATTTTATACGTTAATAAATCTAAATTTAAAAAAACTGCTTTTATGCTTTGAATATAGTGTTAATCCGTAGAAATGTATTACATTAGTATTTTACAACAGCATTGGGCATTTGGGATTGAATCTCTTTTATTTGTTCTAAAGAAAATTCATTACCGGTTAGATTTATAAATATCTCCTGTTGTAATAAAAATAATTCATTGGGATAGGTAGAGATATTATTATTAGAGAAATCAATTTGTTTCAGTTTTTTAAGCTGCCCTATCTCGGCTGGGATAGCGGTTAGTTTATTATTTTTAGCCGACAGAACTTCTAGCTTATTCATCTTTCTTATCTCGGCCGGTAGCGCCCCCGTTAAACTGTTGTTATCTAAAATAAGCTCGGTAGCATTTGTGTATTCACCTATCTCGGCCGGAAGAAAAGTTAGCCCATTATTACTTAAGTTTATGGTGGAAGCGTTTTTTGATAAGCCGTAAAGGGGTTGGGGTTTCGTAACCAGCAAAATATAGCTCCCGGTAGCCGAAACCAATATAAATAGTACTATTGCGATTATTAGAAGTGTTTTTTTCATATCTAATTTTAAATGGCTTGGCTGTTAATTAATTATATTGTTTAAAGTAATAATAGCAGAATTATTTTCTGTTGCGTAATTGGTTTTTGCAAAACTAAACCGGCTGGCAATATTTTTGTTTCTGAGTTAGATAAAATCGAAATATGTATCAAATCGTTTTTCATCAATTAGAGTGTCAAGTACCCGAAATGTTAAGAACACTTTCGCCGAGTTTCAGTTTAATTTGGATAGGGCTTATTTTTAAACTGGTATGTATTCGATACCTATTGTAATAACTAATATAACTGTATATTTCTTCAACTAATTCACCTAAGGTTTCAAATCTATTTAAATCTCCATTTTCATCCTTAAATCTGGAAAAGAATGATTCCTTGTATCCATTTTGCCATGGAGATCCTTTATCACTTAATGAGAATTTAATATTATTTGATTTATTTATTATTTCTACCTTTTTTTTCCTCTCTAATTCAAATGTAACTAGCCCTGATATTCTTTTAAGCTCCTCGTTCTCCCTTTTAAGTCTGTTATGCCCAAGTATTGAAATCTCAGGTTTTGCTTGATTTGATAGCCATCTGTATATTGTTTTGTCATTTAATCCATAGAGTTTTGCTAGATCAATAACTTTTTCTCCTGCTTTTGCTTTTGAGATTATTTCGTCTTTAATCTCCTTTGGTACTGTTTTGAACATATCTACAAAATTTAACAAGTAAATTATTTTAACTTACTTGTCGAAACATGTCTTAATTTATCAGGTACCTGTCTCTTCTTCCTTTTATCAATTTTTGAAACTGTAGCTTGCTCTTGAACTTATTGAAATAACGTTTATACTATATAAAGTAGAAACTGTTTGCGTTTTATGTATCTTTATGGGTAATACTCAACAACCAAAAAAATTTAACCGTAAAATTCTCATCTTTATATTTTCGATTCTTGTTTTAAATGCAGTTTTGGTTTCGAGGGTTGTTGCGCAGCCTGCACGTTCGCCATCGAGCATAAATTTATTTACAATAATTTCGCCCCAGGAAAATGCATTTTTAAAAAACGACACATCTTATAGCCATTCCGAAATGGGCGGGATAATAGGAGATACAATTTCGGCCGCAGAAACTGTTTTGGGAGGAGATTCTTTTTCCAACCAGTATGCCCAAAGCAAAAGCACATCAGACTCTATTAGTTCAATCTTAAAGCAATATCCCGATATAGACTATAACACTGCAATCTATCTAATTAATAACAGCACTGCAGGTGGTGGAGTTATGGGTATGATTTCGTCGGGAACAAATTTACTTGTAACACAAAGACCAGCATCGGGAACCTGGTTTTTAGAACAAAAAGTTTACGCTCTTACTAATCCCGGCAAAGTTTATGCGCAGTCCTCTACCCCATCGCCTTATTACCCGGGGCTTGGATTTGATTTATTAAAGCCGATTTACGGGTTTTGGGGATGGTCGGTAAATATTGTTTTTGGATTTCTTATTTTGCTTATAATCGTTATTGCTTTTGCAATAATGTTTCAGCAACGTCTTGGAGCAAAAACCGCAATAACATTGCAAACTGCTATTCCAAGTATTGCGCTTGCACTTATCTTAGTTCCCTTTAGTTATGCTATCTCGGGTGCATTTATAGACTTAATAACTCTTGGCACAAATGTTGTTCACGGATTTGTTTTAGGACCGGGTTCTCCCGGAAAAGGAGTTTACGATGATATTGTAAGTGAATCTATATCCCAAACTGACTGTGCAAAAAACGGCGTTTTTGGAGACGATTGTAATAGAGGTCTTTATGCCGACGATTGGCGTGTTGGAGTTTTACGCTTTAGGGAACAAATAGATTTACGGCCGACTTTCTCGGAAGTGGGCGATACTTTGCAGCTAAAGGTTTTTGATTTTATTGTCCCAATCTTAAACGCAATATTCTGGGAAGAGGCAGCCACGGGGCAAACAGTTCCATCTACTGCTGCGTGGTTTGGTGCAATTGTTAACATGGGTTTATCGATTTTAATGATCTGGTACGGCATTAAAGCATTTATTATTTTATTCGGAAAATATTTAACATTAATAATTTTACCTATTGCATCTCCGTTTATTTTTGCCACTGTTGCCGTTCCGGGAACGGGAATAAAAAATGTTACCATGTATGCAAAACGACTTGGCGCAGCAGCACTTTCGTATATTGTAACTTATGGAATACTGCTTTTAACTATAGTTCTAACACATCAGGCGTTTTTATCTACCCTTCCCGAACTTAGATCGGGGGCTTTTGTTCCGCCACTTTTAGGAATAACAGCAGCAATTGGTGGAGGAAGTACAACTTTGGCAAAGCTTCTATTTACCCTTATTGGACTCGGAATGTATTTTTCGTTACCAAAAATTTTGGCAAGTGTAGATAAGGCCTTGGGAGTAAGTGGACCGCTAATTCCTGATTTTATAAAGACACCTTGGGAAGGGCTAAAGGAGAGCTGGAATGTTACGAGAGGGGTAGCAGGAAGAGCTGTAAGGGCTCCTTTTGCTGTGCCTGGTTTAGCGCAAAAGGGACTTGAAGTTTTAGAATCAACTAGAGATGGATTAAATCTTAATGCAATGAGGAACAGATGGATTGCAAGAAGACAGGACAGAGCGGGTATTGGACAGGAAAATGAAACAAGTGCGAGATACCAGCATAAGAAGGACTTAGAAGGTAAATGGGCAGAGGCAAAGCGACAGTTTGATGCTGCTGTTGCATCCGGAGACAGGCGTGGTGCATTGAGATATAAAGGGGATATGGACGATTTAGATAAAGAGGCAACTAGAAATAGCATAACATTATCCCATTCAACTAAACCCGAGGATAAAGTTTCTATATCGGCAGTATTTAAGAGTAAAAGCAATGACCCAGATAATATGATTATATTCAAAACAGATAGGCTAGATGATATCTTCCTAAAAGTAACAGGAAGGAAAAATATGACGGATGCAGCAGGAAGCTATCCGGTTGCAACTGCTTTAATTGCAGCTGACTTGGTTCTGGAAGCAAAGAAACTTGCATTCCCTCCAGAACCAGTAATCCAGATTGGGTATGCATCTTTAGTGCCTGGGTCTTCTCAAGATCTTGAGTGGGGAGGTCCAGCTCCTGCCAACGAACAATTTAGTGCTGCTATTGCATCTCCCCCTGCTGTTGCGTTGACTTTTGGGGCAGCGAAAACCGGGTTCGAAAATTTTATTCGAATAAGAGCAAACAATGGATTCCCGGCAATGACTCCCGCTGATGTCGCGAAATTGAAAAAAGCTTTATCTCCGGATTATTATGAAGGCAAAAAGATAACTATTCCTATGGCGGTTGAGATTGGATTTGGAACGCCACTTGCGTCCCTCAACGAAGTAAGTTTTGGAGAGTTGTTTGGAACAAGGGACACTAGCACAGGAAGATACGTAGGGGGATTTTTGGCAAGCTATGGTGCCAGTTTTAAATTTGGTGATGTAGGAACTGACTCAAACAAAAGGATATTTAGGATTAACGGAAAAGATTCTAATGCAATAACCGTTAATATAATTAAGCAGGACTAATTTTTTACTTCAAATTTTATAATCTGATTCTCAGTATTCATAGAAAAATCTATTCCTGCAGCAAAGCAGATTTTTAATAGGTTATAAAAAACTCCCTCCATTATCTCGAAGTCTTCTTTTTCATCTTCTTCAATTTTTAGATTAGAACTTTCGAGGTAGGAGATATGGTTTAATAGTATTCGTGTAAGTAATTTTAAATACTCTAAAACGCTGTCAGATTGCATTTCTCCAAGAGCTTTAATACTGTTTTCTGGTAAAACTTGAGATTTCTCGATGAGTTCAGAGCATTTATATAGCAATACATCCATTTCCTCTTCTGCGTTTTGATTAAGGTGAGTTGCTTTTTGCCAAAGCATTCCAAAGTGCTCAGTTATAGTTTTTAGATATTCGGACTCTCCCTTCTTAACTAGTTCACTAACAATTGAATATTTTGTATTAACATAACGATTTACTCTTTTTAGAATAACTATATATGGATTTTTTACTTTTTCAGACAGACAGATTTTTATTATCTCGCTTAAACCTCCCGGAAAGGCACCATCCATTAAATCGATAATTTCTTCCATGGACGAAACAAAGTCGAAGATAGACACATTATTCACCTTAAAAAAAAGATCTGTTCCTCTTGCAATACTTACCGAAATTGTGTCGAGAATATGTTGAAAAAGCGGTAAAATATTTTCATTATATTCCTGAACTGTGTTCGTAATACTGTCAATAACATTTATAAAAATCTCCAAAAGCTTTTCATTCCTTTCAAATGTTTCTAGGTTATTATTGGTAATAAGGTTACTAAGATTTTTAAGCTGTTCAAACTCAGAAATATGCTCATACTCTACAACAAACTTAGAGTACACAAAACTTTCTTGTTTATCTATTAAATCCAACAGGGATTTTAAATGCATCATCCCTTCAGTTTCTTTCCCGGATAACAGTTTAAGACTCTCATAAAAGTGAGAATAAACTATCTCGTTATTTGGAATTGTTTTAACAAGCTCTACAATATCTCGAATTTTTGTTTCGGTCTCTTGTGTTAATTTAATTTTATTTTGTGAAAAATTAAACCTGTAATCCTGGTTTAGATCCCCATTGAGTACTGTAAGTTCATCAAAACTAAAAATAAATGGCCCCAAATATCCAATTGGCTTCTCGGGTAATAAAACCTTTTCGTAATTTGCTTCGACAGCTTTGCTGATTAAAAAAATATTAAGCCACTTGTATCGGGATCCATCGCTATCCAAAAAAGATGATTCAATAACATTTATAACCTGTTGCAGATTTTCTAAAATCTCCTTGTACCCAATGTTAAAAAATAACGAGATATTTGTAAAAAGATCAAGATCTAAAAGTATTTCGTCTTCAATTTCTTTAGATGTAATTAATAACGAAATCTTTTGAGTATTATCTAATTTTCTTATTTCCTCTGATAGTTTTGGGAAGAAAGCAAGCTTAAATAATTTTGTAAATTTACCTCCAAAATGATTTTCTAACAATAGATGTACTTGCAACTTTGATTTTACTTTATCGAGAGTGCTTTTAACTTTATCGCCGTCTAAAAATTCTTCCCAGGATAATTCCAAAATCCCCAAAAAAGAAAAGTGATTAACCAAGAAAATTTGTTCCGGGGTTAAATTGAAATTGAAATTAGAGTTAGAAAATAGTGCAGGGAAGTTAGAAGAGTTTAATACGGATCTCTGCTTGTATTTTAAAAAATGGTGTTTTGTAAAAAGAGAATCTACATCTAGGTAGTAATTATTAGAAAGTGAAGTTAGAAGATCGATTACAGTTTTATTGGTGCTATCCATAACTATTATTTAAATACTATGCAGGTGCCATTGCCATGTTGGCTCCTTTACTTTCTCTTAGAGATGGCCATTGTGATAATTTTGTCATGGCATCTTTTGCTTTGGTAAGCCACTTACCTTTCATAAAGCCATCAAATTTATCGGCTATCCAGGCAACACCTTTATCCTGAATTTTTGAAAATTTTACTTTTTCCCAGTCGTAAATTTTAGGAACGGCTTTTATCGCCATAGTAGCACTATGTACAACATTCCCAGCAGAAAATGCTATACCCGAGACACTTTTATAAAGAGTGCCTAATCCTACAACAGGCAAAACTCGAGCTGCCCGCTTAATATTTCTGGCTGTTATTCCTTCTGTTTTTACAAATTTAGCATTTGGAGACATATTTTTATAAGTTGCCTTTATATTGTGTCCTATTGCTTTTAAGCCTGCTGTTAAAGGAAAAACAGCAACCATACCATCAAGAAGCTCTCTGGCTCTGGAAAATTCTGATAGTCTTTTTGTTTCTAAAACTGCCGCGTGATACTGAACATCTTCCACAGGTGTTAGAGCTTTTGCAGGATTCGATGTAGCTTCGGCTTTTCTTGCCTCAAGTTTTTTTAGTAATTCTAAACTGGTCTTCAGTTTTTCTTTTCTTCTAGCTTGAAATTCTGTGATAGATTTTCCACTTTGTCTGTAGGCGTTATTTGCCCACAATGCAATAAGGGCTGAAACTGGCAACCCAACCCCTGTTGCTGCTCCTACCCCAAAAGCTGCAATACCACCTACCTTGCCAAATAATTCGTTTAAAGATTCTCTTCTATTTCTGTCCTGGTATTTTTCTCTCTGAGCCATTAGATTATTTCTTTTCATAAATCTTTTAAGTCTGTCCTTTAGAGGTCCTGAAAGCCAGGCAGTTGAGGCAGAGGGGTTTTCGGCAAGTTGCAGCACTTCATCTGCAAAGTTTTGTTCATGAATAGTTGATGTCATATTGAATATGTTACTATCTCTTCCATTTATTGTAAACTAAGGGTAAACTTAATATGAAAATTTTATTTTCCGAAATTGAGTGTGATTAATAATTTGTTGAAAAAAGCAAATCCTGTAGAACTGCTTTCCAGAGAGGGTATTGATTTAACACAAATACCCGCTTTTGTTGGGTTAAACGCTTCACTTCTTCTTTTTTCGCTTAATCCTGCTTTAATGGCAGGGCTAGCAGCAGCAAATGGTGCATTTCTGGCTTTACAGATTTTGCGAAAGCAGAGATGGAGAGAATCAATAAGAACGGGAAAACTTGTTCAAGAGATGAGTAAAGTAGCTGAAAAGTATTGTAGGTATTTACAAACGATTGAAACCAATTTAAAAACAGATGTGTCAATTAAAGAAAGTTCTGAACAAATTGAAGCACAAGTTAGATCTTTTCAAAATGATTTTAACAGGCTTCTAAAACAATGGCAGGCGTTGTTGCAGAGAAAAGATAATGGAATTATTCCACTAGAACAAAGATTATCCGGTACTGCCAGTCGTGATCAACTTACACATTCCAGGGAAGATTTACCAAAAGACGCACAACTTATTTTATCTTTGGAAGAACTTGGAGAGTCAGTTAAAACACAAGTGGAAAAAATAGCTGAAAACGAAGAACATGGAGATAAAATTAAATATCCGGTTAAGTTTTTCCAAGGAAGAGCTATTGAGATTGCCGGAAGATTAAGGACAGCGAAATCCGAAGATATTAAGCTGATCCAAGATGAGTTAGCAACCCTAAAGAGCGAAATAGAAAAATTTAGCAAAGCTTCAATATATGGTAACGAAGTAAAAACTGCACTTACCGGCTTACTCAATGCTATTGATGAGGAAATTTTTAAGAAAAGTGTTCCCGCCAGAGGGGCACAACTTGAAGCGGAAAAAAGATCGAAAGAAAGCCTAGAAGAAAAAACAGGAGAAATTAATGAATTAAGAAAAAAAATATTAACGTTTGCAGCATTATCAGAACAAGAGAGATTTAAGCAATTCGACGCTGTTTTTGAAGCATGGATATTGTTAGTAAGGAGTTACAGTGTAGAAAATGATAATACGCAATCGGACCTGACTACTGTGGATAGAGCGAGTCTTGCTCAAACCTTTAAAGATAAGATTGAAGACGTTTTTGAAAAATATCTGCAGCCTATTATAGATTCCAGGAAAGGCTTAAGTGGAAGAATATTTCAAAAGATAAAAAGCGGAAAAAGTAAAAGTTCAGATTTGGAAAATTTAGAATTAAAAATAACTAATTTTAGAGCAAACGGCAAAATTTCTGAAGAGCAAAAAGAATATTTATTAAAAAAATTAAAACGTAAAAAACAAATAGTTGAAGCAAGGGAACAAATTAAAAACGGTACGGCAGGAAGGGACTATTTGCAGGCAATTAACATGGTTCACAACAGGTTGAAAGAAAACAATGTATCAAATGATGAGCTTAATGAATACAAAGATTTGCTAGATGATTTGAAAAATGCAGATGGAATAAGACCTGTGGAACATGTACAGTTAATACGAGTCCGTGCCATTCTTAAAGAAAAAATGAGAGTGATTCAAAAAGGTGCTGGTAGCGCAGAATCGACTCAAGATACGAGTTCGGAAGCACCTCTAAAAATAGAAACACCAGCAGGAACTGAAACGACACCAACACCACCACCAGCAGCACCAGTAGGAGGAACAGAAACAGCACCAGCAACACCAGCAGAAGAAGTAAGTTCAAGTGAATCAAAAAAAGAATTTGATGCAGCGAAAGCACAAAAAGAGGTAGGCGAGATGCTAAGTGAATGGGAGGAAACTGATGACCAAAATTATTCAGAGAATGATGAAAAAATTAAATGGGCCTGGTATCAGGCAGTTTACGAAAAGCTTACTAACAGTGTGCTTGCTACAGTAAAAACCCAAATTGATAATTTAGTTGAACAATGGGCAAAAACTGACGGAAACACTAATGGTAGCTATTCAGATGAAAATACGCAAAAAATGCAGCTGGGCTGGGCAACAAAAGAAATTGTGGAAAATATAATTGAAGCGAGCAAAAAAAATGAAGAAGCATCAGCAGCAGCACCAATAGCAGCAGCAGCACCAACAGAAACTGAAACAGAAACAGAAGCTCCAGCACCAGCAGCAGCAGAAGGAACAGAAACAGCACTAAAAACAGAAGCAACAGCACCACCAGCAGTAGAAGCAGCAGCACCAGCAGCACCAGTAGCACCAGCAGCACCAGTAGCACCACCAGCGCCAGAAACAGCCCCAGAGGCAGCAGTACCAGCAGAAGGACAAGAAGGAAGAGCAGGAACACCAGGAACTGGAGAAACAGCAGCACAACAACAACCACTAGCGGCAACACAAATATCGCAAAGGACAGAAAGTACTTTAGCTTTGCTGAAACCTACCAGAATTCTAAGAAATGGTAACAAGGTATATAGCTTTGAAGATAGAAAAGGAATAAGTCCAAACTCAAAAAAAGCCCTGCTTACATCGTTAATAGATAAAAATCAGTTATTTAGCCAATTATCCAAAAACTTTTTACCTTACATAGAACAAGTTGTGGTGGATGGTGATGGTAAAATTGTGGAAATAGTTATTACTCCAAAAGGAAATTTTGCTGGGTTTAGTATCGAAAAGTGTAGTTTATTATTAGGGGATAATTCGTATAATAACAATTTTGATAATCAAAATAAAAGCATAAATGTATTGGTAAGTTATACTAACCAAGGTTCAAATATTACAATAATTTCCCCACAAGATAGAAATTTAACAGTAAATGGCAATGTTTTCGAATTAAACTCAGTTGATAGTGTTCTTTTAGCTTTCGATAAAAATCAAAATTTAACCGTTTGTGAGGGAGTGCTAAGAGACTTTTCAAGTTCTATTGTTAGTTTGCTTGGATTGCAAGAAAAAGATCAACATAAAGATCAACATAAAGATCAACATAAAGACCAACATAAAGACCTAAAAGACCTCTTATCGCAAAATTATAGTTCAAGAGTAAAAATAGAATATAAAGATGGTAGACTGGCACAAATAATTTTGAGCCCTAGTTTTGTGAAACGTTTGTTGGGGCAGTTTGGAGCTACTAACAGACTTGATGAGAGGGTTAAAAGAATTTCAGATGGTGCTAGGATTAAATTAACTCAACCAGAAGAAACAGGTTCTAGAAAACGACTTTTTCGCATGTTCCAAGGTTCCGGCATATCTGACCTTATATTATCTTTTCCGGAGGAAAAAAAATAATCTATTAAAAAACTACTATGCAATCCGAACTCCAACAAATCCGCGAAAAGTTTTTACAATATAAAATCGATGTGTCTTTAAAAGATCTCGAATTTATATATTTTAAAGCAAAGTTATCTGCTGCTACAAAATATTACCTGCAACTGAGTGACCAGGAATTTGCTAAAGTGATTGGCTCACTTTCTTCGGGAGCTGCCTCTAGCCCCACTGCCCTTTCGGAACTGGTTGCCAATAATGATCTTATCGATAAAAAGGAGTTTGAATATATTTTTCAAACGGAGTTTTGGGAATTTTTTGCTGAATTTGTTGTTCTAAATGTTTTGCCCGAAGATGAAAATTCCCCCGAATTTAAAGAGATTATGGCAAATCTCGATAAGCTAAAATCCGAATCTGGATCCATTTTGCCTGGGTTAATTTCAGCAAAAAGCGACTTTAAAAGCGATAATTAGATAATTTATGGAAAACACTTTTGCAGACAAACAGAATAAAAAGATTGAAGCTGAAGAAGATGCTCGAAAAGAATTTGAGCTAAAAAAAGTACAGGCTAATACCGCTATTGCTATGGAGGCTATAGCCAAACGTGAAGCTGAAGAAAGCTCTAAAGATAAAAAACATAAAAAAAAAGGTAACTTTGCAAAAAAAACTGTAAGGAGAGCGGCAATAACAGCAATGGCCCCGCTTCTGCTAATTGGTGCTGCCTGCGTTATAATAACTCTTGCATTAATGGTTTCGATTTATCAGGCTGCAAGTTCAAATATTTTATATGCTGCTCAATTAAGTAGTTGTGGAGAAGATGCAGCATGTCTTTTAGAAAAAATAGATACAAATTCTAAAGATAGGTTTGAGGAAAATTAGGTATTAACCATGTAGTGGTTCGAGCGCTCACTACGTTCGCCCTCACCACTACATTGAAAAATGTGTAGCCCCAAAAGTGTAGTCCTGAGGGAACTCGAAGTGCGATCTCACCACTACAAAAGGTGTAGCCCCAAAAGTGTAGTCCTGAGGGAACTCGAAGGACGGTCTTATCCTAAGCAATGCCTATTTATCTCTTTTTGTCTGGTGTTTTTCTTTTAGATAATTGCTTTATCCTTTCCCAGTCATTTTTAATTAACGCTACTTTTTTAGCTCTAGACCATTTTTTTATTCTTTGTTCGAACAACTTCGCCTGTCTAATATCATTAAATATACCACTCCATACTAACGTGACTGGAGTTCTTTTTGAAGTGTAGCTGTTAGGATAGAATTTATGATTATGTTTTGATAATCGTCTCTCCAAGTTGTTAGTGATACCAGTATAGAAAGTGTTATCTGAACAAAGAAGTATATAAACAAAATATTGGTTCATTGAAGTAACAATCATAAGGGGCAAAAGATTATAGCATGGTTTAAAGGGTTTTTAATCATGTAGTGGTTCGAGCGCTCACTACGTTCGCCCTCACCACTACATTGAAAAATGTGTAGCCCCAAAAGTGTAGTCCTGAGGGAACTCGAAGGACGGTCTTATCCTTAATTTGAGATTGTACTACTTCCGCTCTCCTCTTTTTGGGGTTCCTTTGTAAGTTCGGGGTATAAGTCGGCAAAATAATTGTTTTGTGGTTGAGCTCCCCCACTGTTAAGATCCTGCTGTTCGGGTTCACTTGTTGAAACCACAGCCGGTTGTACAGGCAATGTTTGTATGTTTTGATTTGTATCCAAATTATTCTCGTTTGCAGGTATAGTTTCGGGTACTGAATTTGTTTCCAGCAAAGGAGGAAGGTTAAAGTCTTCGTCAAAATTAAGTTCAGGATAATCCTCCAAAAAGATATTATTTGTGGCAACTTTTGTCTCCACTTCTTGTTTAAAGGCTGGTTGTAATAAAGGTACCTCTGGTGATTCTTCTTGCATACCTGCCACATGCTCTTTTGCTCCTTCTAATTCTGGTAATGTCTCTTGAGCTAAATTATTTACCACATTTGGTGATTCTTCCAAATTAACCAAATCATTATCTGCTGTTAAGCCATTTGGTAAGCCTGGAGAATCTATAACGCTGTATTGGTCTAAAACAGGAACATTCTCCCCCTGCCTTTCTTCTATATTTGGGGTGGGTATTACTTCGACAGCTGGTTCGTTTAGCACAGGCAAATCGGGTATAACTTCGGGCAAAATATATTCATCGGTAGTTATTGTGGGTTCGGAAGTTTTTGCTTCTATAACTTCGTTGTTTGCTTCTACAGCAACCGAATCTAAACCCGGCCGGTTTACAACCTGGCTGTTGGTTGAAATATTTGGTTCATCCAAAACGCTGTTTTCGGGTAGATTTTGGGGGAAGTTATCGAGTTCTTTTTGAGAAAGGCTATAGTCGATATCAAATTTATCATTCTCAGGTTGGATTACCGGTAAAGAAGAAGTTTTTTCTTCCTGGACCCAGCCTGATGGCTGCATATCTTCTGCCGGTGCTGTATTTTCGGGGTTGTAATAATTGGCAGTAATTGTTGTTTGAGGGAGATTTGTATCTAATGGCAATTCGGGTAAATTAAAATTTTCAAACTCTATATCCTCTTTAAGCTCAACTTTGCTTTTTTGCCTTTTCCATAAAGTATACAAAATCCATGGAACAATTAAGATAACTGCAAATAAGCAGGCAATTAAAAAAAGCACTCCAAGACTTGCCGGTGTAAATGTTCTACCCAAAATACTTATAACTCCTCCCGATGAAGCTGCAATATCAAAAACCCACTCAGCCTTGGCAGTTTCACCAGAGAGGTCTTTAATGCCGGCTACAATATTGTGGCGTCCCTCCAAAAGTTCATCCCGAAGGATACATAAAAAACCGGTTTGAGTTATGTTACAGCTACCTGGCTCTATTTGTTTAGAATTAATTTTCAACTCAAAAGAGTTTATGTCGATTTCCGAAATTCCTTTTACAATATCACCTTTTATCTCTGGTTTATTTGTATATATAACAGAAAGATTTTCGGGCGACAAATTGGTTAATTGAGGCTTTAATTCAACATCATTATTTCTAATAAAAAAGCTTCCGGAAGTTTTAGAAACAAAGCTTTGTAAATTATCTTCTGCCGTAATTTTTAAATAGTATTCGCCATCAGGAAAAAGTGATGTATTAAAATTGCTGGTTTTTTCTATATTGTTTTCTATTTCTGTTACCTCATTTACAAGTTTCCATGCAGATAGATCGTTAGAAATTTCTAAGACAGCTTTTTTAATCCCATCAGAATCGGAAATTTGAAAAAGAACTTCGGCATTGCTCCCCGATACAATTGCTCCCTCCAATGGTTTTATAATAGAAATTTCCGTAGGACTGTTTATGTCGGTACCATCACCGTTTACTGTTAAATCAAATCGCTGATAGACTCCCCCGCTTATATTATCGGTAGCTTCGACCATAACTTTGTAGGTTACGGATTGCTCTGTATTGCTAATTTTTTTGTTTGAGTTGCTTTTAATTTCTCCGGTTTCGCGGTTGATTTCTAAAAAATCGGGTGTTTGAATAAGTCGATACTGAATTGGATCGTTATCGGGATCCTCTGCCACTATTTGATAGTTAAAGTTTTCCAAAAAATTAATAACTGTTTTAGAGGGAGAACTTTTTATTTGTGGCAGAGAATTATTATTTAAAATAGTAATAATTCTTGCACTGCAGGCACTATAATCCTCTTCGGATTTTTTGAGCAAAACACACAAGTTTAAACAATATCGTCCGTCCTTTAATGTAGACTCTTCGGTTGTAGAGATTCCATTCCATTTAATAATAGTATCCAGATCACTGGAGGAAGCTGTGGTTAGATTTGTATTTACTTGCCCATAATAGCTATCTTCGCAGGTTAACGGATCAAAAAGCTTTAGAGTATAGTTTATTGTTGGCTGGTTATTATCAAAAACTTTAAATCTAATCTCGGTTTGCCCCTTTATGTTTTTATTTGGTTCTGGAGATATTACTTCTAAAATATCGTTAGAATCGTACAGCTTATTTTGAGCAGAGACTTTAAAAAACAGCCCTCCAAATAAGATAATTAAGGTAGTAAAAAAAAATTTTAGGTCGTGTAGTGGTTCGAGTACCCTCACCACTACACGAAAAAGTGTAACATTGAGCTTGGCGAAGGGTCGAATGGCGCGCTTACAATTGCACCAAAAGTGTAGCCCTGAGGGAACTCGAAGGGCGTGCTTACCACTGTAAAAAATAAAGTTAAATAATTTTTTTAAATTAAAAACTCTCATTTTATTTATGTTTATCATAAGTTTAACCGTTTAATTATAGTGTTAACTGACCTTTACTAAGCCTTATCTGCTCAAGTGTTTGCTGTAACTTTGTAATGTCTTCGCTTCTTATTTGTGGTTGATTTATCAGTTGGTTAAATGCGTTTTTTATTTCTATTCCTTTTACCTGATACCAGCTTTTTGCGTACTCCAGCCCCTGGTTATAATATTTTAGATATTCATCGTTTTCTAGCAGTGATTTTAAATCTTTTTTGGGAAAAAGGTTTCCAAAAAAACCCTGCTCGGCTTTTAAATTGTTGGATAGAAGTTCCAGCTGCGAATTTTGTGTAACCCATTCTAAAAATTCCCATGCAGCAGAACTATTCCTGCTCTCTTTTGCAACCATTGCACCCCAATAAGTTGCAATATTTACCTGTTGTTCTTCTGTAACGTATGGTACAGGAGAAACTTTTATTTTTAAGTTTAACTGATATTGTTCATTGTATTTTAAAATCTCTCTTAATCTGTAGCTTGGGATAAAAATCATTGCTACCTCACCGTTTAAAAATGCAGAGGAATCGTTTTCAAAGCTAAAACTGTCCCAGGAGCCATTTTCGAAACTTTTAAAAAATTCTAATGTGGAAAGTGTTTTGTTGTCGGTGGCAAAAGAAAGTTTCCCATCGTTACCTGAAATCGAAATTCTGTTGGAAAACATAAGAAGATTTGCAAGTTCAAAGCCAAAAGACGTATTTAATGAACTTCCCCCTGCAAACCCCGCTGTAGTAATCCTGTTACCCGACTTTGTTGTTAGGTTGTTAACAGCAAAATTATAAAAGGTATCCCAGTCGAGGGGCACTGTGCCTCTTCCCGATCGCAAAATTAGATCTTCATTATAAATAATGGCAAAGGTATCCGCCCACAATGGAACCCCTCTTACTATACTGTTATTTCCAAAGTCTGTTGTTACAAAAGGGTAAAAGCTTTCTGTAAACTCCGCAAAAGAAATGGAGGTGCTTGGAGTTGAAAAATTCTCGTAATCTCCTGCCCAGGTGTTTTGAACCATAAAAATATCGGGTATCTCTACAAAATTTCCGCCCGATAAAACTCTGTTTAATTCCTTTCTGTACGAGAGCGCAGCATTTTCGGAAGGCAACCCTTCCGGCCACAAATTAGAATACTCTATTGTAACGTTTGGTTTTACTTTTTTATATTCATCTAAAATAGGGTTAATAACATCCTCGCTTAAAAAAACTCCTCTCCACTGCAAAGTTATTTCTCCGTCGGTAGTTTGATCTATTGTTGTTGTTGTCCGTCCAAATACTAAAAGTCCAATTACTACAAATAAAACAATGCCTAAAACTATTAAAATAATAATAGGAAGAATTTTTGGCGCAGGTTTCTCTTCGGTTTTTTCTTCGGTTACTGTGTAGGTATAAGCCTGCGAATATGGGTCGGACATAGAATAATTAATAATTTCGATTACCCTATATATTAAATTGTTTATACAATTTAAGCAAGAAGCAGAAGATGGAAGGAGCAGATTACTTGAGCCGATTACAAATCGGCTCTAACCACGCAGCGGGGTTAGACTGGATTTGTAATCCAGTCTTTACCAGCTAGCCTTTATAATGTCTTCTTCTATTACTCCGTTGTATGCTGTATAGTGTATTTAGTAATTTTACAGATATGGCAACTTTGTATACATCCGCCAAAACAGCAAGAAGAGTTGTGTTTGCATTTTTAATTTTGGGAATAATGGTAGCTGCCTTAAACCTTATCTCTTATGTTCCAGCTACTACAAATACTGTAAGTACAGCATCTTATTACATGGCGGCAACTGCGGGATTTGGCAGAATTCCCGCTCCAAATGTTTCTGCACTTCAAATCAATTCCTCAGTAACGCCTAAGTATTCTATAGAAGGTGTTTATACTCTTTCGGTTCCCGATTCTTATGTGTCGTATGTTTATAAAGTAGAAAAACCTGCACGTACTTTAACCGAAATTCAGGAGGCAAAAAAAATTGCAGCAACTTTAGGCTTTACTGATTCTCAATTTAAAACCGAAGCAACTACAACCGCACAGGCTTGTGCACAAAGCATCTGCGAATGGGAAACTGCAGATCAAAGCCAAAACCTTACTTATAATATTCTTTCAAAAGAGTGGGAACTTAAAACCGATTTTCTTTCAAACCCCGATGCAAAATCTGCAATTTCGGGCTTTTTAGATCTTGAACAATATACTGATAATGCTACCAGGCTTTTAAACTCTTTAGGATTTAATCAGTTTGGAATGAATAATTCTACGGTAAAAGGGCAGCTAGTAGAGCTTAATTCCAATAACGAATTTTCTCTAAATTCTACGGGAAGATATGCTCTAATTGACATACAAAGAGTTTTAAGATTTTCGGATATTAGGGATAGAGATGGCTGGCCCAAAATTGCATCTGGAACAGCTCACCCTAATTTCTCGGCAATAGATGCCAGGGTCTATGGGAGTTCTGTACGAAGAGCGCAGGCAAAAATTATAGCCGGCAACGGTCTTACTAATTTTAGCCGTGATGTTTTTGAATTTAGTTTTACAAATATTGCTCCCGAACTTACTTCGGGTTCAGTAACAAGAGCGGGATACCTTATTATAAGGCCTTCCGAGGCGTGGACAAAAGTCCAAACAGGTGAAGGAATTTTAGTAGATTTGGAGGTGCCGGGCGATACACCTTTTGTATCTCCTCAGCAAAATTTGGCTGTAAGAGAGTTTATTGCAGATGCTTTTAAAACGGAACTTGCTTATTACCAGTCTGATGAGTGGACGGGTTATATAACACCAATATATATATTTAGAGGTGGGGCAATTTTAACAGATGGATCCAAGGCCAATTTTACATATTATGTGGATGCAATAAAGAGACTGTAGTGGTTCCTGCCTGCCGGTAGGCACGGCGAGTGCCCTCACCACTACAAAAATTTGAGAGTCTCAATGCTATATAGCAAAAGTGTAGTCCTGAGGGTACTCGAAGGACGGTCTGAGCCAGAAATATTTTACAATACTCCTAATATATTCCTATAGGTTTATATTGATGATAAACTGTACTAAGATTATTTGAATTAAATCCTATTTTTTTTTAAAGTGGAATAAATGAAAAAATTTTTAATGATAGTAATTGGAATTTTGTTTGGAATAGGGGTGGTAGCAGGGGAGAAAATCAAAGCACAAGATGGGGACATGGAGTGCCATAGGATAACTTGCGTAAAAGATGATTCGAGTCTAACTGGGAATTATTGTTATAACACTGCTGACGAAAACGAGTCCAACGAATTCGCAATCTATTTGCCATTCCAAAGTAATGCTTTATGTGGGCTGGCTATCAATGAATGCTCTCAAGGTACTTGTACCTTTATGAGTGAATCTATTATCTCTTCTGGATCTGAAAATAATCCAAATTCTGAAGAAAATCTGGCTCAATATAATAATACATTAAATTTCCTTAAAACATATGGCGATTCATGTAAAAATAATTTTGCAAAATGTGATAATGCAGATGACATAAACATACAGGAAAAAATAATTAATAAAGGCATTAGTACTCAGTACGATTGGGGTTTATCACCATCAAATTTATTATCTGTTCTAAAAAAGACTGTAAGCAGCAATGTATCAGATCTTTGTATAGAAAAAGAGTATTCGAAATCTTCAAGTATTATTCCTGTAGTAGTTTATAATACAACAGGAAATACAACAGTGGGAGAAATCGTTTCAAATGAAGGTGAATTTGGAATTGTAGTAAATACTGCATTGTTTAACTATCCGGCTATTGTACCGAGATTATGTCCTCCGGGAACAATAGGAGGCACCAGTAGTTATGGAAAACAGCAGTTTTATGGATGTTGCCCTGCTGGGTATTCAGTTATAAACGAGTACTCTGCAGCTGATGCAGCAGCAGCAGCACAACACTGGATAGGTTGTTGTCCTACAAATATTTCTGGATATACGTTAGTGGATTTTAATCATAAGGAGGATTCCCAGTCAGAGTGTGGTTATTTATCAAATTCTGGCGAAAAAACATGGTTTTCCAAACAAGAACTAAAAAATAAAAACTGGGATTTATTGACTGATGCCGATGGTGTTCATGTATCCGGCTTAAGTATTTCACCAAATTTTAGCAATACAGGTTATCAAGCCGAGAAAATAGCATATGTTTCGCGAGAAAGAAGTGGCTCAGAAACGGTATGCGATATTGATGAAAAAAATAAGTTATTTTCTTGTGCTCTAGTGAATTTTGATCAATCCGTTATTGCCTCTTCAGAATTAAACAAAAGTGGCGGAGCGGGTATTACTTGCGGTAGTTGTTTTGTAGCTGGAGCACCAGTTGCCACTACAGATAAAAATTTGCTGGTTTGTAATGCTGATGGTTCTTTAGCTGAGGTTGATCTTATCAACAACTCTGTAAACGATACCCTGGCATGGCTTAGAACCGATGCCGAAAATAAAGACTTATTAAAAACCTGCCGTGAGCGTGGCGGTATATATATATTTGTTGGCTGCGTAGACCCTACTCCACTCGGCTTTATAACAGGCTTAATTAGAATAACTCTTGGAGTAGTTGGCGGTGTAGCGCTTTTACAATTAATATGGGTAGGAATTTTATTACAGTCGGGCCAGGAAAAAAAGATAGCAGCAGCCAGAAAAAATTTGATGGCAACATTAACAGGGGTTGCGGTTTTAGTGTTTAGTATTTTAATATTAAGAATACTGGGAGTTAATGTTTTAGATATTTTACCTGCGGGTAGCGTTTAGAGTTAAATCGACCTGCTGCCATCGCCATACGATTTTTTAATGCTATCAGGCGCTCAATTTATGGATGTATTCTTTTTGATTTCTAATGATTTTGCGTCAAGTACCCGAAATATTAAGAACACTTTCGCCGAGTTTCAGTTTAATTTGGATAGGGCTTATTTTTAAACTGTTATGTATTCTATACCTATTGTAATAACTAATATAACTGTATACTTCAACTAATTTACCAAGAGTTTCAAATCTATTTTACTTTTCACAACTTGTTCAGTTTACCGCCCCGGTGTCATAATTAGAAGCTTGAATGAGAGACTTCATTGATTGTACGATTTCCTCTCTATTACCTATTTGATGCTCTCGAAGTATTAAATCTAGTTTCTCCAAGCCACCTATTTTTGATTGAAATAGGCGCAGGTACCGTTTTGTCTCTACGGAGTCTTCTGCAAGTTTGTTCAGGATAAAAGGGAAATGTGTAAGCCCAAGCGCAAATTTTGTGCCTACTTTAAGGTGTCTCTTATGCACATAAGAAAGTCCTCTTACCATCGAGTCACTGAAAATACGGAAGTAATTGTTTATATCTCTGAACATTAACCATATTAGCCAGCCTTCAAATCTTATTTCAAATGTACGCTCCTTCATACACTTAAACGCATCTCTATTTGTCCAAATAGTGCCGTCAGCTTCCAAAGAAAAAAGGCAGATATAATCGACCGGGTATGTAAATAATCCCAAATTACTTTCCTTAAAACTTACACGAGGTTCACGTTCATTTACATTTTCTAGTTCCAATCCGTGTTCTAACACTTCTTTGTCAAAATATTTTTCTGCCAGTTGTTTAATGTGACTACAATGGCATTCATTGGATAGCTTCCCATCTTCTTTATAGGAGTACCGAATATCAATATCATTTGGATTTAATCCAAGAAGCAGGTCTACAAGAGTTCCGCCGACTATGGCTATATCATCTATGTTTTTGTCAGCATCTTTTATTCTCTGTAGTCCGGTTTTAAGAGAAACAAACAGCTCTCTGCTTGCAGCGGGAATATCTAATAAATCTGTTGCATCAAAAATATACTCGTTATTCATAATCGAATTTTAACATTTTTACCATTTTACTTTTCACAACTTGTTCAGTTTACCGCACCGGTGTCAAATCCGTAATCTTTGCTTAATTTAACAGCCGGAATACCTGATTTAATTTTGGACAATATCTCTGCTTGAACCTCTTTTGCTATTTCTGCCATAAATCTTTAGTGTAACAATTATTATATTTTACACTGTACAGTTTACGGGGGTCACGTCACTTGTAGTATGAAAAGGTAACATCGATTTAACCCTATACGAATCCAAAACATCCTTAACCCACTTTAGACACATCTTGATATATTCAAGTTTTTTATCAATACCTTGTTCTTGTTTAACTACATTTATCATATATTCGATGGGAAATGCATCTGCTTCATACATAGGTTTTTCTAACCCTTCTGATTTGATCGCATCAAAAAAATACTTTGCTGTATCTAAATTCACTATAAAAGGAAGTGTGTTAGTAGGTTGGAATTCGCTAGTTGGTTCATTACTTTCCATAACAAAAATGAAAATATATAAATATTCTAATTATATATATATATATATATATTGACTTTGTCAACTTTTAGTAATTCCAGTGAAAATTGACATAATTTTGTAACTCATTATCTATAGTTAAAAAAACAAAGAAAACCTCCGAAGTGCAAATAAAGATAAGCAATTCATGAATGAAAACATTATTAGAAACTTAAATGCAGAATATAAGATTCTAAGTGATAGAAAGTCAAAAATGTACGATGATTATTTAGACCATAGTATTACCAAGGAGTTCTATGAAGAAAAGTTGAAAGAATAAAATAAAAGACAAGAAGAAATAACTGTGCAATTAAATAAAATCACCAAGTCGGATGAAAACTACTATATTACAATGGGTTATGTATTTCAGCTTGCTCAACATGCTTATGATTTATTCCTAAGTTCTGAAATGGAAGAAAGAAGGCAAATTATCAATTTAGTATTTCAGAACGTAAAGATGAATGGTGAAAAACTAGAATACACAATGGATGAAGCCTTTGAATTACTATGAAATTTAGACGATTGTACTATTTGGGGTCAGTTATTAGACCAGTTCATCAACCGACGTATTGATTTTAGGATAAACGTAAATAACCTTACTAGACTGTTAGATTTAGAATGGGGCTCAAAATTAAATCTCAGTCTTAATCTATAGGGATGCGTCTTAGTGTCTCTTTCTTTCATTACTTCATCACGTGCATTTAATAACAGTAAGCTTTGTCTCTGTCGTTGTATGGTTCTTTCAAAAAAAGTTAAATCTACTTTCGTAGAACTTATGAGAAATTCGCTACCTTGAATTATGGTTCTATTGTTGACTTCTTCTACATAGTTTATGTGGTGCGAAATGTCTTTATACCCTTCTTGCCCAGCATTATTTATCATAAGTGCAAGTTTTGGTGATAAGGGTATTGTCAATTCTAAAGTGGGCGATTGTGGATGAATCCCGTAAATCGTATTCATATAAGACATATCGTATAAACAAACGGGATGATTGGAAGTAATAAAATGATATTTGCTCTTATCATCTATTGATAGAAATAAAAAGCTTGCCTTATTCCATCTATTTACTTGCAATGCAGTTAGTAGAGACATTGTAAAAAAACCGTTGTTACTTATCTCTTCTTCAATATGTTTATGTAAATCTGATTTTTCACCGTTCTTAAATTGCTCCTCTAGGGATTGAACTTGTTCTAGTACTTGACCGAATTGTTTATTCCAATGTTCTTTGCTTGCAGGTGTTCTCACTTCAAAAACACTTACAAACAAAGAAACCCACATTTTATCTTCAGCTGTTAGTTCTGACTGTGTAGAAACTTTACTTGATAGGATTGACGAGAATTTATCTTCTACCTCTTGAAGTAAGTTCTCAGTGGTATTTATGGATAGGTCCTTAGATTCATAGAAAAACTCCTCGCTCGCAAAAGACTTTGGAGTTTTGTCTTTGGGGTTAAGTGACTTGGTTAAAATGTCCTTTAGTTCATATACCCAGAAAGTTGGTTTCTTAATAGACTTATCAACAAAACCTTTAAGGTAAAACTTTGGAATCCAATGCTGATTTTTGGTAATTTGTTTATCGTCTGTCATTGAGTATAATTATACATCTTCCGATAGATTAAGAATTAAAGATGTAATGAAAAAGAAAGTAGTAAAAAAAACAAAAACCAAAACTGACGTGACCCCCGTAAACTGTACAGTGTAAAATATAATAATTGTTACACTAAAGATTTATGGCAGAAATAGCAAAAGAGGTTCAAGCAGAGATAAT
>JAMQHH010000002.1 GCA_025993875.1 Candidatus Dojkabacteria bacterium
ACAACAACAAAAGAATTCACACAAGTTTAAGAATGAGTCCTGTTCAATTTAAACAAAAATTCAAAGAAGATTGTCTTAGATAATTGGGTACTTGACACTACAGACCATTTTGTACTACAATTGATTGTTCTACACTTGGCGGATACTCTGCTCCTGTATTAAAGAAAAATGATGCAAATAAGGTAGAGAGAAAGATTTCAAATCGAGTTACGGCAGCTACAAAAGCTATAACTAAAAAGCATAAACAGAAGTTAAGAGAGATTAAATTGGCGGAAAGGCAGCTTTTAGTTAAGAATAAAAACTAAAAGTGATAAACAATTTTTTATGTATATGTTACCGGGTAGAGAAATCTACTCGGTAATTTTAACAATACCCCATGAGCAATTATTTTTATATACCTCCAAGTACAAAAATAAAGTATGGTTATTTTTTGCACAAAGGGGGAGATAATCTTATTTTATGGGGACATGGAAGTTCACCTGCTTACGAAAGATATGAAGATCTGGGAACTATTGTTAAACCGGAATTTGAAAGTACAATTGATATTTTTTCGGAGTATGATGCAACAATTATAATGCCACTCTTACCAAGAGATAGAAATTCAAAAAAATACCCTAATCTAAAAATGGACGCTCAGATTCTTACTCAAGAGACAATGAACTTAGTTGAGGGTGTAAAGCCAATTGAATTTTTTTTAAGACCGGATTTAGAGGTTAAAAAAATTGTAGATAAAGAATTTGGAAAAACTGCAAAATTCACAGTGGGTGGTATTTCTGCTGGGGCCAATATGGCAAATCGATTTTCAATTCTTCATCCTAATAATATAAAAGGTATTATACTTCTGCTTGCTGGAGACTTTATTTATCCCACTGACAGAGTTGAGAAAACTGATTTGAAATATCCATTCGGACTAGCAGATATAAATCAAATAAAAGATATTGAAGTTGATTTATCAAAATATAAAAACATACCGCAATTTGTCTTTGTTGGAGAAAATGATAATAAACTGAAGAATGATCCCTTGCCATTCGAATTGTACAACAATAAGGGAATTGCTAATAAAATGAAAGGTTTGCTTGGAACAACGCAGATAGATAGAACAAAACACTATGCTGCCTTCTTAAAAGCAAATGGTTATAAAGTTACGCTAAGTATTGGGAAGGGGATTGGGCACGGAATAAACAATCAAACTGTTGAAGAGTTGAGAAACTGGGTATCCAATGACGTGACCCCCGTAAACTGTACAGTGTAAAATATAATAATTGTTACACTAAAAGTTATGGCAGAAATAGCAAAAGAAGTACAAGCAGAGATATTGTCCAAAATTAAATCAGGTATTCCGGCTGTTAAATTAAGCAAAGATTACGGAGTACACATTCAAACAATATACGGTTGGCTAAGAAAATCTGTTTCGGGACCCTCCTATTCTGAACTAAATAAATACAAGAATTAAAACGAACAACTAAAACAGTTAATTGGAGAACTTACAATACAGCTTCAAAAAGTACAAAAAAAGGGGAGATAACAAGAGGATTAAATCTATCCTGT
>JAMQHH010000014.1 GCA_025993875.1 Candidatus Dojkabacteria bacterium
AAGCTCGCTTAATTGTATAATTTTAAATGTTCAACAACCGCGTTCTTAACCGTAAACGATATGTGCCACAGAGTGGGCACGTTTTGCAAAACCTATAGCTTTAGAGCTATAAGCTTGCTAAATTGTATAATTTTAAATGTTCAATAACTTCGTTCTTAACTGTAAACTATATGTGCCACAGTGTAAACGTTTTGCAAAACCTATAGCTTTAGAGCTATAAGCTTGCTAAATTGTATAATTTTAAATATTCAATTACCCTTTTACTTTGCCTTATATTAAGCTAGCCGGCATAATAACTTATCTTCACTTTTTATCAACCGCATTATACCTGCTTTTTATTGCCTGTTCAAGGATGCTTGATAATTTTTAGCTGCTGGAAGTTAATATCACTCCTCGTATGTTAATATCTATACATGCAAAACTATATGCAAATTGTAAAAAAACAATGGCTAAAAACGAGTTTATTTATCTGTCTTTTCGTTATTATTTTTTTTTGCATTCGAGGAGCTACTAATAATTCCAATATAGTAGTTGGTTTTGATAACTCTATTGAAGAATTTAATCCCTTTGGCGATTTAAAAGCAATTTTGCAAAATTACAATAAATCTATTTCGGCAAATATACTTGATATCCCAATACTAGTGGTTTTTTCTATATTGAGAGTAATATTGAGCCCTCTTAACGCGCAAATCTTCTTTTTTAGCTCTCTGCTGTTTTTGGGTGCTTCGGGTGTTTTTGTTATTGCAGGAAAGATTTTGAATGCATTTACAGGTAAAGTCGATCAAAATCTAATTAAGTATGGCAAATATTTAGCATCTATATTTTATGTTTTTTCGATAGGGTCAATTCAACTTTTTCTTTACGGATCTACATATATATTTCTAATTTTCGGGTTACTACCTTGGATTGGTATATTATTAAGTAATTACTTTGCAAGGCCTTCCATAAAAGCGTATATCGCTTTTTATGTAGTATTTATTTTCATATTTCCTTCTTTTAAAAACTTTAGTAATGCTTTTTTGCTAGTTTCGGCAGTAAGTCTGGGTGCAGTTTATCATTTGATAAAAGCACAAATAAGCAAGCCTGTTATTATAAAATTTTTCTTTATTTTTTTATCAACTACATCTTTACCCGTAGCCATTTATTGCTCTTCCTTGATTGATACATTTCATAGCGGTACTCCTAATGCCCAGGGAAATTTTTTATATTTACTTTTACTTAAACTTCCATTTTTAACCGATTCCACTTTTAACCTAACATCTGGCAACATACTCGATTTTAAAATTCTAAGAACAACATTTAACCTGGGAGTAATACAGATATTTTACCTTCTAAGTATGCTTACCGTTCTTCTGGGTTTAGTAGTCTTTTTTGCTTTTAAATCTCTAAGAAAATATTCACTGCCCTTTGCTGGAGTTTTACTATCATTGCTTTTAACCACAGTAATTGCCATGCCCGGTTATAACACCCTTTTTACCACGAGATTTTATAATATAGTTTTAATTCCACTAATTCTATTTTATTCTCTTTTTTTTGCAGCGGGTTTTATCTACATAACCAATCTCTTAAACAAAATATTTTCTTTAAACTTTCAATTTTTGTTGGCTGTTGTATTAGTTTTTGCCTTATATTTAATTGGTTCTCCCGCATTAAGTAGGGGATTTTTGCACCCAAACATGTTTGTAAATTTAGCCGATGAGTATATAAATTTAAAAAATTTTATAAATAAATCTCCTAACTCTAAAAAAATGATAACTTTGCCCCTTGGTTATTCTAACGGTATTTCGGAGTATAAATTTGGTTTATCGGCAGCAAGTGTTCTTCCTTTAAATTCTCTTTCGAGGAATGATTTTTTGAACGATAACAGTTACTTAGACTACTGGAATAGTATTCAAAAGGCTGTAACACAAATTAATCTAGAAGCAATTTTGTCGATAGTAAAAGGCTTTAATGTCGAATATATTTTACTTGATTATAATATTGAGATGGAACTGGACATTAAGAACTTTATTCAAAAAAGTTTTGAACCGGCTCTCGGCAATTACCCTAATATTCTTTTTGTTTCTAGCTTTAATAACTTAAAGCTTTATAGAATCCGATAAGCTTTTAATCTGCTCTTACTGAAAGCTTTTTTAAAATTTTGCCATTTAGAATAAGCAAAATGCCTAATAGCGATCCTAATATAAGAATATTTCCCGAAGTGTTATCTAAAGAACTTGATGTAATAATGTCGGTAAAAGCTGTATCGGGGGGACAAACGTTATTTAAACAGACCGGGCATCTTCCTCCTACAGCTGCTGCGCATCCATTGGGTAAATCACTAGTACCCGAAGGGCACACTGAGGAATTAACTGTAAATGCTATACATGCATCTCCATCGTCCGGATTATCTGTACATCTATAACAAGTTTTCACCTGTACAGAACAAAATCCTCCTACAGCTGCCGCACACCCAGTCGGATTAGTACTTGTTCCGGCAGGGCAAATGGTACCATTATATAAAGATGGGTAACAGGTATCTCCATCATTTAATTGAGGAGTACAGCTATAGCAGGTAATTTTTTGTTCTACAGCACAACTTCCTCCGGCTGCCTGGGCACAGTTTGAATTTGTAGACCAACCGGATGGACAAGAGTTTTGAAATACCTGCGACTCGCACGTATCGGCATCGTTTTGCTCTGGTGTGCATCTAAAACATGTAATATTTTGTGATGGGTAACAGATACACTGCCCTCCTCCTTCGGAACCGTCGTAAGAATTAAAGTCAATCTGTTCACATTCCCCCGCCGCGGGAATAGCTTTATATGTGCCGCTTGAAACATCTCTTATCTCTCCAACAAGCCTTTCTGTTGTTGGACAGTGGGTACCGCGATAAGTTCTTACAACCCCTTTAGGACAATTATCAAGCGAAAAGGAATCGTTGCCTATATACGTTATACAGCTTTTTTTTGTGTCTGCTAACACTTTATCCTTGCTTGCAAGATTTACGCTGAAACTAAAGAGAACCAAAACGAATAAAAAAATTGGTATCTTCATTTATTGAAACTAATATATATTAATTATATTTCTTTTGGTAATTTTTTGTCAAACCAAAGCGGCGTAAACAAAATATCTAATTGGAGAGTTAAAATACTTGCAAGTTATTAAAATTAAATCGGAGGTTTTCTCTGATTGAGTGGATTCAATTAGATCCGTTACTTTATATTTATACTCTTTATTATTCCAGTTAATTATTACGTAGTCACCGATATTAATATTAGGAAGGTTTAAAAAAAGGTTTTTCCCTCTAAATTCGTCGGTGTATGTTTCATAACCCCATCTGTGCGCCGAAAGTATAATTGGTAGAACGTTGTTGTCGGGAGTACCGCTAAACGGGCTTCTCCACACGCCCTTATTTAATGCCTGCTCACCATTTAAGCTTTCGAATATTATTGTTTCTACCCCAATTGAACTTATCTTAATTGTAAAATTATTGGAAACAGCAGTATTGGATGGAATTGATAAATCGGCGCTTTCTTCCTCTATGTTAAAGTTCCAGTTCGTGGCATTATTTTTAACAATATCAGTTTCTGATAAAAGTTCTGTCTCGAAGGAAGGGTTGTAGCCCAGAGATTTAGAATAGTTAAGCGGGTTTTGTAAAAATAAAATTAGAAGGCCCGTGCATATAGCTAAAATAATGGTTCCTACGGTAACATTTAACCCTGCAAAAAGATTTAAATATTTCTTCATTTTATATAAACCTTTTTTTTAGCTTTACTTTAAAATCGAAAAGTTTTTTTGTAAGCGTTTTTTTCGAAGATATTGTTTGAAAAACACGGGTGTTTTTAAGAACTTTATTTATCATGCTTTGATTATACCATCTATCAGCTACATCTGTAGATTGCCATTTCCGCCAAGTCTCCAGTAGGATACCCCTTTTACACCGTAATCGGCTGCCAGTTTTTTTCTTAAAGCTATCTCATCATTGCCCAGATAAACCATTATTCTTGGAATTCCGTCCTTAGTAAATCTTGCAATTTTTTCTCCCCAAAATTCATTGAAAGAAACATTTACAGAATAGTTACTTAATGTGTATTCTACATCTTCATAATTGTAAGATAATGCATTGTTACCGAAATCGTAGGAATATGTGTAAAACGAGTCTGTGTTTAAAAAATCGATTGCAGGTAAAAGTTCTCTTTCTGTCCATACATAAGAATAATTGTGAATTCCTAAAACTATTTTTTCTCTGGGAACCCCAAGGAAAATTGCGTATTTTAAAACATATTCAACCCATTCCAATGGGGCAATCGGGCCGGCATACCTGCTCCCGGTACCGATGTAGTCGTAAGCCATAATTCTTAACTCATCGACGTTGTCCGAAATGCGTTTATAATCGAAAACTCTACGTGTTTGGTTTGAAATATTATAAATAATATTGTCCCCCCATTTTGATAAAGCCGAAAACACCAAAATTTTTCCATGTTCATTTAGCCTGGATTTTAGCCTGGATAAAAATTCGAAAAATCTGCCTTTGTCTGCCAGGTAGGAGTCTTCGTAATCTAAATCAATACCGTCATAATTATAACCAATAACTTTATCGACAATTTGGTTTATATGGTGTGTTAAATTCTCTTCATTATTTAGGATCTGTGTAAAAATATCTGAGTTAAAAAGCGCTATTGAGGGAATCAGCTCAAAATCTCTTTGGTGCGATAACTGCATTAATTTGTTATTAATCGTGCTGTAAATTTCGTTTAAACTTCCATCTGCATTAACAGTAAACCAAACAGGACTTGCGCCATCAAAACTATCAATCCTATTAATTAAGTCATTATAACCTGATGATAATCCCCAATCCGCCATCCAGCCTGTAACATAGAGCGAATTAACATCTTTAGGTTGCTTTTCCACACTTTTAATTGAATTAACCACCATCTCTTCTTCTAAGTAGCTTCCTTTATATATTGTGCCTAACTTTTCCAATGACTCATAAGAAATTGTTGGCTTTAATATAAGGTTTCTATTGTACAAATTTATTCCAATAAGAAGCGATAAAAGAAGAAGAATAATAAATCTGTAAAAGTTTCTAATGGTAAAAAATATTTTTATCATTCTGTATCGACTCTAAAAACCTCCTCGGCCTCTATTGTTAGATTTTCGTCGGTTATTTTAAAAATATCTTTATCGATAGTTTTTATCGATTTTAAGGATGTATTATACGAGTTATTTACTGTTCCGAGATTTTTCCCCACTTTATCGAAATTTACTAAAAATTGATTAAAGTGATTTTTTAATGATGTAACCTGAGCAAGGATTTTTTGGGCGGATTCTTCGATCTTTAGCGCGTTTAAACCCTGCAATACTGTTTGTAAATATGCAAGTAAGGTTGTAGGCGATACAATAACAACACGTTTTTGATTAAATGCAAAAGTAATCAGATCTTCAGTGTTAACAGTTATTGCTCCTACTTTATTAATTAAAAGGTCGTAGTAAAGAGCTTCAGAAGGGATAAACATAAAAGCAAAATCTGTTGTATTTTCATCAGGCCTAATATATTTTGAGGTTTCTTCTATCCTTTTTTTAAGATCGTTTTTTATACTTTTTTCCAGATCAATTTTTTCGGTTTCATTTACTGTTTCTGTAACAAGTCTATTGTAATTTTCGAGTGAGAATTTTGCGTCAATAGGAATAACCTGATTCTTAACAAAAATAACAGAGTCCACAATCTCACCGTTCTTAAATTTATACTGCATTTTGTAAGATGTGGGACCAAGTACGTTTTTTAAAACTGTCTCCAAGAAATATTCTCCTAAAACTCCACGTTGTTTCGGATTTTTTAATATTTTTTCGAGGCTTTGGAGCTGCCCCGCAAAGTTCATTACCTGTTTATTTGTTTCGTCCAGTTTAGTTAGCTTTTCGGTAACCTCTTTTATTATTTTATTTGCAGAATCTGATGTTTCTTTCAGATTTTTTTGAGAAATAGCAAATTGTTGAACAACGCTGTTTTGTGACTGGGTAAGTTGTTTATTAATACTTTCGTTTTGTTCCTTTAGCCTTAAATTAAGCTCTTTAGTAGTCTCATCCTGCTTTCTAACAAGCTCTGTTATCTGATTTTGTAAAATCGAAATAATTTTATCGGAAGCAGAATCATTTTTGAGGCCGGAAAGCCTTGAAATTAAAAAAATCAAAATACCGATTACTATTAAAAAGAAAAAGATAAAAATGATTGTGCTGATTTCCATATGTTTTAAGCTAACTCAAGCTTTTCTGACAAAATTAAATTTACAACTTTACTTATTATATCTAAGTGTGTTCTATTTGTAGAGTCTAACGGAAATCTACATGCAGCGGCATAAACATGGCCGCCTCCCCCAAATTTTTTTGCCAAAAGAGATACATTAATTGAACCTTTTACCGATCTAAACGAAACGCTAACTTCGGTGTGGCTTTTTGGTGTTAAAACAAATCCCCAATTATAATTTTTTACAAGTCTTAAAATATTTTCTTTAAATAAGTTTTCAGCATTCTCAATTTCAACCAGTGTAAATTGATTTAGTACTTCCAAAGATAAAAACGAATACATTAATTTATCGTTTAAGTCTGATTTTATGAATGTCAGATTATCAATAAGGGTTCTATATATTTTAAGTTCGTTTTCTGTAAACAATTTTAACTTTCGGACCAGGCTCTGTAAGTCAATTTTTCCTAATGAGGCAATTTTGTACGAAATAGGCAGCGCTTTTGCTTTTTCTCCTTCTATATATTGAAAAAAACCGCTATCGGTAATAATACCGACAAGCAAAATCTCGGCGATTTGATGCGAAATCAAACCTGGAGCACCTATATATAACGAGGTATATATAAGTTGTGTAGTAGAGCTTACGTTGGGATTAACTTCAGATAAATTGTACGTAAAATTTGTGTTAGGGTGATGGTCAATGCATATTGTTGTAGCATCATCAAAATTAAAATCACTGTGAAATCTGCTGAATCTTTTATTCTCCGAACCGTCCAATAAAATTATTGTGTCAAAGTTTTTGTTAATCTTATCAGCTAAATTTTTAACCCAGTTTATCTCGCTAAATTTGTCCAAAAAATTAAAATCTAAAACTGGATCACTTTCTAAAAAAACTTTTGGGTTTTTATTAGGATATAGTTTTTTTATATAAAAAAGTATGGCCAGACAGGAAGCTATAGCGTCTCCGTCGGGAGTAATATGCGAAATAATAGCAATATTAACAGACTTTTTTATGTAATTATTAAACTCTTCTTTAAAACTCATATTATTTAATTACACTAATTTTTTAAAGGGTGAAAATCTTTGTGTGCTTTTTCAGCAAATTTATCGGATGCGTGTACGTATTTAGATGTTGTTTGCAACGACGAGTGCCCCAATAGCCTTTGAATAGCAGCAGGATTTGCTCCTTCCTCGGCCATATAAGTTGCAAAACCATGCCTTAGACTATGCGCACTGGTAGGAACAATAATACCGAGTCTTCTTCTATACTCCGCAATTTTCATCTGTACATAATTTTGTGAAAGCCTCACAACATAAGGGTTGCCTGTAGCTTTACGGGTTCCCTTTGTAGGAATAAATGCAGCTGGAAAATCGTCTCGCCTTTTGCCCAGATAATCGTGCAAATAATTTGCAGCTCTTTCGGTTAAGTAAACAAATCTCTGTTTTTTTCCTTTACCAAGAATATATATTCTGTAATCTTTAATTTCTCCGTTAGAGCTTAAGTGTATCTGCTCTCTGTTTAAATTTATTACCTCTGAAATTCTCATTCCGGTAGAAAAAATTAGCTCTAAAATTGCCCTGTTTCTAAACTTTACAATCTCCTCTGTTTCCAGTTCGAAAGGAGATTCAATTAATTTTACAAGATCGTTTAAATCTGCAACCTGTTTTTCTTTTTTTTCGGCTTTAATCAATTTTACAGCAGAGGGCGAAATAGGTGTAGCAAAGTCAATGTCAACTAAGAAATTTAAATAGGATCTTAGTGATGATAGCATTCTATTTACACTGTTATCCGAAAGCTGACCTTTATACATTGCTTTTTTAATTTCAGATACTTCTTCTTTACTTCTCTGTACATCGTCTTCGGTTATCTGGGTTTGACTTTGAAATCTGTGAAGTATGGGAATATAGTTTTGTTCTCTTAAAAATCCTTTGTAATCGGCAATAGTCAACTTATCGATTTTTTCAAAAGGAGTTTCTATGTAATATAAATACGAGGAAAAAATTTCCAGGTCACGTTGATAATTTTCTAAAGTTTCCTTTGAATAATTATTGTTTTTTAGATTTAACAAAAACTCTCTAAATCTGGGTAGCGTGTATTTAAAAGTTGTGTCCATAGTAATCATAAATTCGGTATTTTTATTATATCATTCTTTACTTTACAGAAGTTTGGTTCCTACATTCTAGAAACAATTGAATTTGCGAGCTTAAAACATTTATTAAACTATTGACAAAATAAATAATATTTTTGTATATTAAATTAGCAGTCAAAGGCTTGAGCTGCTAATTATATTATTTTTTATTTTTATTGTATGCAAAACAGAAGAATAACATTAGTTCGCCCATCGCAGATTTTTGATAGTTTTATGGACGAATTCTTTAACAGCAATACGGGAGTTAATTCAGTTTATCAAGGAGGAGTAGATGTAGATATGTACGAAGATGATACTCATGTAGTTGTCAGCTTTAAAGCCCCGGGCTTTAAAAAGGATGATATAAAAATAACGTTAGAGGATAATGTTTTAACAGTTGAAGGAACAGTAAAAAAAGAAAGTGAGGAACAAAGTAAAAAATATTTTCTAAAGGAAGTTGCTTACGAGAATTTTATTAGGTCGGTAAGCTTGCCTGCAAAAGTTAAGCCGGAAGAAGCAGAAGCCAAACTCGAAAACGGAATAATGACAATAAAACTTCCAAAGGCCGAAGAGATAAAGCCTAAAACTATAACAATAAAGGCAGACTAAAAAAAATTATACAATCCCTTCAAAATGAAGGGATTGTATTTTTTATAGTGAATAAGCAAATTGACGTAAACAAACTATAAAATTGCAAAAGCCCTAACAGGACTTCCATCTCCTTTGGATATTCTTAAAGGCATCCCATAAAACATAAACTTTTTAGGGAGTATTTCAGTGTTAGCAAGCCTCTCGAAAACCAGTATGTTTTTTGAAAAGAAAAATTTTTCAACATCAACATCCATTTCAAATTTCGATGAAAGCCCTATAAATTTTGGTAAACGGTGAGCTGCTTTAACAGCGGTTGTCATATCGATATTTGCTTCTCTAAAAATTACTCCTAAATTTTTCTTTATATCATCTATTTTTTCAAAAACAACTGCTTTCCCACAAAACTCTTCTAACTTATAATCGTCCAAAGTTCGACCTTTAGACTGTCCGTGAATTTGAGCATTTACATGTGTGCCGTCATGACCGTTTATTTCAAGCCTCTTCATATTCCAGCCGTTTTTTTTGTATGTTTGAAAGTTAAAAATATTTATTGGAGGATCTCCCGGGAAGACCTTCAAATTATTATTTAGAGGAAGGGTAAGATCAATAATTTTCATACAGTGTTTTTAAGAGATATAATTGACTGATAACACTTTTATTATTATGTATTGTGCATAATAGATTTTCGTATTATCATTACATTACTATATTTTAACGCAAAAATTATGTTTGGAGATTTAAATAGAGTTACATTAATGGGAAATGTTACAAAAGATCCTGAACTTAGGTATACTCCGGGAGGTTCTGCAGTACTAAGTTTTTCAATCGCTACAAATAGGCGGTATAAAAAAGGTGAGGAATGGGTAGAAGAGGTTGCTTTCCATAATATAGTTACATGGAATAGTGCGGAAGAGCTTTCTAAACGGGTAAAAAAAGGTACCAGACTTTACGTTGAAGGCAGACTAAATACAAGAAGTTGGGACGGAGCAGATGGAAAAAAGAATTATAAAACCGAAATTGTAACGGATAAGGTTATCTTAATTGCCCGCTACGAGGGAGCCGGAGAATCATTTGGAAATCGTGAAAAATCCGAGCAGGCCCCTGCCGATGAGCTTTCCGGTAACGTTTTGCCCGAGGCGCAATCGGACGATGATTCAATAGATCCAAACGATTTGCCTTTTTAAGTTTTTAAACAGTAATTTAAAAAGTTTGGTATAGAGCTTTTTTTAGTTTGTAGTTTCTACCTGCACCTTCAAACCATGTGATCTGCCTTTTGGCGTATTTAATGTGAGCGGTTTTAACTTTTTTTATAGTTTCGGGTAGTGTTGCTTTGTTGTCTAAATACTCTAGAACCTCTTTATATCCAATGCCTTGCAATGCAATAGAATTTTTTGCATACCCCAATTTTAAAACATTTTGTGTTTCTTCAATAAGTCCTTCCTTAAACATCTCCTCTACCCTTATGGCAATTTTTTTCTTCAATTCGGATAATTCAAATACAGGGTAGTAAAAATCAATTATATATTTTGTTGAAAATAAATCACTTTTTTCGAGTACACTATTGCTTCTTAAATTATATTTCTCAATCTGTCTAATAAGGCGCCTTTTATTATTAAAATCAGAGTTATTAAGATAATTTTTTTTATAAAGTTTAAGGTATTCTTTCTGAAGATTTTCTTTAGAAAATGCTTCGAGTTTAAGTCGAGTTTCTTTGTTATTTAGCCCGCTATTATCGTGATAATCTTTAACAACAGAATCTATATAAAGACCTGTCCCACCAACAATAATTGGAGTCTTACCTTTTTTTGATATCTCTAGAATTTTTTCCTCAGCTTCTCTTTTAAAGGTAAACAAATTGTATCTTTTATCGGGCTCTAAAAAATCGATAAGATGAATTGGTACCCCCTCTAGAAATTTTTTCCCGAATTTATTTGTAACCAGCTTGCCTTTATTTGTTCCAATATCTAAATATTTGTAAATTTGTCTGGAATCGGCATTAATTAGTTCTCCATTTAATTTGTTGGCCAGCTTAAGAGCAAAACCGGTTTTGCCACTCGAAGTTGGACCTGCAACTACAATAATCTTTATTGGATTTGCCATAGCGAATTTTAGCAGAAAAGGTCATTAATTTTGCAAAATTATTTTTAACAATATAAACTATAAATATATAAAAAGCTTTAAACAAAATGGAATCGTTTTTATATTTAAGATTTATATTTACAATTGTTATTGGAGCCATTTTAGGACTGGAAACCGAGACAAGGTTAAACCAAAGTGCTGCTGTTAGTAAACCTGCTGTAAAGGAAAAATTTTCTTTAGGCGGAGTTAGAACTTATACAATTATCTCTTTATTTGGTGGTGTAGCAGGTCTTTTTTATCTAAAAAACGAAACAACAATTTCTTACATTCTTGTTTTTGCTACTATGCTTTTGGTGCTTTCGGCTTATGTTTTAAATGTATCACAAAAAAAAGCGTTTGGAATGACAACCGAACTCGCAGTATTAATTACGTTTATTTTAGGGTTTTTAACTACCTCCTCACTTGTCCCAATAGAGGTGATAATTGTAATAACGGTTCTTTTGGCATTTTTTTTATCTAATAAACGAGGTATTTCCATCCTGGTAAATAAAATTGAGCATAAGGAAATCGAAGATCTTTTTAAGTTTGCCCTTGTTGCCCTTGTTATTTTGCCTGTTTTGCCAAATAAATCAATTTTGTTAAGCGATGCTGCGTTAATTTTTGGTATTACAAAAGACTCTCTTGGCGTGTTTTCGGAATTTGTTATAGGTAATCCTTTTTCTGTATGGTTACTTGTTGTAGTAATCTCTGGATTTGGTCTTTTAGGATACATGTTGTCTAAATACATTGGTGAAAAAAAAGGGCTAATTCTTACATCTTTTTTTAGTGGATTTGTGTCTTCGACAGCAGCTTTGGTTAATTTTTCTCACAAGGCAGAAAGCGAAAAAAATGATTACAATACCAGGCTATTTGTTAGCGGATTTCTTTTCTCGCATGCAGCCAGCTTTATTTTACTTGGTGTATTAATTGCTCTTAATAACATAAGGCTTTTTGAACTTCTCTTTCCTTTTTTGCTGTTATTTTTTGTCTCGAGTTTAATAATTGCTTTTTTTCTAACTGGTAAGACTAAACCAAAGATTTTTAAAAACGATAACAAAATCAAATACTACCCTTTTTCTATTATTCCTGCTTTAAAATTTGTACTACTTATAACCTTTATTAACATAGCGGTACAGTTTTTAATTTTTCAAAATATTTCTTCTACTCTTTTAGTAACACTAACATCTTTAGCCGGTCTAACAGGGGTAGACGCACCTTCTATTGCTATCAGTTCGCTTCAGCAAAAGGAGATTTTAGCGGTGGCGCCGGCGGTAATAGCAATTGTGGTAACCAACTATATAAATTTTTTAGGAAAAGGCTTTTATGCTTATCTTTCAAAGAATAAGACATTTGGCTTATATATTGTTGTTTCGCTTTTTATTATCTTCCTGGTTTCTCTGCCTCTTTTTCTTTTATTTAGAGTATGAAAAAGTTTATAAAAAATAACACAGGGTTTTCTTGTTTAGTTTGCAAAGCAATGGTACCTCCTCACACCAGCAGTTCACGAGATCATTGTAATCATTGTTTATTTGGTTTACATGTAGATAGCTTTCCGGGAGATAGAGCCAATAATTGCCAGGGAGTATTAGAGCCGGTAGGTCTAAACATTCTAGGAGGTACAAAAACAATAGTATACCGTTGTCAAAAGTGTGGTAATTCTGTTAGATGTGTAGCTGCGCCAGATGATAACTTTGAAAGGCTAATTGAACTTAGCAAAAAGGTTTATCGCTAAACAATTTCTAGATCTTTAAAGACTTTTAGTCTTCTCAAGCCGTTATCTAAAGGATTTGTTAGATATCCTTCCAGAGTATGATTTACCCCGAACTCATCAATTTCCAGCCATTCCTGTTTTTCTAATGGTAAATCGGGATGTTTAATTCTTACTACACCTTTTTTTACCCCGCTTAGTTTCCCGTAATATGGTGTTGAGTGTGTGTACTCTATTTCTAAAACAGCTCCATTCTTATCTCTTTTTATATCTGTAACAAGCATTATATGATCTCCATTGAGTTTTTTTGAAGAACTCCTTATTAAATCAAGAACTCTAGCTTGGTTAATTGCTACTGTATCAGTATTATTAGCGGATGTTAGTACATGCGCACCTAACTGCTCTACAGGCCTTAAAAAGTATTTTATCCTACCAATAAAAGAGTTATCTTTTGGTATCAATTCTCTCCAAATTGTTTTCCCGGTAATTTTTTTATAGATAGCGTTGATTATGTGCGATACAAAACCCGAACAATCTATACCTATTCCTTTTTCCGTTAAAAAATTTTTTATGGATTCTGAATCTAGTTGATCAAAATTTATTCCTTTAATTTTAGCCCATATTTCAGATTCCATTTTTATTTCGCTTGGAGTGCCTTTCCCTACCATAGCTCTTAAATCGCGTGTATTTTTGCGATTAATAAAATATGGGCAGGAAACTTCCTTGCCTCCCAGTATAATGTGTGAATATCGGAAAATCTCATTATCCAAAAATTTTTTTAGTTCCATACAATTAACGTATTATTTAATAATATGTTCGATTGCTGCAAAAGCTTCTAAAATCCATGGCTTAAGACCGTTTCGATCAAAAATTTGTTCTTTAAACTGCATCCTCGAAAGCTCTTCGCCTGTTAATTTAACTTGCCCCGGGGGTTGATTTAGTAAAACAAAACCTCCATTATCAATTTGCTCAACACTAAATCCATCTTTCTGATAGATTAGCGGCTTGTCCATCTCCTCATCGAGGTAAATAATATTTTCTTTTCTTTGCAGAGTATCCCAATTTATTGCACTGTTGTCGCTTTGCAATCTGTAAATTCCCGATTTAGCCATGTGATTAATTTTAAAATTTTCTTTGGCTCGCAAAAAAACCTGAGATCCGAATAAGTTATTTATCTCCTTTTTGGGATCAATATCTATAGGTATTTCTAAAAACTCAGCAAGGTGTAAAAGACTCAAAGGAGTTTGATTATGTAAAAGTTCAAGTTTTGTTTGCATGGGAATATTGGCTGTTTGCCTCGCGTTAATTTCGATTACAAAAATATCCCCGGATCTGCTTATTATAAGATCTATCCCAAATAGACCTCTGTAACCATTGGCTTTTAAAATCTCTCCAACACAGCTTGTTTGATTAAAAACTTTTTGCTTTAAATCATTATCAAGAGAATTTGCGTAGCTCCAGTCGTTCCCGACCGTAGAACCTTTACCTAAAGTTAGTTCGGGAATTCCGGTAATTTGGTATTGTAATCCCGCAACAAATATTTTCCCACCGGCAATACATCCGTTAATTGTGTAAGAATCGCCTTTAATATATTCCGAAAATTTTAAAAAATTTCCCGAAAGCTTTTGCATTAAGATATTAAATTCTACCTCTCCATCAATAAAATATGTTCCCGCACCAGTATGTGATACATCCATCTGTACAACTATTGTGCTTCCTAATTTAGATTCAGCTTCGGCAAAAGAAATTTTCCCTGCCTCTGCAATAATTGTTTTAGGAATATTAACTAAGGTTTCCCTTAGCTTTTGGTACTGGCTTATTTTATTTTCAAATATCCTGTTTAAAGATGAGTGATTGTTTAAAACTTTTCCGCCGGCTTTTTCGACTATTTTATAAGCAGGTTCATTAAACTGAAAAAATTGAGTAAAAAACACTTTCCCCGATGCAATACTATTAATCCAGTTTAAACACTCTTTATGTTTTAAAAGATTTAAAGTAGTTTTAGGAGCTACTTTTACATTATTTTTTTCTGCACAAAAAATTTTTAGTCCTTTTGCCGATAATTGTTCCTCGATGTAACTATTTTCAATACAAATTGGAAAATAATTCTCGATTAAATTTTCCATTCCTACCGATCTTTCAATATCACGGGAAGCATAAAAAAGCGGAAATTCTTTGGTTTTCGCGTTAATTTGGTCTAAAATTTTTTTTGTATCAGAATTCATTTTACAATTTTGTAAAAGTAAAATTTATCGACAATCTTATAAGGCTCAACTTCTTCTAATGTAAATGTGTTTGTAATAATAGTGCTTCCGGGCTTTAGCTCCCTAAACAACTTTTCTTTTAAAATATTCATATGCTCTGGAAAAAGATACATATAAACAATATCGTAATCAGAATAATTGTGATTCTTAAAATCTTTATTAAACACCCTAACCTTTTTAGATAAACCTTTAAATGCAGTCTTTACCCTTGTAAAAAGCGAAAGAAATGGATTATATTCTATCCCATGAGCCATAGCCCCTTTTTTAGCTGCCCATATCATAATTCTACCATCGCCCGAACCGATATCGATAAAATTTGTTGAGCTGTCGATTGGAATCTCCTTCTCGTTAAAAAGTTTATCCAGTTTTTTTAATTGAGACGGATAAAAAGGTGTTTTAGTAAGCCAAGACCACAAAAGATAAATAGCAAATACTATTAAAATTATTTCAAAAAGAATAATTGCTATAAAAGCCGTATTCATATTTTTATTTATATTAAAAAGTATTATCTGCCAGAACAAAGAACTATTGATTTATTTACCTTCAAATCGCCTGAGCCTTTAATTGCAGCTGCTAAAGCTAAAGCCGATGTATAAGAGATGTTAATATTAAATTTATCTAATAGCAAATTTTTAGCTGCAACAATTTCGTCCTCTTTGGGTACTAAAACTGTTCCATTAGAATTTGTGATTATTTTTTTTATTCTTTGCTGGTTTTCGCAAAGCTTATCAAAAATTGAATCGGAAACGCTTTTTTCTACCATACTCTTTAATTCGGGTTTTAATGGGTGTACGGCCTCTGTTTGGCAGGCAATAAGTTTTGGCATATTGTATTCGTCACCTACCTTTTGATTTATACCTAATGCTGCCCCAATAAATGCAGTCCCCGAAGAAACAGGCATAAATATAGCAGTTTGACTGTTATCTTCTTTTTTATTTAGTAGCTCTGCTAATTCGAAACCAAGCGAAAGATAGGCATTATAAATTAATGGGTCATTTCCTGACCTTAAGTTAATTGCTTTTCTAAGCGAGGCAATTTTTACACCAGTTGCTTTCGGAGTATCCGATAAATACAACTTGTGGTGGGTATTTGTTAATAACTTCTGAATTACTCCTACTTTTGTAATATTCGCATCATTTTTTAAAACAATATGTAAAACAATTTCGGGGTATAGCTTAGAATATGTTAGAAAGCTTATAGCAGCATTACCCGAAGAAACCAATACTGCTTCTTTAACTTTCTGAGCTTTTAGCAATGTAAGCTTGTATGCTGCTGCTCTATCCTTCCACGATCCTGTTGGGTTTAGGTCTTCTCTTTTAAGAAAAATCACTAAGCCGTTAAGTTCTATCTTATTAACCAAAGTATCAGATTCGTTTAAAGTAAGCAAAAGCACATCGTGTAACGGCAGAGATTTAGTTATTTCTTTGTATCTCCAAATTGACATAATCTGGTATTTGACTATTAAACATAATATTTTATAATATAATCATTATAAGTTAAATCTTTTATTATGGAACCGCAAGCAACTTCTCCACAAACAAGCGATAGCCAAAATGTTGGCAATCCAAGTAACGCTACTGTTACGCCGACAAGCTCTCAAATTTCTCAGACTGATTATAAAGTAGATCCAAATACTGAGATAATGACCGATGATTTAGCAGGGTTAAGTTCTGATTCGAAAACTCCGAAAGTTCAGCCCGGTACTTGGATTGAGGTACTGCTTGAAAACTTTATATGTTCAGAGTGCGAAAACTCAAATTACCTTATGGTAAATACACCCGACGGCTTGTCCAAGCTAGGCAGAGAAGAAATTATTGCAGATTTAAAAATGTATCCCGCAAAAAAAATTTACACAAGCTGTGAGTTGTGCGGAATGGAGTATTCTTTTAAAGAATTTGAAAACAGGCTTTATTTGGAACCATCAGATAGAGAAAAATAGGTAATTTACCTTTTTGATCTTTAGATTTATAATTTATATGCATACTGGCAGCTCTTTAAAATTCCGGTCAAAGAAAATACTTTAGGTCCAGCAATTCCTGCTCCCCGTGGGGTTCAGGTAAGCTGCGCAAAAATGTCTATTCTCGGACATTTTTGGGGCATAAGTCCAGTGTGCGTGTAATCTTCAATATTGTTTCTAATTCAAGATATAAAGCGGCAGATGTAGTTCAATGGTAGAATGCTTCCTTCCCAAGGAAGAGGTTGCGAGTTCGATCCTCGTCATCTGCTAACAGATCTTCGCATTTGTGTTCAATTGGAAGAATGTCTCGAAGCCATAGCTTGGCATCTAGTCCCTCTGAGGAGGTTGATCCTGCCCGTAGGTATTACGCGAGATTTTTTTTTGCTATTTTAAGCGCTTCACCTTCCAAAGCTACAACGTATATTTTCTCATCTTTTGCAAGAATTTTAATAACTGTTTTAAGAAAAAGTTTTGCTTTGCTAAACTTGCGCGGAAGAATAAGAGCAATCCCTTTTGGAGAAATACCTTTTAGCTTTTTTAACTTTATTTTTGCCAGGTTAATTATTCTAATATCCGGAATAAATGCAATACCTCTAGACAGATTGATAATGGTAAAAACACTTGCGTCGATAAGATTTGTTTTCCTGGAATCGTTAACTATAATTTCCTCACATGCCTTTTGTATTTGGAAAACAATGGAGTAGTTTGATATTTTTATTCTCTCCAAAAGATATATCATAACTATATAATAAGAGCTGCTTAGACCGTTTTGGCACAACACTATTTTGAAGTAAAAAGCTTTCTCTTGTAAAAATTTTTTGTAACCCGACTTTAATAGTTTCTCCTCCTCTATTAAATCCTTGTATCGCAGCATAGAGTTTATTTAACAATGACACTGTATCCACTTTAAACTGACAGATAAGTTTAATTGTTTTCAATCACAAATGCAATTCCCTGTTTACTTTTATACATTTTAAAAATTTTTAATGTTGTCAATTAATGCCGTTTTCAGTTTTTTTTGACACTGTAATATGTTGTTGATAGCATTTTTTATGCAGGGCCCTAGCAGTAAATAATATGCTTTCGAAAGGAGCATGTTTTCTATATCTTATATAAAAAATATGTCTAAAAGAAAAAGGATACTATCAGTTGCTGTCCTTGCATTTGTTTTGGCAGTCACTGGACCTTTAAGTGCGGTTTATGCAACCTTTAGTACATATCTGCTTTTACCATATTACTACCCAACATGGAGAAGTATGTTAAGGCACGATATCGAACAAGGTGGGGCCGATGTCACTGATTATTTATCTCTATCACTAAGGCAGATCAATAAAATCTGTACAGTTGAGCAACCTCAATCGCACCCAATAGATAGAGACAGAGTAATGAAGTTTCTTAACTACTTTAGAATTAGACTTACGCCAGAGGATACTAACAATTGCTACAGTTCGAGTGAAATTTACCTTGGGCAAAGTCATTACTTTGACCAGCAAGGTCTTTTAGATGCAGATGCCAGAGGGGATTTAAGAGTCTTTAAGCCTGGAAAAGAGATAACAACAAGGTTAAGATTCTCCGACTCTTATGCTTCGGGTCAGGGAAAAGGCAATGTAGGTTTGGTAGGACAGGGGTGGGAATTTACTACATATCCAATGCCAGATGGTACTGAGCTAACAGTGCCTAATTATGTAATTATTGGGATATCTTATGTTTACGAAATGGAAGCAGGCGGTTTTTCTTTGCCTAGTGGTGTTTACACAGTTGTAGGTGATTTTTCAACTGGTTTTTTTGATATTTATCCGATTAACCAGCAAATAGGTGATATAACGAGTTGGCATAATTACGCAACAAAGTGGCACGAGGGAAATATAATTGAATTCTTTGTGGATGGCACTCTTGTTAGAACTGTAGATGCTTCTTCACCAGCCTCAATGAGAACAGGAGGTGCACCTTTGCATGTTGGAGCATGGCTTGATAATAATGATTTTTCTGCAGGATTTAGTATTCAGGGAACAGGTTGGCCGTTAACAGAGGAACAGTATATGGATATTCAGTTTGTAAAAGTATCTGAGTTGTAGTAACATTCTGCAGTAACTCTTAGATACATATATAACCGGTATAGGTAATGTAGCTTAGGTTACAGCTTATATCGGTTATTTTTTTTGCTATGTCAAATGGAAGTAGTCAACAACCAATGCAACCCGCAGACTATGATAGGAATTTTAACGATGATCGCCAATATAAAGCACTTTTAGAAAGAGTAAAAACTTCTACCTATGACAACCCTCACAGAATAGTTTTTTTTATTGAGGATAGTGTTAAGCAATTTCAGGAAAGATTAGACACTACAGCAAAAACAATATCAGGTAGTTTTGAAAATTCGACTAAATTGGCACTTCTACCATTCCAACAAACAAGTAACGAAATTACTACAATAACTGATTTGAAAGCATTTGCTAGATTTCTTAAATATTACATAGCTTTAAAAAATAGCTTTGGTGAGTCAGTAACTTTTGAGCTTATCTCCGACCAGGATTTAGGGGGATTTCCTGGCAATTCAGTCATAAGCCAAGGATTTGTAAGTATGTGGACTCATTTATTAAGTCCTGATAATAACTATCTAACTTCCGAAGAAATTAAAGCACTTAGTGATTTATTTGAAATCAATTTAATCCTCTATTCAAAGCAAGCTCCCGCAACAGATAGTCAATACTCAAACTTAAGTGGGGTAAATTATAAAGGAGTTGTTATTAAAACGCCAAATTCGCCAGGTGATGCAACTAAAATAACTAATTTGTTTACTACAATAAATAAAGGGAGAGAAGGAGAAGGTCCAACAGAAGCTTAAAGGCAAAAATGCCTTTTGTCAAAATTTCGGTAGTAAAAACTTTTGCCTTTTTATGCGTTATAATGGCAAGTAGTTAGAAAATTCTATGTCTCTCTTTTTAGAAAAGTATAATAAATTAAACAAAGTACAAAAAGAAGCAGTTAATTCTATTTACGGTCCTATTTTAGTTTTAGCGGGTCCAGGCACAGGTAAAACTGAGATACTATCACTTCGAATTGCAAATATTCTAGAGAAGACTGATGCCAATCCCGAAAACATTTTGTGTATAACATACACCGATGTTGGGGCTACCAACATGAGGGAGAGATTAAAAAAATATATCGGTAATTTAGCTTATAAGGTAAATATATTTACCTTTCACGCTCTTTGCAACGAGATAATTATTAATAATCCAGAATATTTTGCCGAAAGAAGAGCGTTAACTCAAATTTCGGATATTCAAAAACAAAAAATTTTAAGAACAATATTAGACCAGTATGATCGGGAAAAGGAGAAACGTCCATTGGTTCTTTTTAACGATAAGTACAAATATGCAAAAGAAATTTTAGAGCAAATTGGAATTTTAAAAAAAGAAGATATTTTACCCGAGGAATTTCTAAAAAAATCACAGCAGCTTTTAGAGGAACATCTAATGGTTCCCAAAATAAATAAAAAAACACAAAGACCAACAGTCGACTGGCAAACAAAAACGGACAAACTTCAAAAAATGTGCGATCTAGCCGAAGTTTATCAAAATTACTCGCTTGAACTAAAAAAGAACGGTCTTTACGATTACGATGATATGATTTTACAAACAATAAAAGCCTTACAGGAAAACGAAGCACTTTTGGCAAAATATCAGGAACTTTTTCAATTTACATTAATTGACGAATTTCAGGATACCAATGGGTCTCAGTTTAAAGTAATTGAACTTTTAACCTCTTTTGATAACTCTCCAAATTTATTTGCGGTGGGGGACGATGACCAATCTATCTTTCGATTTCAGGGTGCTAATCTTTCTAACATTATTAACTTTACTCAAAAGTTTCCAGGTACAAAAACTATTACCGTAACAACAAATTACAGGTCAAATCAAAGTATTCTTAATTTGGCAGACTCACTTATTTCTAACAATACCGAAAGAATATCGGTAAAAAATAAAGAGGTAAACAAAAAGCTTGTTAAAGGGGTATTAGATCTTCCCGAAATTAAACCTAAACTTATTGAATTTGAAAATCAGGATTTAGAATACATATATTTAATAGATAGTGTAAAAGATCTTATTAATAGTGGCGAGGATCCCGAAGACATTGCCGTTTTATTTTCAAAAAATGTTACAGGAGAGGAAATAGCTGAACTTTTTATAAAATCAAAGATACCGGTAAAACTTAATTCCGGAAGAAATGCCTTGGACGAGCCATTTGTAAAAACATTCTGGGAGCTGTTAAAAGCTGCTGATGGAGACCCAGTGGGTCAGAATTTAACAGTTTTTACCTTACTATTGAACTTTTTATCTAACATCCCTGCCGATGATTTTTATAAACTTTCGGTGGATTATAAAAAAGAAAAAACTTTTAACAGAGAATACAAAGATTTGGGTTTTATGGAATATCTTTTAAATCCGAAAACATACGAAAAGCTCGATATCAATACAGGAGAATCCATAATTGAATTTTTGAACAAAATAAAAAAATGGCATATTAGTTCTTTTAGCCAAAACATTTTGCTTTTAATCCAGGAGATTTTAGAGGATACAGGCTACATTGAGAAGTTTGTAGAAAAAAATAAAGATAATGCAATAGAGCCTGTAAATTCTTTTCTTTCCTTTTTTGATTATGTAAAGACCCAGGTAAAGGCAATGCCCGATCTAAAGCTTGCCGAATTCTTAAACGAGGTTAACTTAATGAACGAAACTAAAATCGTTGTACCCGAAAAGGAGCTTAAAACAGACCAAAAGGGAGTAACACTGTCTACTGTACATAGTGCCAAAGGGCTGGAATTTAAGTATGTATTTTTTGTAGATTTAACAAATAAAGAGTGGGGTGCCATTAAAAAAAGTAATCATTTAGCTATTCCTCCCGAACTTGTATTTAACTCGAATGCTCTTCCCTCTCGAGAAAGCCAAATTGAAGATAGAAGAAGACTTTTTTTTGTTGCAGTTACACGGGCAAAGCAATATTTAACTCTTATGTATCCGCTTAAATATTCTGATTCCGAAAAAGAAAAAGAGGAAGTTTCGAGCTTTATAGGCGAAATAGATAAAACGCTTATTGAGGTTACAAATGTAAATACAAACAATAAAGCTGTTACAGATTTTGCATTACTTAAATTAAAAAGTGATGCTAAAACCCGAAATGAATCTAAATTTTTAAAACAGATTGTAGAAAATTTTGAACTTAGTCCTACAAACTTAAACTCGTATATAACTTGTCCGCTGGAATTTAAATACAACTACCTTGTAAAGGTGCCATCTGTTTCTAATCAGGCTACTGCCCTTGGCACAGCGATACACTCGGCGCTGGAAAAATGGAATAGAAATATAATGGAAAGTAAACCTACCTCGTTTGAGGAACTGGTTAGCCAGTTTAAATTAAAAGTGAGTAAAGAAATTATCCCTATAGCGATGCAAGATAGCGTTTTAAAGGAAGGCATAAAACTATTGCAAGGATATTTTGATTACTATAAAGGCATTAGCCGTAAGCCTGTTAAAGTAGAATATAATTTTTCGCAAAGAAATATTTATTTCCCTCTATCGAATGGGGAAAATATTAAGCTTACCGGTAAAATTGATTGTATCGATTTAATTGATAAAAATACAATAAGTTTAATAGATTATAAGGTTTCTTCTCCCAAATATCCCAAGCTTATTATGGGCAACCCGCCTTATTGGGAAAATAATTACCGCCAGCTTTTATTTTACAAATTGCTTATCGATTTAGATACAACTTTTTTTGTTGATAGATCGTTAACTAAACCCGGCGTTTTGGAAGTTATTTTAAATTATGTTAAGCCTCAAAAACAAAAGTACATACAAAGAGCTTTTGTAATAACAAGTGACGAAACCGATGCCTTTAAGTCTTTAATAAATAAGGTTACTTTGAATATAAAAAACCTCGAATTTTACGGGACGAATGAGTTTCCTCTTTGCAAAAAATGTAAATGGTGTCAATTAAACTTGGCATAGCCTTTTTCTTTTTTTAGATATTATTTAGCTATAAACCTTTTAGAGACAAATTTTGACAACTGAACTTAGACTAATGCTGCCATAATACGATGACAAATCTCTGATTTTGTTATATAATAGTGATATCAATTATTAATAACAAAATATGTGGGATAGAAAATTAGGTGGCCTTGAGTGTGAAACTTATCGCAAAATAACGATTCCTACAATAGAAGAGGCAAAAGACACTTTTAAGAGTATAAAGGATGAATGGAGGCCAAAATATAGTTACGACCCTGATGCATTAAAAACAATATGGAGAGAGGTTGAGAGTGCCTATGGTGTTGTTGTTTCGGAAGGCGATACAGATAAATTGCCTAGTTCTGAAACCTCACGAGGATTTAACCAACTGACAAACCAGGAACTAAATGATCTTCTTATCGACATTGCAATAGTTAAAGCAGAAATTGATAGGGCGATTGAGGATAAAGATACATTTGACTTATTTGCAGTTGCAAATGCTATTCATAGAAGATGGGTTGAAAGTAATAGTAAAGAAGTATTTAACGTTAATCAAGGTGAATTAACTGATTCTGATTCTGAAAAACATAACCCTAAGATCGTTTATCAGGAAACGAATAACAGTTACCAATTTTATATTTATGTTGAGTTTGAGGGCAACTTTAGAGAGGTTTATGTAGGTTCGGGAGAGAGTTTAGAACCAATTCCACAAGCTGTAATAGAAAAAGCTAAAAAAAGACAAGCCCAAATGGTAGATTTTGCAAGATTAAGTAAAAAAGATAAATTGTTCGATTTAATAAGAGGCTTAAGCATACATGCGAATATTAAGCGAAATTCAAGTCGTTTTAATAATGGTGTCATTAATACTATTTGTCGCGTACGCGGAATAGAAGAATATCAGAGATTGTTTCTCGAAGTCTGTCGTACAAAACCTAAGGAAAAAGAGGGAGCGGGAATATATGATAGCAGAGAAGCTTAAGTTAAACTATTCTAAAAAATCCTTTAAAAGAGAATTAAAAATCTCTGGCTGTTCTTCCATGGGTAAATGCCCTGCCTCCCTAATAATTTTAAAAACGCTTTTACTAAATCTGGTATTTAGTTCCATTGCTTCACGAAGTTTTATCCACTGGTCGTTTTCACCCCAAATTAAAAGTATATTTTTATCTAGTGCTTTTAAATCAAAATTAATCTTATTTAAATAACTATCTCTTGCCATTCCAATAAGGGCAAGATCCCAGTTTTTAATCTCAAAGGGCAGGTAGTAACCATCAAAATCGGCCTTTGTTAGCTTTTGAACATCAAAATATGCTATTTTTAAAAGTTCTTCAAATTTAGTGTAACTAAAAATCCTTGTAAAAATCTGCCTCTCAATCTGCCTAAAAAAGTAAAAATCGAAAAGGAAAGAGGCGTTAAAGCTGTTATTTTCGGAAACAGCAGGTGCAACAAGCACAATTTTTTCGATCGAATCGGGATATTTACTTGCAAAATGCAATACAACGCTGCCTCCCATACTATGCCCTACCAAGGTAGCCTTTGAAACTTCGAGCTTTTGCATAATGTTATACAAAAATTCAGCCTGTGAGGTGTGCGAATAATCGGTATCCCAGAGCTTATCAGTTAACCCAAAGCCCTTCAGATCTAAAGCTATAATATAATGACCCGCGTCGGCCAGCGGTTTTAAGTTTTTACGCCAAGTAAAGGTACTTCCCCCAAATCCGTGAACAAAAATTATTGCCGGATTTGCTTTATCTCCAAGCACCTGAACAAATGCGTTAACATTATCAATCTGCAGGAATTCACCAAATACCGGTTTTGTGTCGGCTCCACTACCATATCGGGAAGCAGGAAGGGTAATAAAAGTTGGAAGTATTAAAACTAGAAAGGCAATTACACCAAAAGTTATAATAACCCTTTTTTTCTTATACCATAAGTCTTTTAGCCTGACAATCGGATTTATTATACGAAAATGAATTTTCATCAAATAATTCTAAGCCAAAATTAAATTGGTAGCAAATAGAACTAAGTATAAGTGAGGAAAATGGTATAATTCTTACCGGATGTAGTATTTAACACTATGAAGAAAAAGGTTTTTGCCGGGTTATCAGGCGGAGTGGACAGCTCTTTGTCTGCGTTGCTTTTAAAAGAGGCGGGGTACAATGTTACCGGAGTCTTCTTAAAAAACTGGTCGGGGGACGATTACGGCATACAATCTGACTGCCCCTGGGAAAAAGATCAACAAGATGCCGAAAATGTATGCAAGATGATTGGTATTGATTTTATGTCGTACAATTTTGAAAAAGAATACAGAACAAAAGTTGTCGAGTATTTTTTTAAAGAATATAAAAAAGGTAGAACACCAAACCCCGATGTAATGTGTAACAAGGAGATAAAATTTAAACTTTTTCTGGAAAAAGCAATGTCGGAAGGCGCAGATTTTATTGCAACCGGTCACTATGCTCAAATAAAAAAAATTGATAATAATAGAATCTCGCTTTTTAAAGGAAGTGATCCAAAAAAAGATCAAAGCTATTTTTTATACACCTTAAGAAAAGAGCAACTTAAGAAAATAATTTTTCCTGTTGGCAACCTAACAAAAGATCAGGTTAGAAAAATTGCCGAACAAAAAAATCTTCCAACTGCCAAAAAACCCGATAGCCAGGGGATCTGTTTTATTGGAGAGATAAATGTTTTAAAATTTTTAATGTCACAGATTCCAACCAGGAAAGGCGATATTATCGATATAGATTCGGGAAAAACTGTGGGAGAACATAGTGGAGTAGAATTTTACACCATTGGCCAACGTTCAGGTTTAAAAATTGGTGGTAGTTCTTTGCCGTATTATCTTGCAAAAAAAGATATAGCCAAAAATATTTTGTATGTAGCATTAGGGAGAAATAATCCTGAACTTTTTACACAAGAAGTTATTTTAGAAGAGCTTTTTCTTTCCGCTCGAGATTTTTCTGAACTAAGTTCGCTTACACTATCAGCTTCGATTCGGTACAGGCAAAATCCCGCCAGGTGCAAAATTTTAAAAGAAAATAATACCGTTAAAGCTGTTTTTACCGAGCCTTTAAAAACACCATCCAGTGGGCAAAGTCTGGTTTTGTACAATAATGACGAATGCCTAGGAGGAGGAATAATAAAATAAGGTGTCGGCGGGAATTGCACCCGCGGATAACAGTTTTGCAGACTGTCGCCTTACTACTTGGCCACGACACCACTAATTATCTAAAACGAAGCCTGTATTGGTGATATATACAGTGTATTTTTGTTCTGAATCGCTTACAAATTTTCCCGCATCGCTTATTTGCCATACATCGACTATCGAATCGTATATTCTTCCTCTTAGATTTTTATTTGAAATATCGTCAAAAAGTTCTTTCCATTCGGCATATGCGCCGTTAATAAAAAAGTTTGAACCGGATTTAGCTTCTAACTCAGATCTTTCGGGCAAATATCTGCCGTAAATTTCCCCAACTTTATATATAGTTTTAAAATTTATCAAAATAAGGCCATTATGAAATTTTATAATTGGCCCTCCTATATGCACTATTTCGCCGTAGACTTTTAGTTCTATTGTTTCACCTTTTTCTTCACTTATTTTAGTACTTGGCGATAAAAACTCGGTTAATGCCGTTGGAATATTAATGGGTGTAAACTTTACTACCGAAAATATTCCACCTTCATCAGAACTTTTGGCCGAAATTGTTATCTCTCCTACTGCCCGTTTATCTGTAAATACTCTATACGTATGTAACCAAGCAGCAAAATATCCTAAGCTAAGTATTACTATGCAGGCAACAAGAAAAAGAGCAAAAAGACCCAATGTAACTACAGCTTTAATTAATCCTTTCATACGATAATTATACCTAAAATTGCCAAAAAAGGGTGTATAATGTGGTAAAAGAAAAACTATGCAAAAGATTAAATTTAACAAAAAAGAGTCAAAAAAATTTATTAATAAAACATCATATAGAGACAAGGAGATAGTATTAATATTGGAAAATATTCAATATGCAAGAAATGTAGCAGCAATATTTAGAACAGCGGATGCTGCAGGCGTAAGTAAGATTTTTCTAACAGGGATAAGTAAAACACCTCCATTTGGTAAAGAACTTATGCAGGTTTCAAGATCCAGAGAAAAATTTTTAACATGGGAATATTTTGAATCTTCCGGCCAGGCAATAAAAAAATTAAAGGAAAACGGGTTTAAAATAGTAGGGATAGAACTTGCTCATAACAGCATAATGCTCGAAAAACTAAAATCTGCGTTAAAAAATGTAGATAAAGTATGTTTTGTTGCGGGCTCTGAGGTTTTTGGGGTAAAAGAGTCAACTCTTAACGAATGTGATAACACCGTTATTATTCCAATGTATGGGAAAGGGATAAGTTTAAATGTATCTACCAGTGTAGGTGTTGTACTCTATTCTTTTTAAAGGTTTTGGATAAATATTTGAGACAGTAAGAAAATATTTTCAAACTAATCTTTTTTTATGGCTTGCCAAATCTTAAATGCTTCTTTACTAACATCTTGGTTAGTAAATAGTTGATTTTGCAAAAGCCCAAAATATAAAACAATAAGTTTTACAACCTCAACCTTTCGGCTTACAATTATAAGTTCATTTGGATCGACTTTGTTCATCTCGCTTAAAAAGATTTTTTCGTATTTTCTGCAAACGTAAAGTCCGTTTAGATAAGCTAAATGTTTTTTTTCATCTTCCATTCTCTTTTTTAAAAGAGAAAACGATTTTCCTCCAAAATGAAAAACATATGAATAGGTTGTAATGCCAATTTCTCCAAAATTTCTAAGATAGGTACTTAATTCTAAATCGTCCCAGTATCCGTGTGCTATCTGCGGATCTAAAATATATTCCCTCTGTTTTATTGGAGCAGAATTGAATAGTGTGCAAAATCCTCCGCAAAAGTCGTAAAAATGAGAAGATGCTTTAAATTTTTCTCTGCTTTTACTTCTTGGTGATAAGTTTAAAATATTTTGATAAATTTGAGCTCTATTTAACCCAAAAGGAAGTCTTTTTATTATCTTCCAAAAAACTGTATCTTGATAAAAGCTGTTACAATCGGGCATGATCTGCGAAATTTTAGGGTTGTTATCCATCTCATCGTTTAATATCTTAAGCCAATCCTTTGTTACAATCGCATCGCTATTTAAGAGGCAAATTCTTTTGTGTTTTACTGCGTCTAGATAACATGTGTTAACTCCTCCTGTAAGACCGAGATTTTTTTTGTTTTTATATATTTTAATTTTATCTGGATATCTCTTTTTAAAATTTTCTCCTACTTTGTAAGAACCTGCATCTTGCGAATTATGCACAAGATAAATACAAAAATCTTGTGTGAATTTAAAAATGCTATTTATACATTGTTTTAAATGCCATGGAGTTTTATAGTTAACAATAACTATAGCTGTAGAATTTTGCATTTACTTTATCTCTCTTATAATAAGCATTGGTGTATTACCTGATTGGCCTTGCGGATTTCCTTTTAAAATTGTTGCCAAATCGTTTAAGCTATATTTCTTTTTTACACTTTTACTTACACCACAAATATTGTTATCAATAAAATTACCATCGAGTATTATTGTTGGTATACCTAGCTTCTCTTCAACCTCATTACAAATTGATTCCGGATTTTTAGGGGCTAAAAAGCCATATCCTCTTAATTTTGGAGGATAAAATTCGGGCGGTAAAAAACCATCTATAGCATTTACATTGTTTCCGGCTATTCTATAAAACCAACCTCTAATGCCAACTAACTTTAAAAATCCTCCAATAAATACTGCAAGTGTAAATCTGAACCAACCGGCTTCCCTTATTGCAAGCTGAATTTTTCGCGGAACTGCAAAACCCGGGTCATCTGGCCACTTTTTTACAAACCGAACAAGAAATTTTGCCAGCCAACCTACTTTTACCTCGCTTTCTTTAACGTAAAATCCTCTGGTGATACTTACAACTTTTGAAGCAATGCAGAAAAGGTCTCCTTCTTTAAAATGAGGGCTGGCATATTCCTTTATAATTTTAATTAAATCTTCGTCAAAAAGAATAAGACGGGTCTTTATCGGGTATCGGGCAAATTTTCTACCGTTTAAATCGGTAAAGATCTCCCTGCCTTCTATGGGACTTGTTTTTAGCCCTTCATCTTCGTGTATTACCTCTTCGACCTCGGCTTTATTCATATAAGTTATTCGTTTTGATTAATAAATGAATATACCTGAGAATCCTTCCCTATTTCGGCAATATAAACAATGTTAGATTTTAGTATATAAAATGCACCTTCGGGCTGGTAAACCTCTTCTTTAGAAGGCTTTGTGACATATATTTTTTCTTCACTTTTTCCATCTGAACCAGCTTCCTTTTTCCTAACAAGATAATATGGATCGTTACATTTAATATACTCAGAATTTAGGTTTTCAATTTTGCAAAAGTAAAATAGGTTGTTTTGCAAGAAAACAATGTTATATGTATCTGAACCAAACGCATCTAAGAGAGGCAAGCTCATTTGATTATCTAAGTTTGTTAATACCCTTATACCTAAAAACGAGGCTATCGCAATAAGAATAATAGTAACAAATATGGCTGATTGTTTTACAATTCTGAAAATTCCTTTAGCTATTATGTAAGAAGTCGCACTATTTTTTGATGTAGCAGATGTGTTTACGCTTGCAACCGATGCCGCAGGAACCTGAGAGCTTGGTACAAAATATCCTGCAGTAACATTTTGTACGGGCCTTTGCTGAACTTGCTGGGGAACCGGATTGATATTTTTTTGTGAAGAACTTACCTCCGGTTGATTATTATACTGCTGAGTCTGCTGATTGTTGCTCATGTAATAGTTTTAACATTTAAAATGTAAAAGGCGCCCCAACAAACATTGTCGGGACGCCTTTATTATACCTTATTAATTAGTACTATTGAAGTACTGCTGTCCAAGCTACTCCTGTAACTGTATCTGCACCTGCTCCACCCGGACCTGTAACAATAATTGTTGCTGTATTGGATCCAGTTGGATCGGAAACTAATGCAACTCTTGTATTTGGTCCAGCCGATGCTGTTATTGGTGTAAATGTTATTGATTGAATCGGTGCACCTACATTAATTACGCAAGTAAATCCTGCTGCTGTGGTAACTCCCGCACATGTTAAATCTACGCCTCCTGTTACTACATTTCTTGCCTGTAGTGCTGTTACGTCAGCTTGAAGGTTTGTAATATCAGTTTGAGCGGTTGTCATAGCAGTTTGCAGATTTGTTACATCTGTTTGTAACAATGTAACCGACGAATTAATATTTGTTAATTCGGAAGCTACATCTGCGTATCCTGTAATAGAGAGAGTTCCCAAAACATTTAGGTTTCCAGTTAAATCAGCATTACCTAAATAAGCATTTGCCCATCTGTAGGTTGTATTACCTAAACTGTAAACATTATCAATATCGGGAATTAAATCGCTATCGACTGTACCTAGGAATGTTGCCATGTTGTTTACAACAAGATCATTTACTGTGAGTTGAGCATTAATAAACGAATTACTGTCAACTGTTAATGCACCACTAAATGAAGCATCTCCGGACTGTGTAATAGTTGCTCCACCTGCTCCATAACCTGCTCCTGTAGCTAAAAATCCATCCATATAGATATCACCTGTATCGGTTAAGGTTAAACCTCCATCAGCATCTCCATAACCACCCGCTACATTCATATAACGGTTTGTTCGTAGTGCTCCAAATTCGTCTATAGTTAAACCTCCGTCGGCATCACCAAACCCACCTCCGACTTGCAGAGAGAAATCAACAAAGCTTGTCTCTGTTGTTGTATTGTCAGAGTAGACATTTGCCCATCTTGTAGTATCTGAGCCTAGGTTGAATAAAGAATCCCACGATGGCATGGCATTGCCAAAGAATGTGGTTGTTCCAGCTCCATCTACCCACAAAAGCGTTCTAAACGGATCGTCTCGTCTTGTTATAATCATTCCGCTATTATCTTCGATAGTTAGCGGATCGGAATCACCGGAACTGATTGGACCGGTTATTACTACTCTGTCGGAGTTTGCATTTCCTAAAAATACATCTCCGGTTGCTCTTAAATTATCGTTTACTACAACGGTTCCCGTAGAGTTGTAAATTTCTCCGTTTACATTAAGATTTCCACCAACTGTTGCATTTCCTAAAATATTTGCGTCATCACAGTAGCTTGAGCCTCCCGTAGTTGTAAAGCAATCTGCAAAGATGTTATCTACAAACAGGTTTGCCCAAGAATGTGCTGCGCTTCCAAGGCTATATATTCCGTCACCATCCGGTAATATGTCAGATCTTACCAAAGAATAAAATCTTACTATATCGGCATCGCTATTACCGATTCTAACTTCGCCATTTAAAAACGAAGTTCCATCGGTTGCTATATTTCCTCTGGTGTACATATCTCCGGTTGAATTTACTACAAAAAGTTCATTATTTGTTAAATCAAAAAGCCTTATTCCGGATGCTGCAGTATGAATTGCTCTTATATTTAATTCACTTGCATCTACTGTTCCTTCTACTCTAAGATCTCCGATTAACTTTGCTTCAAAATTTGTTGCTTCGGGAATTTCAAATCCGTTATCACCAGTTCTTAAAACGCTAAATACCGGGTCACCGATAGCGGTAAGTCCCACTTCTAGGCTTCCTAATACCTGAGCATTTTCATCTACTGATAGGTTATCAACAATATGCGCACTATCGCAGTATGTAGAACCTCCCATTGAAGAAAAACAATCTGCTGAAAGATTTGCAGCATAAATATTTGCCCATCTTAAAGCACTTGTTCCTAAGCTATAAGTATTATCTACCATTGGCACAAGATCAGAAGTAGCTCTACCTAAAAAGAATAGTGCGTCGGATGCGCTGTTTCCTAAATATGTATCAAAATTAAAATAACTTGCACCTTCGAAAGTGCTTGTTCCTAAAACTCTTAAAGTTCCATCAAATCTTGTATTTGCAAATCCTACAAGATCATCAACCAAAATCGTTTTACCATATACATATAAGTCCTCGCTCAGTCGAGTAAGACCGTTTACTGTTAAAGCAGGTGCCAATGTTGATGCATAGGGAGAATTTATTGTTAGGGCCCCGCTCATAGTATCTCCCGTAACGTTTACGTAAAGATCATTTGCCTGGCCTTTTAATAAAACGTCTGTATTACTGTTGTTATCAAGGTATCCTTGATCGGCTAAATCCGAGTATGCATCAAAATATGTGTTTCCTAATAATCCTGCATTTATGTTACTTGCATTTCTAAAAAATGTTGAGTCAAATCCATCTAGTAAATCTGCATTTCTGAAAAAAGACGAATCAAATCCGTCCAATAAATCAGAATTTAATCCAGACCCGTTTCCCTGCAAAAGGTTAAGAGTAACATTTTGTCCCGATGTGGTAACAGGAAGATTTCCACTTATTGAGGTAATTGTTATATCACCCTCCGAGATGTTATTAATAGAAGTAATGTTTTCAGTGGACCCTATAGGAAAAGAGAATGGGGTGTCTTCCTCGCCGGGTGCTTTTACAACTAATTCGTCGTTTTCGTTGACCAAAACTTTTAGCTCACCTTCTTTAGTTGTAGCTCCAAGAACCTGATCGTTCTTTTTTGAATCGAGATCTTCGGTGATCAATTTACCTTTAATAGTTTGACCATCCTTTAATTCAATACCAATTTCTTTATTATTTAGATTGATATTGGGGGTAAATAAACCTATTACTGCAATGATTACAGCGATCAGGCTGAATGCTGCAAGTAACCTAACTACATTAGATTTACTCATTTAAAATAACTAATATATAAAATATATATTTCTAACTATTGACTGATTATAGCACAGAGCTGCCTATTGTGTATAGTAGTTAAGAAAAAGTCGCAATTAGTGATTTTCTTTTAAGAGCATGTACATGTAACTGTAACTATTAGAAGAATCGAGGTTGATTGTTTTTAGCTTTTCAAAATTTATCTCTTCTATGTTGTTTATTGCTGCCCAAAAGTATATTTGATCTTCCAGAAAACCGCTTCCCGACATATTATTTATAAAGTATTGATACTGGATTAAAGCATTAGGGTTATTACGTAGGTAAAAACTCCCGCGCGAAATCGGCAATATTATTATTCCAAGCTTTGCTTCAATTTCGTTACTAAAAAAGGTAGCGAGTTCGGCTTTTCCTTGCCATAAAAGTGAGATAAAGGGAAGGTTTTCGGGTAGAACGCTATTGTAATTCCACCAATACTCTTTTGCAGCCTCAATTTCCATTGTATAAAGGGAAAGCGCGTAGTTTTGCATTTCCAAATTGTTACTAATTCGCGCGTTAAGGTAAACTGCATACCAAGCATTTATAGCTTCCGAAACTGATTCTTGATTATTCCCGTCTCTAAACTGATCAAGCCCATTTGCCCATGAATGCCATTCAAAAAGATCGAAATATCTTAAAAATGGGTAGCTTGTGTTATCTAAATTATAATTCATTATATCTAATACAAGTTTGGTAACAATCCCAGCATACTTTTCTTTAAATTCTGTATCAATTTCTGCAAGTTGTGTGTAAGCATAAATAAAATATCCATAGTGAAAGTGATGATCATTGTATCTTTCAGATCCAAAATCAGGCTTTTGCGCTAGGATGCCTTTCCCGCTTGTATCGTATGCAAAATATTTATTATTCTCGCCCTTAGTGTATGTAAACCAGTCTATTAGTTCGCTTTTTAAAACTTCTGAAATTAATTTTGTGCGTTTCCCGCTATCGGTTTTATCCAGCAAGATTGCCGGCTCGAGCATGTTGGCAAGCCTGAAAAGCTCTTTACCAATAAAATATATTGATGAGCTTTGCACAGATAATGTACTCAGATCGATTTTCATTAGGCTATCTAATTCGGCTAATATATAACCTTCCTTGTATGGCGACTTATCGGGTACAGAAAGATCTATTGAAAGTGCTAACTCTTTTCCGATAAAAGTTTCTAACTTACCTCTTATTGTACTGATTGAAAAGGCAGTATCTACATTTTTTTCTAAAAATTTTTTATGAATTGGGAGAAATCCGATAAATGTGTCTCCTTCATTTTCTGTATAGATTTGATACTCTAATCCCAGCTTGCTGTTATCGGCAAATGTAAAGTTTACCTCAGATTTTACAGGAAGGTTTACTGCCGTTTTTTGGTAAAACTCCAAATATATCTCGTTTGGAATGTAACCCAAAGCTATGTATTTGCCAGAAATTTTTTTTTGGTCCTGTATTGTTGCACCCTCTAAACTTTCCAAATAAAAAAGTTTTCCTGACTCGCTTACAATTACCTTTTCTTCTTTAAAATTTTCAGCCTGTTTTAGTATAAAACTATTTTTGCACTCAGATATATAAATAAGAGGGTTACCTCTAACCAATGTTAATTTAAAAAATCCGGTATCATTATAAAATTTATATCTAGCCAAAAGAGCATCAAAATATTCAAGCTCGTAGTTATAGGTATTATCGAATTCTATTGTTAGATCGGGAGAAAAACTTTGAAAAACTCCCTGTTCTAATGTAATTTGAGAAGGAATAGAATATGCAATTTGTGTAGCCGAAAGCTCTATAGAATATGGATAAGGGTAAATTGGATTGTCTTTTTCGCCAAGGCTTCCCGTAAACCACTTATTTGTTGGTAATGGCTGTTTTTGCAAATCTTTAGAGAGTTTTAAAGTGTATGTGGTGCTTATTTCGGGGGAATTTTCAGAATATACTTCCTCCTCAATGTATAAGGGTTTTAAACCAGAGGAAACGATAATAATTGCAATTCCTGTTGTAAAAAGTGTAAGAAAGATAAAAAAGGTAGATTTCATATTCTAAGTTTTACATCTACAGGTTGCTCAAAAAAAAGCCCATTTGGAACAGGGTCGATTTTAAACAGAGCTTTTATCTCGCCATCGGTAAGAAATGGATAAAGATATATAAGTTCTGCATTGTGAGGCGATTTGTCTAAAGGATTGATCCACTCTGCGGTTTTTGGCTGAGTAAAGTCAAAATCAATTGTCCAGTTAAATGGTATCGAGGCTTCAATATAATCCGAATCTACAACTATAATATCTAATATCTTGGCATATAAAGTTACTGTATCACCTTTGTTAAGACTTATATTAGTAACCTCTCCTTTAGAAGTTGAATATACACTCGAAATAAATGATTCTTCTGTATTAGTTTGTTCGACCCCAACAATATTATCTCCTACTCTTCCTAAAAGAGTTTCTATTTCTGCAATTTTTTCACCTTTATCTACAAAATCACCATTTGTTACATACATTTCTTTTATCTGCCCTATCGAAACTGAATTTATAGTGGCTATTTCGGCCTTTAATTTTCCTTTTAGAGTAATTTCTTTTTTATTGCTAAAAACCTTGTTAAATAATAGATAACCAAATCCGAAAATTAAAATTACAAACATTACTGTAAAAATTCTTTTACTCATTTGTTGCTAAATTAATATGTAATCTCTCTTTTCTGCTTTTTTTTCGGTAAAATTTAGTAAAAATCATTGTCTTGAGTCCTTTTTCCTTAATAAATTCAAGGATAATTGTGCCAAATAATGCTGAATAAAGGCTTACCCAAAATATACTTAAAACTGTCGACGGAATGTCTCTAGGCTTAATTGCACCAATCACGATGGATGCTATTCCTAGCCCAAAAATAAGAAGGTGCGGATATATTACCGAGAAATTGGTCTTTGTTGTTTGTATTCCGTTAGTTGCCTGCCATACAAATTTTCTTCCTAAAAGAATTTCAAAAAAACTGCCTATATATATTGGAAAAGTTGCAATAGAAAGAGCCATAGACTTAAGTTTTAATCCGCCCATTGCATATAGCGTAATAGAAAAGTTTATTATAAAAAAGGGAATATATCTAATCAGCCAATCGGTTGCATTATTTGTAACTATGGGTCTTTCTCCTGTTAGCAGATAAATCATAGGAAATAAAACATAAGCCATAATTGCAAAGCCCGAAAGATAAAAAGTGCACGACATATATTGTATTCTTTGATCTAGTGAAAGATTTCTATTAAAAAGGGGAAAATGTTCCAACAACATAGAAAATCCACCTCTGGACCACCTTCTTTGTTGCTTAAAATATGATTCTATGGTGTCTGGCGCTAGTCCAATCGCCATAACATCCGGAACATAAAGCGTTTTCCATTTTAATTCGTGCAATTTGTACGAGGTAAATACGTCTTCGGAGTGGCTAACCTGTGCAAGCCCACCCATTTCTTCTAAAGCTTTTCTTCGATATATTACGTTTGTGCCTACGCAAAATGCAGCGTTAAACGAATTTTTACCTGGCATTATTAGCTCATAAAAAACATTTTGAATCGGTAAAGCTGCTTCTTCAACAAAGGTGGATCCTTTCTTATAGTACTGTGGAGTTTGTAAAAGAGCCAGATTTTCATCGTCAAAATATGGGAGCAATTTACTTAAAAAATCTTTTCTTGGAACAAAATCGGCATCAAACACAACTATGTATTCACCATTTGATTGTTTTATTGCATTATTTACATTGCCCGATTTAAAATTTTCGTTAGTACCTCTATGTATATATTCAACTTTAAGAGTCTTTGCAAGAGTTTTGAGCTCATCTCTGCCTTTATCGTCCAAAATATATGTTTTGTGATTAAGATCCATACTTTTAACTGCAACAACTGTTTTCTTTATTACACTGAAAGGTTCGGTTACAACCGGTATAAACACATCTATTGTTGTCTTTTTAAACTTTTTTTGCAGTTCTTCTTTTTTTGCGTGTAAAGGTGTTGGCTCTTTATGGTGAAGAATTGTCCACCAAACAAAAACTGAGTGGACAATAACATAGGTTTCAACAATTATGTAAAAAATATATAGATAAGGGTTTGAAATAATTGAGGGATTAATAATAAAGGAAAAATATAGAAGTGCAAATATTATTGCTAAAAAGGTAAGCAACAAAATTGACTTTTGCGCCTTTTGTAACTTGTTAAGATGTAACTCTTCTCTAGACATTCTGGAGCCTAATTAAACAAGCCATTATAACAGAAAACAATTATTGCAAAAAATTTTTAGTTTTAAATAAAAAATAATCTTCCTAAAATCGCCGTAAAATAGATTAGAGTATTTAATTTGATATAATATATTAATAAATAATTTTTAACACCATCCTATGGAATACCTATTTTTTATGTGCGGATTTGGATTACTTGGAATTATTATTCTGGCAGTAATAGTATCCCCACCAATTTTTATTGTAAAGCAGCAAACAGTTGCAGTAGTGGAACGATTCGGAAAGTTTGCCCGTATTGCAACTCCTGGACTGCAATTTAAAATTCCAGTAATCGATAACATTAGCGGGAGGCTTTCTCTTAGAGTAAAACAGTTAGATGTCAGAGCCGAAACAAAAACTTTAGATAATGTTTTTGTTCATGTTATCGTTTCGGTTCAATTTTATGTTATACCCGAAAAAGTTTACGATGCATTTTACAAGCTTTTAAATGCAGAAGTACAGATTAATTCATATGTATTTGATGTTGTAAGAGCCAGAGTTCCATCAATAAAACTAGATGATCTTTTCGAAAAAAAGGATGAAATTGCGACTGCAGTTAAAAACGAACTCAACGAAACAATGACAGGTTTTGGCTTTAACATTTTAAACGCTCTTGTTACCGATATTGAGCCGGACAAAAAAGTTAAGGAAGCCATGAACGAGATAAACGCAGCTCAAAGGCTAAGGGTTGCTGCAACCGAAAAAGGAGAAGCAGATAGAATTTTAAAGGTAAAAGCAGCTGAAGCCGATGCTCAGTCTAAAGCTCTTCAGGGTAAGGGGATTGCCGATCAGCGAAAAGCAATTATTGAGGGTCTTAAAGAGTCTGTTGAAGAGTTCCAAAAAGGTGTAGAAGGATCTACTTCGCAAGATGTTATGAATTTAGTCTTGCTAACACAGTATTTTGATACATTAAAAGAAGTAGGGCAAAACTCGGCTACAAATACAATCCTAATCCCGCATAGCCCTGGAGGACTTAATGATCTTGCAGCACAAGTTAGAGACGCAATAATTACCGGAAATCAGGTAACAAAAACAAGGTAGATTTTTAGTAAACATACAGTAGAAGTGACTTTAAATAGTCTATCTCCATGTGGTTAATATTTATTGGATGGTCTGAAGCAAGCCTTTGTCTACTTATAATTCTCACCTCTCTTTTTGCATCAAAGGCTGCTTTTTTAATAATTTGTTCAAACATCTCCTGGCTTAAATGATACGAACACGAGCATGTTAAAAGAATTGATCCGACAGGCATTTTAGATAATGAAGTTCTGTTAATTTCGGCATAGCCTTTTACTGCCTTATCCAAGTCGGTCTTCTTCTTGGCAAAAGCAGGTGGATCTAAAATAATTATGTCGAAATTTAATGGATTGGAACGTAAAAAATCAAAAGCATCTATGGCTAAAAAATCGTCATCTCCTATACTAAAGCTATTTGCTTCATAGTTTAGCTTACATTGATTAATTGCCGGCTCCGAAATATCTATGGTAGTTACAGAAAGAGCGTTTCCTGATTTTGCATAAAGGCTAAATCCTCCTGTGTAACCGAAGCAGTTTAAAACTTTTTTCCCGTTTGAATAAGTTCCAATTAGGTTTCGCATCTCTCTTTGATCCAAGAACAGCCCAGTTTTCTGACTCTCAGTAATATTTACTACAAACTTTATTCCATTTTCCTCCACTAAGGTATTCGAGGAGAGATTTCCGTAAAGTAAACCCTCAAATGGCATAAGTCCATCTTTTGATCGAGCACTCATAGTAGATTTTTCGTAAATTCCCTCTATTTTCAGCCCAATTTTACTTGAAGCATTCTTAATAAATTTAATAATTGTATTCTTTAACTTATCTATCCCAACAGTCGAAATTTGCAGGACCAAAATATCGTTATATCGATCAACTATTAGGCCGGGAACTAAATCACCTTCACCATTTATTAGCCTATATGCATTTGTGTTTTTATCGTTAAATAGGTTTATACGCATTCGAAATGCCTTTTCGACGTTTTTTTCTAGTGATACAAGAGGATTCTCAGTACTGTAGTTAATCATTCTAATTGCTATTGTTGTTTTATTGTTGCAGTAGCCGTGACCTAAAAATTCGTTTGAATAAGAATAAATTTCACAAATGTCACCATCGGCGAATTTTGCGCCATGGCTTATTGCACCACTAAAAATCCAGTGATGCCTTCTTTTTATGGGAATCTCCTTGCTTTGTTTTAAATAAATTGACGGATATTTCATTGTATTAATAGCTGTTTTAGGTAATGCATTCCCCCCCATAATGCTCCCAAGTCGCCAAGTTCCGACTTTAAAATTACCGGTTTAACAGGTATTCGATTATATATCAAATTGTATTCTTTTATCAGTTTTTCAATAACTATTTTATTGCCGTTAACGAGTCCTCCTCCCAATACTAATGCCTCCGGCGACCAACACATTGTTATATTTGCGAGTCCGATTGCCAAATAATTATGTACTTTCTCCCATACTGCTATATCGGCAATTTCACTTGGTTGTTTATTATATTGAGCTTTTAACGCGCTACCCGAAACAAGATTTTCCAATGTATAAAGTTTTTTATCTATTATCAGAATTTGATGTCCGGGTTCAAAGCCGGTGTAGTGTGGTTCAATAGCATTGTTTACTATCTTTACCCCACCTACTCCCGTACTTATGGTTATATACCCGTTAATTTTATAATTTTTTGCTGCCCCAAAAACCGATTCTCCCAACCCAACCATTGCCGTATCGTTTTCTAAATAGCAGCGCACACTGAGAGCTGCTTCTAATTCATTTTTTAGAAACACACCTTCCCATTCTTTTAAATGTGGGGCTTTTAGTAAAAAACTTTTGGAAGGTTCAAGTGTTCCGTGTACACCTGCAGCGGCTAATTTTAAAGAGGAACCTGCTGAAAAATCTTTTATATATTTTTTTGCAATTGAGATAAAATCTCTAAAATTTTTTGGGGTTGAAAATATTAAAGGTTCGGTAAAGCTTTTTAGCTCCGAACTTAGTGCAATCCGAGATTTTGTTCCTCCTATATCTGCTAAAAAATACATATTTTTAATCTTTATCATGCCTGCCAAACATATGCCTTATTGCGGTAACTATTTTCCCGGCAAACCTTGGATTAGATTTAGCAGTTATCCTAAAATTAAGTGAATCTTCTATAACTTTAACATCTACTCCAAGTTTTTTACCTGTTTCCACTGTCCAGTCGCCCATACCGGTATGGGGTGTAATGTGTGAAATCGTATCGAGTTTATTAGAATAGATTAAAAATGCCTGCCATAACCATACAATTAATTTCGATTCTATTATGCTTCCTGAGCTATAGTTTCCAGCAACCTCCAAAAGGTCAATTTCGGGACTATACGTATTTATAAGTTCAAAACCCTCTGCGATAGACTCCATCATTCCATATTCTATTCCGTTATGAACCATTTTTACAAAATGCCCTTCTCCCGGGTTTGAAAAAATTGTGTATCCCCCTGTTTCGCAGATGCTTTCGAAAAGGTATTCGACAGATCTCGTAACATCCGGTTTTCCTCCTACCATTACTGTAGCTCCATTTCTAGCGCCGGTTGGCCCTCCCGAGGTTCCCATATCAATAAACTCAATTCCTTTCTCTTCTAAAAGCTTAAATCTTCTTAAAGAGTCTATGTAGTTCGAGTTTCCTCCATCGATAATAATATCTCCTGTCTCCAAAAAGTTTATTAAACCATTTTCGCTAAAAATCACCTCTTCAATAGGATCCCCTTCTGGTAAATATAAAAGTATTGTTCTTGGCTTGGACATTGCGCTACATAAATCCTTAATGCTATTAAATCCATTAGCTTTATTTTTTACAAAATCAGCCATTTTTTCGGGGGTCCGGTTGTAAACGAATAGGTTCCAGCCCTTATCTAGTAATTGATAAGCTATCCCGCCCCCCATTTTCCCTAAACCAATTATTCCAACAGTTTTTTTGTGATTCTCTACATTTTTATGTAACAGAGGATAAGAATAATCGTTATAAGTAACGATCCGATTAGGATCTTTTAATTTGTTAAACACAGGTAATATTAAGTTCCAGCAAAATTTGGCTTCGGATACGGTTACTAGTTTCGAAAAATCACTCTTCAATATTATTTCGTTAAATGCTTTGCAGTATTCGGTAAGATACGATTCTCCTTCTTCGTTCTCTTTTTCTGAAAAATATGAAATCTCTTTATTATTGATATTTGCAATAATATATTCTGAGTTACGATTAAAGGAGATAAGTAGAAAGTCCCCATTTTTAAAATTAATTTTTATCTCTTTTTCGACTTTAGAAAGCTTTTTACCACCTTCAATTTTGGCTACTACTCCTCTCCATCTGGGGGATTTTAGTTTAAGTTCCATTTTAAAAAAAGTTTCAGTACAAGATCTTTCCAGACCTTCTATGGTTTTATAAGAACTATACTGGCCAAGTATTAATGATTGGTCAATAACCTCAAACGATTTTATTGCCCACTCTCTTTTTTCGGCAAAACTTACGGGGTTATATTTGTCAAATTTATCCATAGTAACTAAGGCTAGCATTTCGAGCGCATGATTTTGCCCTACATCAGTTAAGGCGCCTGTTGAATCGTAAAATATACTGCGTTTTTCTATGCCTGATGTTTCGTTAATTTTTATTTCTATGCTTTTTACATAATTTTTATTTAGCGCAGACTCAAAAAGAGAAATTTCAAATCTAAATTTTAGAAAAGACTCTACGATTTTTTTGTAAAGGTAGTGATCTATAATATAAAAATTACTACTCAAGTTATTAGCTTGTATTGATGTAGCAATTTTATTGGCTTCGGCCGGTGAGTTTCCGAATGGTTTTTCAGATAAAAAGAATAATTCGACAGAAGTTAAGGCCAACCGGTTAATTTTTACAATAATATCGTTGTAGCCTGTTGGCGGTACACTTAGATGGATAAAAGCTTTTTGTATACCGTTTTTAAGAATGTATTCTTCAATTTTGGAGTAAAGTTCATCATTATTAAAATCACCACTTATAAAATCGGTATTTTTTTCAAGTGGCGAAATATCCTCAGAATTAAAAATCTCAGTTTTTAAAAAACTAAGAAACTCGGTTTTCCCGAATTGTTTTCTGGATATCCCAATAATATCTACATTTAGAAATTCGGGATTCTTTTTGCACAGTAACTTAATACCAGGGAAAATTTTTCTTTTTGCCAGGTCTCCAGTTGCTCCAAATATAAATAAAGCTGTTTTCTTTTCCATTCTTAAAAAGTAACTACATATAACTATAATTTAGCACCAAATTTTTTACAAATGTTTTGAAATTTTTTTTGTAGCTTTCCGTATTATCATTAAAGATATAAAAATAAATTTAACTGTTATATTTTTTATATGCAGCTAGTGTTTTATCATTCGGGCATTTCGAAACCTACAGTTGAGACATTTGAAGAGTATTCCAAGATTAAATTTCCAAGGTTACAGAAATTATATGCAAAAAAGGAGGATAGTAATCCTCTTATACAGGTAAGTATAAAAAAAGAACCACACGAGTTTGATATGAGTATTGAAACTTTTTTTAGAGGTAAAATGTTTGTAGTAAAGGAAAAAGCGGAAAGTGTAAAGGAGGTAATCGATAAATGCTATAAAACTCTTCGTTATGCTCTGAGTACATATAAAAAACGCCAGATGGAGCACAAAGCAGAATGGAAAAGCGCAGTGGTATAAAGTTATTCAATAATGTATTTTGTCATTCCGAGCTGTTGAGATATTTTTATAACTGAAGTTGTATAGCTTTTAGATGGAAAAATTGCGGTATATGTTTTTCCCTCAAAATCAATATTTTGAATTGAATATGCATTTGGACTTTCGTTTAGTTGTGCAACATCAAGCTCTCTTATTAAAGCTTGCGGCTCGTCTAAAGCATAATTTTTATCTACATTATTTTCAACTTCTCTTACGGGCCAAAGATAGGTTTTTGTACTTATTATTGGAATTAGTAATCCTTTGGGAGCTCCTTTATAAATTAAATAACTCAAAACTTTTTCTGCCCAAGAGATATTGGACACCTCTGCCGGAAGAATAAAATATTGATTAACTATTCCATAAAGTTCTACTTTATAATAATTTGCAAGAGAAAAAAAGATATCCCAGTTAAGTTTTTCCCCAAAATTTACATCAAGCTTTTTGTAATGAAAATAATTAGCGTAATCACTCCAGTAGGGGTACATTCTAAGGTAAAGCGTAAGGTTAGGAAAAAGGCCTTTTAAACTTTTTAAAAAATTAATATATTCACCTTGGTTGTTTTGTAAGCCTGCAGAAATTTCTATAGACTTTATTTCAGTAAAAAGTTCTAATTTATTTTTGATCTCTTCCAGATAAATTTGCGTTTTCTCCGAAGAATTAAATAAATTATTAGAGTCGACGTTTTTGTCGTTTTTAGAAATTACCATGGCTTTTGGTGATTCGCTTGAGTTTTGAGTTTTAACAGAAAAATCATTTTGAATTACAAAGTACAGCAGGTCTGTTTCTAAACTTGCTTTATCAATAAGGTTTGATGGAGTACTTTGCATCCTTACTTGTTCTAGATTTTTTTCTTCTGCGTATTCGTGTGATTTATCTAATAAAGTTTCGGTAGCATATACAGTATAAGTAACGGGAACAGAGATTGAATAACTATTTTTCAGGAAAACCATCACTCCTGCCGATAATGCAACCAAAATAAAAAGCGAAAGTATTATCAATAAATAGTATTTAAGCTTTAGCATCCAAAATCAAATTAACAAGTTTATCGGCAATTGCGTTTTGCTCTCTTGGAACATGAGTAAAAGAGATATTACTAAATTTATTAATAAGACTTTTAACTTTATTATAAAGCTCTAACACCTTGGATTCCTTTACTTTATAAACACCCGTTAATTGCTTTACAACAAGTTCACTGTCCAAATAACACTCAACTTGTGTTACTCCCAATTTTAGAGTGTGTGTTAAAGCAAGTATCAGCGCACTATATTCAGCTACATTATTAGTTTGCGTACCTAAAAACTCTCCTCCTAAATCAATTAAGTTGCCGTCCTTGTATATTGCAAAGGCAGAAGCTGCATTCCCGGGATTTCCCCTCGAGCCCCCATCTGTAAAGATTTTGTGCATATAAATTATCTAACTTGATTAATAAACCATGTAACATTTTTTATCCAAAGATCTTTATCGTCTGCAGGACCCGCGTATTTATTAATAATACAGGTTAAATCGCCTACACATGGAGCAATAAATCTTTGCGATATAACACACGAAAGTTTGTTTAGAGATTCTTCCCAACCACTATATTCTATCCCATCTAGATACCCGTACGGATTGTATTTTTTATAGGGCACTTTTCCCAGCCCAGACTCGTTTCCGGCTATCCCTACTAAAACTGCATAATCTCCGCCACACTCAAGGGCTTTTCTAACAATAATTTCTTCGTATCCTACAAGGGGAGAGCTGTAGTTAACAAAAAAAGTATGCACTTTAGCTGTTTGTTCGGCTATTAGTGTTTCTTTTTGCTGCGACTCCAAAAAATCGATAATTTTCTCAGCGACATCTTTTTGCTGATTCGAAAGAATTTTCCCAAAATTCGGTTCAACAGAATCTTGACTTTCAAAAGATTCTGCAGCAACAAGTTGCTGAATGTGGGCTGATACACCCCACTGCAAAATTGAAAATAAAGAGATTAAAACGAGCATTAAGGGCACAAAGCCACTCTTTGCAAATTTATTTTTCATAAATAATTTTCTATAAAATTTCTTGCACTAACTATTTTAGCAGTAAAATTTTAAATTGTAGAATTTGCTAACAAATTTCTCAGATAGAAGTATTTAGAATTCTCTCGACTCATCGTCTAAACTTTTAGTGAAGCACAGATAATATTTCCTAACCCTTTTTCTCTTATGTCCAAAGTAGCTATTGCTCTAGAAATGGACTCTCCGATAAGTATTTTAGAGTCTTTGTGTTTTTGTAAAAAGGAGATCGCGTTTAGTAACGTTTCCATGCTGTTTTTGCCACCTTCATCCTCAAATTTTCCTGTTGCACCATATGCAATAATACTTCCCTTATCTTCTAATGCTTTTTTAAACAGTGATACAGAGTGGTTACCTATATCTAAAATACTTTCAGGTTCTATGTTTTGTAATTCTTTTACTGTAATAGTTTTTACCTTTTTGTTAGTTTTAACTACAAAATCTGTTGGAAGTATAATTTCTAACTTTTTTTTCTCTAAAGAATATAAAACTTTTTGTATCTCTTTTTTTGTTTTATCGTCAAAAATTTTGTTCTTGACCTTGTTTGCTACAAGTGTGAGATATACACCCAGCTTGCCTCCTGCTAGTACGACACTGTTTTTGTTGGCAAATAACTTTATTACTTTGAGTTTGTTTAAAGCATTATCTCCACCAACCAAAAATATCATCTTATCTTTGGAAGTTTGCATTTTCTTAAGTTTGCTAGAAATTTCTAACTCGTTAAAATAATTATACCCAAAATATGTAGGAAGTTCTTCGGCTAATATGGAAACGCTTGAAGATTTGGCACTTAATTCGATAGACTCAATAACAATCAAATCTAGTAATTTTAATAATGGCTTTAGCATCTGCTTGCGTTTTTCACTTGAACCTTTGTTTTCAAATTCTTCAAAATTAATATTTTCTAGTAATAAGACCTCCCCAAAATCCATAAATTTTATTGAATTCTCACACTGTTTTATATTTGCAAACTTTATTTGTTTTACCAATATTCTGCCCAGCAAAAATCTTACCGGCATTAAGGACATCTCATCGTTAAAAGTGCCGTTAGCACTTCCAAGGTGAGAAATTAAAACTACTTTGCACTGGTTTTTTAGAAGGTAATTTATTGTAGGGATTACAGATTTAATCTTTCTTTCGTCGATTATTTTTCCACCCTGCAAGAAGACATCAAAATCGGCCCTGATTCCGACAACTTTACTCTTAATATTTTTATATTCGGTAATATGTCTAACTGTTTTTGCCATCACTTATTATACCAAAAAAACTGTAAAATCGCCATATTGAGTAATGATATTAAGAAGTCTAAAGAGTCAAAATACCTACTACAGAGCATATAAGCCTGAAATTAAATAGGTATCTTTTAAGTACCGCGGTTAAGAAGAAAGATAATAATTTGGATACTAAAAAACCTTGTAAGTACTTTGCAGCTTATTTTATGTACTCTTTACCCAGGTATTTTACTAATGCTTTCGGTACTTTTACGGAGCCATCCGATTGCTGATAGTTATCAATAATGGCTATAATCATTCTACCCATTGCTACACCGGTATCATTAACTGTGTGAGCATAAAGTTTGCTTCCATCTCGTTTTGCGACCTTAATGTTTAGCCTTCGAGCTTGGAAATCAGTAGTATTTGTATCGGTACCTACCTCCATAAATTCCTGCTGTGCTGGTAGCCAAACCTCAGGATCTATCTGCTCGGCGCTAGCCAGATAACCCCCATCCGATGTGCATTTGCGAGCTAGTCTATATGGCAATTCGAGTATTTGTAAAAGCCACTCGTTAATTGATAGTAGTTCGCTAAACATTTCGGAGGATTGTTTTGGTGTACAAACAATATTCATTTCAATCTTGTCAAATTGGTGTACTCTTTTAATTCCCCTTACATCCCTACCCCACGACCCCACCTCGCTTCTAAAACATGAGGTATAAGCAAACAATTTTATCGGCAAATCTTCCTCTTTTATTGTTTTACCCATAAAATATGCAAAATTGCTAGGTTCCGAAGAGCCAACTAGGTAAAGTTCCTCTGAGTTTTCAGTATTATAAGAGTCTATTTTATATGCCTGATCTATGCCTTCCGGGAAGTGGCTTGTGCCATACAAAACATCATGCTTAACCAGTAATGGCGGGATTTGGTAGATAAATCCCCTTTTTAATAGTTCACTAAATAATAATTGCTGAATTCCATATTGAAGTAGCGCTCCATCGCCTCTTATATATGTAAATCGGCTGCCAGATGTTATTGCACTCTGCTCGTTATCGATTATCTTTAAATCTTTCCCAATATCTATGTGGTGTTTGGGATTTTGCAATTTTGAATCCCAGTGGACGGATGATTGGTTAAATTCTTGCAGTTTATCTTTTACCTTGCCAAGTTTATCTTTGTCTAAATATCCTAAACCTGGAAGCCATGCTTTATCAATTGGATTATCATCTTCAGATTTACCAAGGGGCATAGCAATGTCGCTTACTGGAATATTCGGTAACCAATCTAGAATTTCCTGCCATTCTTTTTCAATTGCTTCCAGATCCCGCTTTGCATACTCAAGTTTTTCTTTTAATTCACGGCCTTTTTCCCGTGCTACTTCTGGATTTTCTTTTCCCAATTGCGCTACATTATTTCTTTCGCGATTTAGTTCTTCCAACTGTTTTATATGTACACTCCTCTTTTCGTCCAGTTCCAGCCATCTTTTAACATCAGCTTTTTTTGGGTTTCCTCTTCCCGATTCTATTATTTTAATAATTTGCGCTGGGTTTTCTCGAACATATTTGGGATCTATCATAATAGCAATTTATCTAAAAACTATTGAAGTGATTATACAACTTTGTGTCGAAAATGTGATAAAATGGCTGTAATTCTAATATAGCGTTGATGGGGTGGCATCCCTGAGCTAGGAATAAAAAGAGAGCCCGAAATGTTTTCGGGAAGTTGGGTGGAACCGCGATTCAAAATTTGAACCGTCCCATATAAACAATATTTTGTTTATTGGACGGTTTTTTTATATTTTAAATTATGCTGTTTAATAAAAAATACAGGGTTGAAACAATACGTAAAAAGAATTTTGATTATTCCAGTGCGGGATATTATTTTGTTACGATATGCACACGCAATAGACAGAATTTTTTGGTAGAGTAGAAAACGAGGCAATACAATTAACAAAATTAGGTGAAATCGCAAAATTATGTATAGGAGAAATACCAAAACATTTTCCAAATGTTTTGGTAGATAAATTTGTTGTTATGCCCAACCATGTGCATATTTTGATACAAATTTTGCAAAACAACGTTGCAGAGACGCAAAATTTTGAGTCTCTACGAAATGATACAAACGGCAAAACACAATTCGAAAATTTTGCGTCTCTACGGAATAAAAACTGGCATGCAAATAAATTTGGGCCACAATCAAAAAATTTGGCATCGATAATCCGTGGTTACAAAATCGGGGTAACAAAATTATCTAAAAAAATAAATATAAATTTTTCCTGGCAATCGCGGTATTATGAAACTATAATAAAAACAGAACGAGATCTATTTAATGTTAGAAATTATATAGATCAAAACATTGCATGATCGAATTTAAATGCAAATTTTAATATTTTATATTTAGAAATTAATGAATCAGCAAAATGTTACCGAAACAGTTTCACAGTCTAACAGTGTTTTAACCTCGCTTGAACAATTTAAATCTTGGGCAAAAGAGAATGGATTTATTTATCCTTCCAGTGAAATTTATGGAGGATTTGCTGCAGTGTACGATTACGGGCATTACGGGATATTACTAAAAAATAATATTCAAAGACTGTGGGAAAAATCTATGGTTCAAGAAAGAGAGGACGTATATCTTTTAGATTCGGGAATTTTTATGCACCCAAAAACCTGGGTAGCATCGGGGCATGTAGGGGGGTTTGAAGATGTTTTGGTGGAAGATAAAAAGACACATAAAAGATTTAGGGCTGATCACCTTGTTGAAGAATGGTTTGAAAAACATGGTAAATCTGTAGATATGGATAAAAAAACTGCCGCAGAGCTTTCGGAACTTATAAAAGCCAATAATATAAAAAGCCCGGACGGTAACGAATTAACTGAACCCAGAAGCTTTAATCTTCTTGTAAAATCTAACATGGGAACAACTGATGCAAGTTTTAATAACGAAAATGTAACATATTTAAGAGGAGAAACATGTCAGGGTATTTATTTGGAATACAAAAATTTTAGAGATACTTTGCGCCCAAAACTTCCATTTGGAATTGCTCAGGTAGGCAAGGCATTTAGGAACGAAATTGTAGCACGCCAGTTTATATTTAGAACAAGAGAGTTTGAGCAAATGGAGATGCAGTATTTCCATAATCCCAAGGATAAAGAGAAATTGTTTGATATGTGGAAAAACGAGAGAATGAACTGGCTTGTAAATGTGCTTGGGATTTCCTCGGAAAACCTGCGATTTAAAAAACATGAAAAACTTGTTTTTTATGCAACAGCAGCGTTTGATATAGAATACAATTTCAAGACCTTGGGAGGTTTTAAAGAACTCGAAGGTATACATGACAGAGGTGACTATGATCTAACGCAGCACTCTAAGTTTTCGGGTGAAAAACTGGATTATTTTGACCAGGAGAGTGGGGAAAGGTTTACACCTCATATTATGGAAACCTCGGTAGGGCTAAATCGTTTACTTATGATGGTACTGGAAGAAGGATGGGTGGTAGAGGAGATAGTAAATGCTAAAGGGGAAAAAGATAAAAGGATTGTTTTAAAAATTAAACCGGAACTTTCGCCAATTAAAATTGCAATACTTCCGTTATCTCGAAAAATAGAGCTGCAAACAAAGGCGAAGGAGGTACTAAATATTCTAAAAGGAACTTATCAAACACAATACGATGAGACGGCTTCGATTGGAAAAAGATATCGAAGACAAGACGAAATTGGTACACCTTATTGTTTAACTGTAGATTTTGATTCTTTGACCGATAATTCTGTTACGGTAAGGGATAGAGATACAATGAAACAAGAGAGAATAGAAATTTCTCAACTGAAAGATTATTTTAAATTAAAACTTTGAACAAAGAACTTTTAGATGTTTTGGCCTTGTGGCAATTTGGGAAAGAGGTGGAATTGCCGGAAGGCTTTATTGAAGCCCATGGCGTTTTTAAACCTGGAGAACCATATAATAAGGCTGCACTAGAAAAAATAATCCCTATTTCTGAGATTTCCGGTTTAATAAGTGAAGCTGTAAAAGCAAAAAAACATGTATTACTTTTATCGGGAAGTTTTGATGTTCTGCATATAGGCCATTACTTTTATTTAAATAGTATTAAAAGTTTGGCTAAAGAAGTTTTAAAAGTAGCTGATGATAATATTTTTATCGTTGTAGTTGTAGATTCCGATAACATTGTTGCTCAATTAAAGGATAAAAATTGGGCTAGCGCGGGAGGAAATAGATATGGAACAATTCCTATTGATCCTTTAATAGTTCGGGTGTTAAAGCTTTCGTGTATAAATGTTGTTAATTTAATATCTGTTTTACAGGGCTCTCCTGCCGATATTGAGGCACTTCAATACAATTTTATGAAAAAAATTTCTTTAAGAAGTGGGGTTGATCTTGGGAGGGTACATCGTGTTATTCCATTAGGGGAATCTTATAGTAACACTTTAAAAGAGATAACATTGGCAGCAGGGCTTGCACCTTTTTTATGCAATATAAGCACTCTACAAACTACTGCAAATATAATGAGAAGCTTTGCAATAGAATCTGCATCTCAAAACACAAATCCTTATGCCGAGCTCAAATCTCTAATGGAAATAGTTGCAAGCCCTCTCTCACCATTTTACAAAAGCGCTATAATAAAGCTTTTCGAACAGCAACCTTAACTTAAAAGTTTTACATTTTTCCCTTACCTGGGGTTATTTTATTTAGAATTTCGGAGCTAAATGTTTTGGTATAACTATTTTTAGAATTATGCGTTTTTAATGCAGTATCTATTAACTCTTCTAAAAAAACCGAAAATTCTACATTACTTGCCTTCCAAAGATGATGGTAAAGTGTTCCCGGTAATGTGTTAATTTCGTTAGCATAAAACTTTTTATAAGTTTTATTGTATAAAAAATCAACTCTTGCGGTACCGGTGCACTCAAAGATTTTGTAAATTTCCAGCGCTGTTTCTTTAATTTTATCTGTAATATTTTCCTCAAGCCTTGCTGGGATTACTATTCTTTTTTGGGCGTTACCAGTTTGGGCTCCACCTTCTTTTAGATATTTATCCTCGTACGAAAAGAAATCAGAGCTAAAATCGGATTCCTGGATTTCGGATGTTACTGGAGAACTTCCTCCCTTTACCGCAACGGTAATGTCCATTAAATCTTCAACACTTTCTTCTACCAGCACTTTACTATCGTAATGTAGCGCTACTTCGATAGAAGTTTCGAGGTCTTTTTCTGTTTTCACTTTTGCTATCCCAATGGAAGAACCAAGTCGTGCCGGTTTAACAAAAACTGGCCAAGCAAAGTTAGATTTAATTTCCTCAATAATATTTACACTATTTGAAAGCCACTGCTCTTTTGTAAAATTGATAAACTTGGTAGTTGGAATATTAAATCTTTGATATATAAGTTTAGTCCAGACTTTATCCATTGTTAAAGCTGAAGATAAAACGCCACAACCAACGTAGGCAATATTAACAAATTCAAATAACCCCTGAATTGTTCCGTCTTCGCCATTTTGCCCGTGAAAAGCTGGAAATGCCAGATCGATTGCAACCTTTTCATTTTTAAATAAACCTTTCCTCTCAAAAACAATCCGCCCGATTGATTTATTTAAGTTTAAAGAATATCCACCAAAATCTTTTAGCTTTTCTTCATAATTGGAAGATTTAAAAAAAGAAAGTTCGGAAAGTTGGCTAGAAATAAACCATTCACCTTTTTTGGAAATATAAACAGGTATAACGTTATGCCCGCTTTTTACAAGTTCGGTCGCAATAAGGGTACCGGTGATAATGGAGACGTCGTGTTCCGGTGATTGTGATCCAAAAAAAACCCCAATGTTCATAATAAAATTATAACAAAAAATTAATAGCGGTAGTGTTCTGCTTTATATGGGCCTTCTATTGGCACATCTAAATAACTGGCTTGTTTTTGAGTTAACTTTTCTAGTTTAACACCAATTTTTTCCAGGTGTAATCTGGCCACTTCCTCGTCGAGATGTTTTGGCAGTCTGTACACTCCAATAGGATACATTGAGTTTTTGGTAAAGAGTTCAATCTGAGCAAGTACCTGATTTGTAAAGCTGTTACTCATAACAAAACTTGGATGGCCGGTTGCATTTCCTAAATTAAACAATCTACCTTCGGACAATAATATTATTCTATTCCCGTTTGGAAGCGTAATTAAATCGACTTGTGGCTTTATATTGTCCCATTTATATTTTCGCATTTTAGAAACCTCTATTTCAGAGTCAAAATGTCCTATATTTCCGACAATGGCACAATCTTTCATTTTTAACATATGTTCTTCCCTAATTACATCAACACAACCTGTTGCCGTAATAAATATATCGCCTATAGAACAAGCTTCGTCCATTGTTATTACCTGAAACCCTTCCATACTCGCCTGCAAGGCGCAAATTGGGTCGACCTCCGTTACGATTATTCTTGCGCCCTGACCTTTAAATGCCTGCACTGTTCCTTTGCCTACATCGCCGTATCCCGCTACAACGACAACCTTTCCGGCTATCATTACATCTGTTGCTCTCATTACACCATCTACTGCAGAGTGTCGACACCCGTATAGATTATCAAATTTAGATTTTGTTACTGAGTCATTAACATTAATTGCTGCAAATTTAAGTTCTCCTTGCTTAAACATGTGATAAAGCCTGTGTACTCCAGTTGTTGTTTCCTCGCTAACACCTTTTACCAATTCAATTCTTTTTGAAAAAAAACTGGGATCTTTTTCCAACGTCTTTTTTATTTGAGCATATAGTATTTTTTCCTCTTCGCTTTCAAAATCAGTTTTACTTAGCAAGTTGTTATCTTTTTCAACTTTTAACCCGAGGTGTAAAAATAGTGTAGGATCTCCACCATCATCTACTATCATATTGGGACCGATATCAGTTCCCCAGTCTAAAATTTTTTCGACATATTCCCAGTACTCCTCCAATGTTTCTCCTTTATAAGCGTAAACAGGAATTCCGGCTTTGGCAATTGCTGCTGCAGCATGATCCTGTGTAGAAAAAATGTTACAAGTAGCCCATTTTACTTTTGCACCTAATTCAACTAGAGTTTCAATTAAAACAGCTGTTTGGATTGTCATGTGCAAAGATCCGGTTATTCGCGCACCGCTTAATGGCTTACTTTGGCCATATTTTTTTCTTAACGCCATTAACCCCGGCATCTCTTTTTCGGCCAAAGTTATCTCCATTCTTCCAAATTCCGCAAGCAAAAGATCCTTAACTTTATAATCATCCATTTTTCAATAATTAAAAAATATTTTATTTTTAAAACTGCAGATCTATTTTATATAATTGTCCGCCATATTCCTCTACTGATTTTGCTCCCATCATAGCACCAATTTTACAGCTTTCATAAATATCTTTTCCTTTTGATAGTCCGAAAAGTAATCCGGCTCTAAAAGCATCTCCGGCACCGGTTGTTTCTACTATTCTTTTGGGTTTTACCGAGCCGATTTTTCTATCTCCGTCTTTTGAATATACAATACTCCCATCCGCTCCTTTAGTTTCAACTACATATTGAACACCGGTTTCTAAAATATTATTGACTGAGTAACCAAAAATAGAATTTAACTGTGCTATTTCTGTCTCGTTTCCGATAAAAATATCAGCTAAAGAAAGGCATTCCCTTATGGTTTCTTTATCAAATAAAATTGAAAGAACCTGACTTGGATCAAATATAATTTTTACTTTATTTCCTAGCTTTTTTCTTAATTCCAGCATATGGTTTCGAGTACTATTACCAGTTCCCGGAGAAAATATTGCATATTCTATCTTATTGAAATCTTGTTTTGTTAATGTTTCGGAAAGTTTTATCTCGTTAATGAAATCATAATAAACATTTGGTTGAAAAATTCCTATCTGCTGATATTCTTCGTCGGAAATTCCATAAAAGGTTGAAGTAAATTTGTCTTTAACAACTTTTACTCTTAATTTAACATTGTTGTTTCCTAAATGAGATTTATAATCTTGTAAAAAATCTTCGCCAACAACTCCGTGAAGATATACATTACCACCAAGCATACCAATACCGTAAGCAATATTTCCCCCTGTTCCCCCAAAATATTTTTGCTTTTCTTTAGCAGTAAACATTAAATTTACACGCTGAACTTCACCATCCTTAACCATTAATTCGTTTTTTATATTCCCATGAACGGCAAAAATAATATCGTATACAATTGACCCTACAACTAAAATACTCATCACTAAACAAATAAAAACTATTTAGTCACTAAAGTATAGCACCAGGAAATCTTTTTTCCGACAAAATTTTTGAAAATATTTCTGTACACCTATGTATAATTATCACTCCAATCATTTTGCATTAAAACAACGTCACCTTCTTTTAAAAATTTTCCAAAACTTGAATATGCCTCTTTGGCAGAATTGTAAATAACAATATTTTCGTGTTTAAATCCTTTAGAATTTAACCCCTCTTTGATGTAATCGCTCACACTGTTTTTTATTAAGATTACAATATCACAAACAGAAGCAAGATCTTTTCCAATTTCTAAATGAATCTCTTTTTCTAGATAACCTGTTTCTACAAGCCCGGGAGTTATGTAGATTTTTCGCCTATTTTGGAATTGTTTTAAAACATCAATTCCTGCTTTAAACCCTGTGGAATTCCCATTATATGTATCGTCGATTATAACAATCTCGCCTTTTTTAACAACCTGCATTCTATGATCAAACGGCTTTAACTTAGAGATTCCTAGCCTGATTTGCGGAGTAGAAAGATTTAATGTATCTGCAATAATAACTGCTGCTGCAATATTGCCAATAATATAATAAGATACAAAAGGTACTTTTATTCCTGTTAATTCTGTTTTTTGAACAGTTAGATCAAAAGACAACCCATTACCATTCTGATCAAATAACAAATTCTCTAAAAAAATCTGATTATTTTTATCGGTATCTGATGAATAAAATAGCACCTTTTGATCTGACTTAATAAATCTCTGGTAACTATCTAAAATGAGCTTATCATCTCCATTTAAAACAACTGTATGGGCAGTATCAACTATTTCAAATTTGGTATCAATTGCATTTTGCATAGTTTTGTATCTTTCCAGATGAGCTTCGTTTATTCCGGTAATAACTGCAATTTCGGGAGGAGCAATTTGACAGAGCTTTAATACATCTCCTTTTACATATTCGCCCATTTCGACAACAAAAACCTCTGTATTCGATTTTAATTTGTTAATAATAGTATTAGAAATTCCAAGGGGGGTATTGTTGTTGCCTTCAGTTTTAACTACTTTATATTTTTCCGAAAGAATTCCGGCAATTGTTTCTTTTGTTGTAGTTTTTCCATAACTTCCTGTTACTCCAATTATAATGAGTCCGTTTTTTTTAAGTTCCAAAATTTTTTGCTTGGCTTTGTTAATTCGTTTTTGTTTTATTACAAATTCTACCGGAAAAAGTAGATCTGCCGATTGAATAATTACAATATAGCTATTTATTGAGAGAAGATAAAAAAATAATATCCATAATATTATTCCTGCCCAGATTGATAGTTCAACACCATAAAGAAAAATAAATACAATAAAACTGCTCCAGAAAATTTGCATACTCAGAGCTGTTAAAAAAATTACTTTGGCTTTAGTTGTCCAGTCAAATTTTTTTCTAAAATCGTCTTTAGGTATAAGACCCTTTTTAAAAACAGCTTTTAAAAACCTTTCGGCTATATACTCTTCCAGTTGAAAAATATGTAGCTGGTAAAGTAAAATTTTAAAGGGGATAAATCTTTTAATCATACAAAAAGTATAATTTATGGAAACAGCTTACGCAATTAAAAAATATAAGTTAGTTAATACAATTTTACATCAATATTTTAAAAATAGAGTAAATGTTTTGGATGTTGGCTGTGCAACAGGAGAAATTACCGATTATCTTACAGACATAAATTATACAGGAATAGATATTGATAAAAGTAATATTTTAGAGATGAAAAAGCGAAATCTGAAGGTAATTGAAGTTGATTTAAGTAAAGAGATTCCTAAAATTAGTAAGAAATTTAATGTAATTTTAATGCTGGATATATTAGAACATCTTCAAAACCCCGCAACTGTTATAGAAAATTCAAAAAATCTTTTGGAAAAGGAGGGCATTTTATTAATAAGCCTTCCGAACGATTACAACTTTTTTAACAAAATTCGATTTCTTTTAAATAAAAATATAAACTGGGATCCATTTGATCCGTACGGACATTTACACATTTTCCCGATAAAAACCGGAGAAATGTTTTTAGAACAAACCGGTATAAAAATTGTGCAAAGCTTTTTTTTGGAGTCAACTAAACCCGCGTTTTTAGGAAAACATATTTTAAAACTTCTTTCTAAAATAAGCCCTAATAACTTTAGCCGAGGGGTATTATATATTTGCAAAATATGAAAATTTACACAAAAACCGGTGATAAAGGTGAAACAGGTTTTATTGGCGGAAGAGCTTCTAAATCGAATCTTCTATTTGATGTTTTAGGGACACTGGACGAGTTAAATTCGGTACTTGGTATAGCTGTTTCAAAGGCTAATGCAATAGAAGAACTTAAAAATATGATGTTAAAAATTCAGTCTGCTATCTTAACAATAGGAGGATTTTTTGCAGGTAGTGAATTTACTTATAATTTAAAAAACGAAGTCAATGTTTTGGAACAAAGCATTGACTTAATGGAAAAAGATTTAGAACCACTAAAAAATTTTATTCTTCCTGGCAGTAGCAATCTTGGTGCATATTTGCACTATGCTCGCTCAATTTGTAGAAGAGCCGAAAGGTCAATTATTATATTTGAAGGTTCAAATGATTTAAATGTTTTAAGAAAAACAGGCTATAACCCTCAAAACATTTTATTTAGTGAGGTAAAAATTTATATAAACAGGCTTTCGGATTGGCTCTTTGTTGCTGCAAGGTGGGAAAATAAAAAAAGAGGTGTAAAAGAGACGTTATGGAATGTTGGGTAATTTTGTTAGCTTAAGTAAACTAAGCATTAATCCTCTTCTTGAAATAATTTCTACGTTAAATCCAAGACGTTGCAGAAAAATTTCAGATACATAAACAGTGTATTCTGTATTGTCTTCTATAGCTTTTAAAGTGAAGTGATAATAATGATCACCATCCATGGTTGTAAAAAAAACCTTACAAAGTATTAAAGCCGTTCCGCCCGGCTTAAGGATTCTAAAAAGCTCAGAAAGCTCCATATTCTTTTCTTCGTTAATCTCTTTAAATCCGTAAAATAGAAATGCATATGTGGAAATAGCCAAATCAACAAAGTTACTCGGCAAAGCAATCCCTTTGAACATACATTCAATTTGATATCCGCTACGCGCTACATTTCTTACAGGAAAACCGTCTATTCCCAGTACTGTTGTTTGTGGATACAATGTGGTACATTGCTCTACAAATTTACCGTCTCCGCATCCCAAGTCTAAAACAAATCTGGAATTTTCCAATAACTCTCGGAGGGGTTCACCCAACAACTCAGAGACTATTCGAAAATTTCTCCATCTTGTTTTTCCCATAAAAGGATTTTTACTATTTGGATGTATTTCCGGTTTCACAAATCAATAGAAAATTGATAATATTCTTAATAGTTTTTGATTTTATTTTAATCTAACAAATTATGCAAGACACAAATAATATTCAATCTTCTGATTTAAAAGGTCAAAGAGCTTTACGTATTGAAAAATTAAAAAAATTACGAAGTCTTGGAATTGATCCGTATCCCGCCAGAACTTACCGAACAAACTCTAACCGTGAAATTGTAGAAGGCTTTGATAAATTTGAAAACAAAGAGGTAGTTTTGGTTGGAAGGTTACATAATTTCAGAATTCACGGAAAGCTTATTTTTGCGGATCTATACGATGATTCGGGTAAAATTCAAATCTATGTTAAAGAAGATGAACTGAAGCCCACACAAATTATTGATAAAGAGAAACAGACATTAGGCTTTGCTGATTTAAATCTAACTGATATCGGCGATTTTGTAGAGGTTAAAGGGATAATTACCAAAACTCAAAGAGGCGAAATATCAATTCTTACCCACGAATTTAGACTTTTAGCCAAAGCGTTAAGACCACTTCCTGTAAAACTGGAAGATAAAGAAGAGCGTTTTAGAAGAAGATATGTAGATATGGCAGTAAATACTGAAGTTAGAGAAAGAATGAAAAGAAGATCTCTCTTTTGGCAGGCACATAGAGAATTTCTAAACAGTAAAGGCTTTTGCGAGGTTAACATTCCTGTTTTGGAACACGTTCCTGGCGGTGGTGATGCCGTACCTTTTACTACGCACATGAATGCTATAGGTGAAGACTTTTTTTTACGAATTTCACACGAGCTTCCTTTAAAAAGATTAATTGGAGGTGGTTTCGAAAAAGTGTACGATATAGGTGCCCGTTTTAGAAATGAAGGATTATCAGACGAACATTTGCCTGAACATGTAGCAATGGAATTTTACTGGGCATATGCCGACTGGCAAGCTGGAATGAAACTTGTCCAAGAATTAAATAGCTATATTATTGATAAAGTTTATGCCGGCAAAAAGAAGTTTCAGATTAGAGAATTTGAGGTAGATTTTTCCCACGACTGGGAGGTAATAGATTTTAATGAGGTCTTTAAAAAAACTTACGGTGTTTCGGATGTTTATAATATCACATTAGATGATGTAAAGGAGCTTTTAACAAAGCATGGAATAAAATTTGAGCGAAGCATAAATGTTGCAAGAGGAGTAGACGCGCTCTGGAAAAAAATTAGAAAAACAATAGCAGGGCCGGCGTTTCTAATAAATCACCCTAAATTTTTATCGCCACTTCAAAAACCAAGTTTGGATAATCCTAATATGGTCGAAAGATTTCAACCAATTATTGCAGGTAGCGAATGTGGTAATGGGTGGAGTGAAGTTAACGATGCTATAGATCAGTTTGACAGATTTTTGGAGCAGCAAAAATTAAGAGATTCCGGAGATGCAGAAGCTCAATGGCTAGATATCGATTACGTAGAGATGCTCGAATACGGCATGCCACCAACATTTGGCTATGGCCATGCAGAAAGAAATTTTTGGTTTTTGGAAAATGTAACTGCCAGAGAGGGAGTTCCTTTTCCTCAGTTAAAAATGGAAATTGATGAATTAACAAAAGAGATTTATCCTGAAGCGTTTTAAAAAATATTAAAAACAGAAATATTTATAAATTTATTACTCTGAAAATATTCGAAATAATATTGTGTGGGTAAATAAAAAGCTTAGTAAAACTAGGTATGATTACAATAGCCTGGAATTATATTTTTTGTAACGATTTGCACTAAACACAAGAAAAATTTGTGGTATATTTATTTTACTCAGAATTTATTAATTTACCTTTACAAATATGCTTCCAAATCGTGAACAGGCACAAAGCCTTTTAACCCAACATGTAAAAGATAATTACCAAATTACACATTCCAACATGGTAGCTTTGGCAATGGAAGCATGGGCCAAAAAGTTAAATCTAGATACTGAACTTTGGTATATAACCGGGCTTTTGCACGATATAGATTATTTTGAATTTCCTGCCGAGCATCCTAACCAATCTTTAGCATGGTTTAAAGAGTGGGGATATCCCGAAGAATTGATTTCGGCCGTTTCGGAGCATGCGTTTATGCGAACAGGAGTGGAAGTTAAATCACTTTTGGGTTCTGCTTTAATTGCCTGCGATGAGCTTTCGGGCTTTATTTATGCGTACTCTCTAATGCGACCGGGTAAATTTGATGGTATGGACGCAACAGGTGTAAAGAAAAGGCTTAAGGATAAAGCATTTGCTGCAAAGATAGATAGAAGCGATATTGAATTAGGCATTTTTAAATTTGCAGAGCATTTAGGAAAAAATATAGAGGAGTTTAAAATAGAGCATATAAATTTGTTAATAGAGGTGTTTAAAAATCTTAAGCTGAATATATGATATTCAAGGAGACAAAGGATTTGCAACCTCAGCAAACTTTTTTCAGAGCTATGCAGGAAGCTTTTAGTGAATGCGTCGGAAGAAAAAAAAATACATGTTTTGTTAAATACTATATTGACCAAAACCAGGGCATTGTATATTTTTTCGCTGAAAATTTTGTTCATAGTGTTTTGCACAGAAAACAAATTATAAGCGAATATTCACCAACACAGGTTCCAGATATAAATTTACAGGGTAACCTAATAATTACAAAAGATGAAAATGGAGAGTTCCGGCTTTTTGTCCCGGTTTTTCAAGTTAATCATTATTTTACAAGGGTAAACTCAATACTTTTAAGTAAGCTTGCTAATGGTTTTACCTTCGAGTATTTGCCATATAGGAGGTTGCAAGGCTAATAGCCTATATCAGCAATTTCTTAACATACAGACAAAAGGGCGTTTGCTTAAATATATTAGGTATCTTTTTCTTAGAAAATAATTGCAATCTGCAAAAAAATTTAACTACTGCTCTAAATTTTCTAAAACATCGACTAGTCGGTTTAGATTATTTGTAGGGGCATATTCTTTATCCAAAAAATTACAAATTACACTCGTTATTTCTAAAACCTGCTGGTCGGTGAGATTACTAATTTTTAACTCGTATTGACATAACAAGTTAGCCAGAATATTAATGCATTTTGCAAATTTTTCACTGGCATCTGTTATATCAACTGTTTCTGAAAATATTTTCATTTCTAAAATTTCGATAAACTCTGAAATCATATATTTAGTTTAAAAATTCATACAAAATTTTACTGTTATCAATAAATAATATCTTGATCCAACAGGTATAAATATAGTACAATTACCTGACAAAAATATAATTCTGATAATATTATGATAATTAATGAAGACATAAATACAGAAAAAATTTTACGATCAATAGTATATGGTACTTGTTTAACTGTTTTCGGGGTTTCCGGAATGGGTAAATCAAAGATACTAAGGGATTTACTTGCTAAAAGTGAGATAGCTAATTTTGTATATTTGGATTTACATTCGTTATTTGCATTAGATGAAAACTCAATAATTGTACAGTTTGCTATTGAATTGCTAAATAACCTGACATTAAAAAAAATAATAAGCGAATCAGAATGTAAGAACTTTATTGCAATTTTTCAGGCAAATTTACATTTACAGCTTCATTTGAATACGTTAAACACAATAATTAGCTTGCTGCCCGAAAATACCTTTTTAATCCTAGACCATTTTGAAAAAGTCTTTAACAACATTGAAAAAATAAATACCGATCTTTTTAAGTACATAAGGGATATAAATAAAGGCAAAATACAATATATCTTTGCAATTGGAGACATAAATACTTTGTTTTTGTTAAATCAAAAAAACTTTGGTTCGCTTACAGATTTAGTAAGCCAGAAGATAATATTCTTAAGTATCTCTAGTAAAGGAGATGAAAGTAAAATCGCTAATCTCATTAACAAAGGTTATGCTCCAAAAGAAATTGAAAGAGTTTCTGGTAACTTTAATGCTTATACGAAAGTTTTAAATTCTTTTGGGACATTGGAAACCAGTAAGCCACTTTCTAGGGAACTAAAAATAGTCTCGCAAAGGCTGCTAAATTCTTTAGCCTTTGAACAAATTGAGATTTTAAAAATGATAGCGAAAAAGGAGAAAATAGATACAACTAATAATAATGTAAAAATATTACTGCAGCTTGGTGTTATTGATAAAAACTTTAAAATCAGACTTCCTATTTTAGAAATTTATTTAATGGAAGATATTGAAAAAAACGGCTACACAAATGATCAATCGCTTACCAAAAACGAGGATTTAATTTACTCCCTTTTACTGAAAAATAAAAATGAAATTGTTTCGAAGGAAGAGATAGCAAAAACTATATGGGGGAACTCGGTTCAAAATAAATATTCTGATTGGGCAATAGATCAAACTTTAAAGAGGCTAAGAGTAAAATTAAAAAAAATAAATCCTGATATAAGAATCGAAACCAAAAGAGGAAGAGGTTTGGTTTTAAGGTAGAAATTTACTGCTCCCTTTCCACAATTCGTTGCACAAACAAAATTAGTTCTTTGGTTTGTCCGACTAGAGCGCTTATAACATCACTTGTAGGTAATACAGCTAATTCTCTTAAGATCGATGTAAGCTCGGTAATAAGCTTTTTAAATGCTTGTCCGCTCTCTAGAACTTCTAGGTCGCTGTTTTCATCAAAATACCTAAACATTATATTGGCTTTACTAGCATCTTTTCTTCTAACAAAACTTATAAAAGCAATCAGTTCTGCCTTAACATCCAATGTTAGATTCCCGCATCTCAGTTGTATTGTTTGGTCTTCCGGTTTATGGTATTTTACTAAAGCAGTTTGAAATTGGTTCGAATAATTGGGCCAGTTTTCAAAATTTATTGTTTCTCTTTCCGCTAATTTTGGAGCTACATTTTGTTTTCTTTCTAAATATGCTCTTTCTTTTATAATGTTGTAAATTGTTTCTTTAAATAAATTTAAAAGATCTAAAAATTGCGTAAAACCCAATTTATTTTCCTCTCTAAATGTTTTGATCATGTTATCTAATTGTCCAATTTTGGTTGCTACATCTCGAAGTAGTCTATCTGTAACACTATCTGGCTCAGTCTCAAATAGAGCCTTTAATCTTGTGATTAGTGTTAAAAGATCATTAATGTTGTTAGCTAATTTCGGAATATATGCGGAAACCACACTAATTTGGTCATCCAGTTTTTTAAAATTATCACCAAGATAGCTTAAAATATTTGCAATTGCTGTAAGGCATTTATCTTTAGTTGTAAGTTTTTCTGTTTCCATAATTTTTAATTATAGAACTAACAAATGTATTTTATTCAAAAGCTTTTATTGTTCACCCTGTCGCTGTGGTGATAAAAATCTCTTTAACATTATAAGTTCCTGTGCGAGTGCACTTAATTCGTGGTCGCTTTCGAACATAAACTCAGTTAAACCAATTATTTGATTAATAAGATAGCTGGGATCCTCGTTAGAAATTTTTCGTTTTAGAGCACGCCAAAACGAGGTATAGTTGCCGTTAGCATATCTTAAAGTAATACCTCTAATAAAAGCAATGTATGTAATCAGTTCAATTGAAGCAGTAAATGTATTCTTCCCTATTTCGAGTGTTATTGGTGCAGGTTTTTCGCGTTTTATTGTGCTATCAAGTGCATTTTTAAAGCCTTGTTTATAATCCGGCCATTTTCTCCAATCGGGTTCGGCCTCATTTTTATTATTAATATTTGTTAAATTTGGAATTGGTTCTGGATGGATAACCTGAAATATCCATAAATATACATTGCGTAAAATATTCAGAAATTTTGATAAAGAAGGGGGGTAACCCTGGTTTATTTCCGGTGCTACCGTATCCTTTAACATTGATTCGAAATCATCTATTTGCTTAATAAATTTAAATAGCGCACTTGAAGATAGACTTGCAAAATCCTGTTTTGTAACAGTACTGTGCAAAGCATTGATATTGTTTATTATTGCATTTAAATATATGTTTAGAATTTGGTTATTGGGCTCTATTGTTTTAAATTCACATTCTAATTGAGTTCTTTCACTCTCCAAAAAATCGGTAAAATTCTTGTAAAGTTCCTGTAATGAACATACATCCTCTTGCGTAGGGGTTGTTAATTCTTTAAGCTGTGTTTTCGGCACAAATGCTATAATTAAAGGTTATTATAAACAAGTTACTTAATTTTTTCACCTGCTATTAAATGGCAACAGATTATATCAAAATTAGGGGAGCCAGGACAAACAATTTAAAGAATATCGATTTGGATATTCCGAAAGAAGAATTAACCGTAATAACAGGGCTATCCGGCTCGGGAAAATCCTCACTTGCATTCGACACACTGTATGCCGAAGGTCAAAGAAGATACGTAGAGTCACTTTCCTCCTATGCAAGGCAGTTTTTAGGGCTTATGGATAAACCCGATGTTGATTTAATTGAAGGACTCTCCCCTGCTATTTCGATCGATCAAAAAAGTGCGGGCCACAATCCTCGCTCTACTGTTGGGACCGTTACCGAAATTTACGACTATCTAAGGCTTTTGTATGCAAGGGTAGGACATCCTAGAAGTACCTTTAACGGAAATCTTTTACAAAAGCAAACACCGCAGCAAATTGTCGATTCACTTTTTGATCTTCCAAAGGAGTTTAGTACATCCGAACTCAAAATTATTATTTTGGCTCCAATAATAAAAAATCGTAAAGGAACATACGAAGAGCTATTTGCAAGATATTTATCGCAGGGATATGTTAGAGCAAGAGTCGATGGTGAGATTTTTAATTTAGAAGAGGAAATTAAACTTGAGAAATTTAAAAAACATAATATCGATTTAGTTGTAGACAGGCTTGTTTTAAAGACCGATAAAACAAAAGAACAGCTTAAAAGAGTTACCGATTCTATTGAGCTCGCACTTAATATGGGTCAGGGAGAGATACTTGTAAATTTTCCGGACTTAAAAGAGACAAAGGATAAGTTTTATTCCGAAAAATTGGTTGACCCCGAAACAGGAGAATCTTTTTTGGAAGTAGAACCTCATTCATTTTCTTTTAATTCGCCGCATGGAGCGTGCCCAAACTGTAATGGTCTTGGAACAATTAAAGAGATAGACGAAACAAATATTTATAATCCAAGATTAACAATTTTAGAAGGCGGCATTTACCCATGGGCAAGAGTTATAGAATCTACCGACTCTATGACCTATAAAATTTTAGAAATATTTGCCAGAGAAGAAAATATCTCCCTTAAATCGCCAATTAGAGAGCTTCCTAAAAGTGATTTGGAAAAAGTTTTGTATGGAAATGGTGATAAAAAATATACCTGGGAGTTTTTAGACTCTTACGGACAGCCAAAAAAATGGAGTTCGATCTTTGAAGGTGTAATTCCAAACCTGGAAAGAAGATATAAAGAAACAGATTCGGAATACATAAGATCCGAAATTGAGCAGTACATGGTAGAGAAGGTTTGCAATGTTTGCAATGGTTTTAGACTTAAAAGAGAATCTCTGGCTGTTACAATAAAAGGTAAAAATATAGCGGATGTTTGCGAGCTTAGTATAAACGAACTTTTTCTTTGGATAAACCAATTGGATAGTAGTTCGATCAAAATTCCAGACAATAAAACATCTATTTATTTTAAAACTTTTGGATTTATACCGCCTTTAATCGAAAAAGATATTTTATCTAACCAGGAGCTGACTATTTCCAAACAGATAGTTAAAGAAATCTCTACAAGATTAAATTTTTTGCTTTCCGTGGGGCTAAATTATCTTACATTAAGTAGAACTGCCAGAACATTATCGGGAGGCGAAGCTCAAAGAATTAGGCTTGCCTCTCAAATAGGAACAGGTTTAACAGGAGTTTTGTATGTACTTGATGAACCGTCAATTGGGCTGCACCAGCGAGACAACAGCAAATTAATATCAACTCTTTTTAAATTAAAGGAATTAGGAAACACAGTTGTAGTTGTTGAACACGATGAGGATACAATAAAAAATGCCGATTACATAGTCGATATAGGTCCCGGAGCCGGCGAACATGGAGGTAACGTTGTTGCTGTTGGTAGTTTGGACGAGGTAAAAAAGTCCAAAGAGTCTTTAACTGCAAAATATTTAACAGGTAAGCTAAAAATTGATAGAGATGAAATTTATAAGGAGATACAAAAAATAGATTCAATAAAAGCCGGCTCTATTAAGAATACGGGGAAAATTGTTTTAAGAGGTGTAAAACATCATAATTTAAAAAATGTTGATTTAGAAGTTCCGCTTGGTAAAATGGTTTGCGTTACAGGTGTTTCGGGTTCGGGGAAATCGTCTTTAATAAACGAAGTTTTGTACCGGATTTTAAGTAAAGAACTTTACGGTAGCAAGGAAATTCCCGGTGAATATACCGAGTTTCGCGGAATTGAAAATATAGATAAGGTAATAGATATTGATCAGTCTCCAATCGGAAGAACTCCTAGGTCTAATCCGGCAACATATACTGGGGTATTTAATATTATTCGCGAAATCTTTGCGCAAACAAAAGAATCTAAAGTGCGAGGATATAATGCCGGAAGATTTAGCTTTAACGTAAAGGGTGGACGGTGCGAAAAATGTCAAGGTGCAGGGGTAAACAGAATTTCAATGCAATTTTTACCGGATGTTTATGTTACATGTGATGAGTGTGAAGGCCATAGATATAACAGGGAAACACTTCAAATCGATTATAAAGGGAAAAATATTTATGATGTTTTAAATATGACAGTTGAAGAAGGGGTTGAATTTTTTAGTAACATTTCAGCAATAGGAAACAAGCTAAAAACATTAATGGATGTTGGACTTGGGTATATTAAACTTGGACAGGGTGCTACTACATTATCGGGTGGAGAATCACAGAGAGTAAAACTTGCTTCTGAACTTGCAAAAAGGCAAACAGGAAAAACATTTTACATTTTAGACGAACCTACCACGGGACTGCATTTTGAAGATGTGCGAAAACTTTTAGTAGTTCTTCATGGTCTGGTTTTAAAAGGCAATTCTGTTTTAGTAATAGAACATAATTTAGATGTGATAAAAACCGCCGACTGGATAATAGATTTAGGGCCTGAAGGTGGCGAAAAAGGCGGCTATATTATTGCCGAAGGAACGCCAAAAGATATTTCAGAAAATAAAGATAGCTTTACCGGCGAATGGTTAAAAAAACTACTGTAGTTTATTATTCTAAAGTATTGATTACCCAATCTAGTAGAATTTGATCAGTTTGATCGGGTTTTGAAATATTCTTAATCATAGCACTCAATAAGAGGTTAAAATTTTCTTGTGCAAGTTTTAGAATTAGCTCAATAACATCCTGGAATGGGCGCATTTGATCTGGTTTATCTGCCTGCAGATGTGGGGTTTGTGTTGGGAGTTTCAAAAATGGGTATAGTAGATTATCGTGTTGCTGCAGAGGTGTAAAAAAACCGTGGCAAAACCATACTTTATATTTAACAAAAAGCTGGATAAAAACCAGTTTACGGCAAAACATTGTTAGCTTATTTATACTGCGGTTAACAAAGTATAAATCAAATCCCGAACGGCCATTAGCGGATTTTGTTGAGATTGCTTCATTAGAGTTAATAACAACCACACTTCCTCCCATGTATGTTTTAAATTCTAAAATATATTCCAGAATTTTAGGGCGAATATTAAGAGAAAAGTTTTGGAGTAACAAATCAAATGTATCTCTATAGGTAGTCAGTATAATAAATAATGCTACTCTCGGGCTATGGCTTGGGACTATTTTCCCGTTTTCGTAAACAACAATAAATTCCCCTTTCTCTATTTGTTCTAACTTTTCCTCAATTGATTTTCGAAGGTATGCAATTTTGCTTGGCGAGGATTCGTTATCCGGCCAACATGTTTCCTTTAAAATTGAGCTAATTGTTACCTCTTCGCCATTATCTTGTAACCTAACAAGTGCAATTGCTAAGCTTTTTTCCTCGGGCGAGAGACACTTTAAAAACTCATCAAAAGATGAAAGACCTGTCAACACCTCGGCTTGCTGTGAAAGAAGGCTTTGGCGAGGAGGTTTATCGTTGTCATTATTTGAATATCCGGGATTTGTTAATGCTTCTATTATTCTAGAGATCAACTTCGAAAATCGCGTATTTTTCCAGCCAGGCAGCTTTTGTATAATTTCTTTGCTCGAGAGCAATTTGTAACCAGATTCGGAGGTGAAGTTTTCAAACACAGCTATTAAAGCTTCGCTTTCGTTCTCCTTTAGATCAACAATGCCTAAAATCCTGTCCAAAAACAATCTTAGTGTAGCTTGCGTTGGCAAAGTTGCACCGCAAAAATCTAAATAAATTTCTACTAAAGTAAACACGTTGCTCCCTTCTTGTTGCGCATGGTAGAGCTCCCGAAATGCTCTAAAAATCAGTTCCAGCCTTGTTCTGAAAATTTTATATGGCTCATCATAATGTTTAAATAATTTAGTGACATTTTCTAGTCTGGTAAGTGCCAGCTGCACTCTGGTTCTAAAATGCTTTGGATCTAGATTTTCACAGGCAGCATAGAAATTAAAATTGACCGGAAAGCCAAACTGTCTAAATAAATCATATGCAATTGCTAAAATTATTTGATCTTTAATTCCTACTTTCAAAAACGAAGCTTGAATTTGAGGGTCTCTAAAATCCAATTTATTCTCCGGTATATCAATTGTACTATCCATCCTTGTATCCTAAAATAGACGCAGGATGTTACCATTTAGTTTGACTTAAGCCAAGCCCATTTTCTGTTTAGCATAGTCCGTTAAGTTTTCTCTTTTAGACCAGTCTCGCTCTGTTTTCGTTAAATACTGTTTTCTAAGTCTAAGGTTTTTGGGCGTTACTTCTAATATTTCGTCTTTTGCTAAAAAAAGTAAAGCATACTCCAATGTTAAATTTTTTACAGCCTTTAGTATTGTCTGTGTAATTTCATCGTGTTTTATTCTAACGCCACTTTTGTGTCTTTCCTTGCATGGGTTAACTTCCAAATCATTTTCATATTTATGGATTCCTATAATCATTCCTTCGTAAACCTCGGCCCCCGGTTCTATAAAAAGTTCTCCTCTTTCCTGAATTGTATTTAAAGCGTAACCCATAGCCGTCCCTGTTTCGGAAGAGATTAAAACTCCTTTTCTAAAGAGTTCTTCCTGCTCAGTATAAGCTACATATCCTAAAAGGAAATTGTTGACAACAGCATTACCTTTGGTAGCAGTTAATAATTGATTTCTTAAGCCTAAAAGATTGCGGGTTAAGATGTTGTAAGTAAAAACAACCTGATTATTTTCCAAACTCATATCTTTTAGTTCGGCTTTTCTTTCGTTTACAAGCATAGAAACAACACCCTGGTATTCCTCGGGAACATCTATAATCAACTCTTCCAACGGCTCTTTTTTTATTCCATCTTCTTCTATAAAAATTACTTCGGGCTTTCTAACCTGAAACTCGTAACCCTCCCTTCTCATTGTTTCAATTAAGATTGAAAGCTGGAGCTCTCCCCTTCCTGCAACGTAATATGCTCCCCCGTCGGTCTTGTCTATTACTAAACTTATGTTGTTTTCGGCTTCTTTATCTAACCGTTGTTGTAAAAGTTTGGCCGTAACAAATTTACCTTCTTTCCCGACAAGTGGTGATGTGTTTGCTTCAAATTTTATTTTTACTGACGGGTTAGAAATTTTAATAACGGGAAGGGCTTCAATATTGGATGGTGAACAAAGTGTTCCCCCAATAGCTTTAGAATCTATTCCCGCAACTGCTACTATTTCGCCAGCTTTGGCGCTTTCTACTTCTTTATAGGTTAAACCTTCCCATAAATATAGCTTTTTAATTACACCCGAGTCTTTTGCAGCTCCTATTTCGGGAGAATGCACAACAACTGCAGAACTCCCTGTGGAAATTTTACCGCGAACTACTTTTCCTACTAAAAGCCTCCCTAAATGAGGATTAAAATCTAAAGAAGAAATTTGCATTTGCAATGATTTATCAGAATCAAATTTAGGCTCGGGGATATGTTTTATTATCCCTTCCAAAAGTGGCTTTATATTTCCCAGAGTCGAGTTCGGAATTGTTAAATCACCTTCGGGAAGTTTTTCGAAAGCCTTTCCCTCTCTTCCTATTGCATAGTAAACAGGAAATTCAAGCTGGTTATCTTCTGTTGCTAGATGTAAAAATAAATCACTTACTTTTTCGAGCGCTTTTTTGGGATTTGCAAATTTTTTATCAATTTTATTGATTACAACTATAACTTTTAGGCCAAGTTCCAAAGCTTTTCTCAAAACAAACTTTGTTTGAGGCATTGTTCCTTCCTGGGCATCTACTAAAAGCAGGCAGCCTTCGGCCATATTTAACGTTCTTTCAACTTCTCCTCCAAAATCGGCATGCCCTGGTGTATCTATTATATTTATTTTGTATTCGTTTCCGTCTTGTGCTGTGTATTTTACCGAGATATTCTTAGCTCTTATTGTAATACCTTTTTCCCGCTCCAGTTCGTCAGAGTCTAAAATCATTTCTTGCTTAAATTCTTCCTGATTTTCTCTAAATACATTTGTCTGTTTTAAAAAGGCATCGACAAGTGTAGTTTTCCCATGGTCTACATGGGCGATTATTGCTATGTTTCTTAAATTTTCCATAGTTTAAAACTAATATCTACCGGAATATCTATGTCCCGCAAAGCCTTCCACAAATGTTAAAGCTTTTCCTTTTTTATTTGCTCTTCCCGTTCTTCCAATTCGGTGTACGTAATCCTCGTATGTTGCCGGCATATCATAATTAATAACATGCGATACTTCCGGGATATCTAATCCTCGAGCTGCAATATCTGTAGCAATTAAAACCTTGCTTACATTATTTTTAAAGTTGTATATCGACCTTTGCCTAATACTTTGGGGCTTATCACCATGAATAGTCGAAACCTTTACTCCTCTTTTTATTAAATCTCTTTCAAGCCTATCTACACCACTTTTGGTCTTTACAAAAATTAAAACTTTCGAAAATTCTGCTGTGTTTAACAACTCAGTTAGTTTATCGAGTTTTTCTACAATACTTTGAACCTTAATTACATCCTGGCTTACACTCTTTGCAGTCTCGCGCGCTTTTACCGAGATGACCTTGTGTTCTCCCAAAAACTCGTTGATTAAACCCTTAACTTCGGAATTAATTGTTGCCGAAAAAAATAGTGTTTGCTTTTCTTTCGGCATTTTGCCGACAATATATTTTATATCGTCAATAAAACCCATATCCAGCATTCTATCCACTTCGTCCAAGACAAGATACGAAGCGTTATCGAGTCTTAGTGTTTTTCTAAAAAGAAGATCTTTAATTCTTCCGGGTGTTCCTATAATAAATTGGTGTGGTTTTGTTAAAAAGTGTATCTGTGTTCTAATATTTGCTCCACCAATGCATAGTACAGAGAAAAGCCCTGTGCCTTTACCAAAACTCTTAAATTCCTCGTTAATTTGTAATGCAAGTTCGCGAGTTGGACAAATTACAACTACCTTTTTACTTCGATTTTGCAAAACTTTTTCCAAAAGCGGTATAGCAAATGCTGCGGTTTTCCCTGTTCCTGTATTGGCCAGACCTAAAACATTATGTCCCGAAAGAATTTCGGGAATTGCAGCATCCTGAATAGGAGTTGGTTCGCTATATCCTTTTCCCATAACATTCTCCTTTATCCTGCTTGAAACATTAAAATCGCTAAAAAGATGTTTTGGAGTAAATACTTCTTGTTTTTCCTCCTCTTGCGGCTCATTATTTATTAGTCTAGAAATATCCAACCCTTTTGATTTTCGTCTAGAAAATCTGTTGCTGGACCTTCTAAATGGAGGTCTGCTGTATCTTCCACTAAACCTGGAATTTGACGGTCTACTAGAAACCATAAGTTTGTTATAATAATTACAATGGTTGAAATCTAGAAGTTTTATTTTTACTTCCGGAGTTCAAATACTCCAGAAATAACGCCTTTAACCAAAGGATTCTGGAGACTGAACATTGTAGCATAAAAAGTTTATTTTTTCAAATTCAATGAAATGCTAGAGTCGCAAATTACCGGCAGGCAACTGGTTTTATTAATGCTTATGAGCATGCTTCCGGATAATAGTGGCTTTGAAAATCGTACAACAGATACATCTAACATTGAGTTTTTAGATACAAGTCGAAAAGCAAAAAGTATATTTGATGACGGTTTTTCGGGAAGATATAATCAAATAGATTTGGCAGTCGAATTTGATAACCCAGGTAAAAGTATAGAGTTTCCTGCTCTATCAGAAAACATATCGCAAAGAAATATGGCAGTGCAGTCTATGAGTATTTTGTGGAGAGTCATAGAATTGCGGGATAAACATGTTATAGATAATAAAGCAGACTTCGTAAGAGCTGCAGTAGATAAATTTAACTATGAGCTTTCGTTACTATATAGCACTCAAAAATGGAATCGGTTGTTTACTAATATCTTTACCGAGGATGGAATTCCTATTCTTAAATTTGAAAACCCATTCAGTATAGTCAGAATGAAATCTGATATTGAAAAAATTGCAAAACTAGAGGTTTTTGGCTTAAGCGGTGATTCTCTAACTTTTGAATCTATATTTAAAAAAGCTAGACTTGAAGGAATACAACATAAACGGGATGAAATTCGTGTAGCTGTTGCAGAAGCCGTAGCAGTTAAGTATGCCCAATTTATATTGGATTATTACTTCCGAAGGTAATTATTCCCACTTAAACACCTTTAAGGTTATACTGTAAATAATAACTCCAAAAATTAAAAGTCCCAAGATTTGTGGCAAAATGCTTTCGAAAGAAGCACCTTCGAATGCTATTGCTCGCATTGCATCATTTAAAAATGTCATTGGTAAAATCTTAGCAATTGGCTGTAAAAAAGCCGGAAAAGTTTCTATACTAAAAAAGCTACCACTAAGTAAAAATTGCGGAAGAGTTACAAGGTTTGCTATTGGCGAAACTGCATCTTCATTATCGCCTAAAGATGATACAAAAAGTCCAAGCCCCAAAAAGACCAGTAAGCCCAGTAAAGATAATAGCAACATACTTATAAATGTAGATAGACCGTTTACCAGAGTAAAGTTAAATGCAAAGTGTCCGACTAAAACTATTACCGCAACCTGTAGTGCGCCAAACGCCATACTACTAATAACTTTGGCAAGCATTATTGTCCATTTAGGAGTAGGGGTTGCAAACATTCTTTTTAGCACAAGAGTTTTTCTTAAAGTTATAATTACAAATGCAATATTAAAAACACCCGATGATAAAAGTGAAAAGCTTAGTTGACCGGGTAAAATAAAGTCAATCTGCTGATATTTTCTTCCTTCGACATTTGTAAAAGTGAGATCTACTAATTTTTGTGGAATACTTGCAGATATTGAATCGTTTAGAGAATATTTAAGACTGTTTATAATTGCTGTAAGTGTGGCACCATCCTGTGGAGCAGCACTTGTAGTTGTTAACTCAACTTTGTAGGTATCAATACCATTAAATAACTGATCCGAATTAGCAATATCTATAACACCTCCGATTTTTCCTTTCTCTAAATCGTTATTTAGTTCCGCATCAGTTTTATCTGATATTAAATTTAAAGAATCAATCTTTTGCATTGCTTCATAGAAAGCTCCACTTTTTAATGATGTGTTGTAAATTCCAAGATCAACTTTTCCACTTCCCTGCCCTATTAGACCAAAAACGACAATAAATATAAATGGAAACAAAAAGCTAAAGAATACAGCCGAAGGATTTCGAATTGTCGATAAAAAAATATACTTGGAAAGCTTAAATGTTTTGAAAAGATTGTTTTGGTTCATGGTTATTCCTCCCTTAATTCTTTTCCCGTTAAATTTAAAAATACATCTTCGAGTGAGGCTTCTTTTACCTGCCTCTCTTTTTTAAATCCACTTTTTAGCAATGAATCAATTAGTCCATGTGGTGTATCTAATTTTAGAATCTTACCACTATCTATAATGGCT